>CAYHRK010000181.1:0-5804 GCA_964358795.1 uncultured Vicinamibacterales bacterium
CTGGAAGCGAACCCACGCGCACGGATCGTCCAAGCGATTCGGGCCGGTCCATGACGTCGTTCTCCTCTACGCTCGAAGCGGCGCGTATGTATGGTCCAACTCGCGTACGGCCCACGACCCAGCGTATTTAGCGAAGCACTTCGCGAATGTCGATGAAGGGACCGGGCGGTCGTTCGAGCCAATCACGCTCACTGGTTCCGGCGTGCGACACGGCGATAGCGGGAAGCCCTGGCGCGGAATCGATCCTACCAACGTCGGCCGCCATTGGGCGATTCCAGGCAAGATCATGGTGTTGCTTAAACTCGGAGGCGCGACCGTCCAGGACAAGCTCGATGCGCTCGACGCGGCTGGGCGCATCTACTGGCCTGAAAAGGAAGGCGGAACGCCACGTCTGAAGTGGTTCGTGGACGAGCTTGAGGGCCAGCCGATCCAAGACGTGTGGACGGACATCTCGCCCATCAGCGCCAACGCCGCCGAGCGCCTCGGCTACCCCACGCAGAAGCCAGAAACCTTGCTCAGCCGAATTATCTCCGCCAGCTCGAATGAAGGGGATCTCGTGCTCGACCCGTTCTGTGGGTGTGGGACCACGATAGCGGCGGCTCAGAAGCTCAACCGCCAGTGGATCGGCATCGACATCACGAGCCTTGCGATTAGCCTGATCCGCTATCGCCTCGCCGACATCTTCGGCATCGCGGCTGAGTACGAAGTTGTCGGCGAGCCAGTCTCCCTCCCAGACGCCAGCCAATTGGCCCACGACGACCCCTACCAGTTTCAATGGTGGGCGCTCGGGCTGGTTGGGGCGCGGCCCGTCGAAGGAAAGAAAGGCGCAGACAAGGGTATCGATGGTCGGATCTTCTTCCACGAAGGAGACACGTCGAAGACGAAGCAGATCATCTTGTCGGTCAAGGCTGGGCACGTCACCGTCAGTCATCTCCGCGATCTGCGTGGTGTGTTGGAGCGCGAGAAGGCTGAGATCGGCGTTCTACTCTGCACGGAGGAGCCGACGACACCGATGCGGAAGGAATGCGCTAGTTCTGGTTTCTACGCTTCGCCGTGGGGTAAGCACGCGCGGTTGCAGATCCTGACAGTGGAAGACCTGTTGACCGGCAACACGATTGATCGGCCGCCCGCCCAGACAAGCGTTACCTTCAAGCGGGCGCCGAAGGTATTGCCGAAGGTCAGAGAGACAAGCCCCATGCCGTTCGGCGAGCCGGAAGATTCAAACTGACCCATTACCCTATTTCTTCGCCTTTCGCCTCTTGATCGGTACGGGGCTGCCTAGTACCATGCCCGACATGCGGCAGTTACCAGACAGGTCACGGTCCGACGACCAGCGCGACCACGCGCTCGAGCTGGCCTTGCGTGGCGTGGTGCCGGGACAGGTGCTGGCCGATCGCCCGGATGCGCCCGACGGGTTCGTGACCGCCCTTCGGCGGCTGCCTGCCGCCGATGCCCGGTACGAGGACTTTCCATCGGGCATCGATCCGCGCCTTCAAGCCGCGCTGCGGGGGCGCGGCATCGAGCGGCTCTACACCCACCAGGCCCTCGCCATCGACCACGCGCTGGCCGGTCGGAATGTGGTCATCACCACGCCGACGGCCTCTGGCAAGACGCTCTGCTACAACGTGCCTGTGATGAACGCCATTCTGGCCGATCAGTCCTGCCGGGCGATGTACCTGTTCCCGACCAAGGCGCTGGCTCAGGATCAGCTGGCGGAACTCGACCGCCTGTCGCAGGAGATCTCGCGCGCGGCGGACATCGATGTGTGCGTCTTCACCTACGACGGCGACACACCGCAGGATGCGCGACGCGCGATTCGCGGCCGGGCGCACGTCGTGCTGACCAATCCGGACATGCTGCACGCCGGCGTCCTTCCGCACCATCCGCGCTGGGCCAAGCTGTTCGAAAATCTCCGCTACATCGTCATCGACGAATTGCACGCCTACCGGGGCGTGTTCGGCAGCCACCTCGGGAACGTGCTGCGCCGGTTGCGCCGCATCTGCCGGCACTACGGGTCATCGCCCTCCTTCATCTGCTCGTCGGCCACCATCGCGAACCCGCTGGAATTGGCCGAGAGCCTGGTGGAGCAACCGTTCAACCTGGTTGACGACAGCGGAGCCCCGCGCGGCGAGAAGTACTTCCTGTTTGTGAACCCCCCCATCGTGAATCGGCAGCTCGGCATCAGGCGCTCGTACATTTCGCAGGCGCGCGCGGTCGCCCTCGAGTTTCTCGAGCGCGGACTGCAGGTGATCGTGTTCGCGCAAAGCCGTCTGTCGACCGAGATCCTCACCCGCTATCTGAAGGACGCGCACGAAGGCGAACCCGGCGCCTCAGACGTGATCCGGGGATACCGCGGCGGCTACCTGCCGCACCGCCGGCGCGAGATCGAACAGGGGCTGCGCGACGGCACGGTTCGCGGTGTCGTGTCCACCAACGCGCTCGAGCTCGGCATCGACATCGGTGCGCTCGACGTGGCCGTGCTGGCGGGGTACCCGGGAACGATTGCCTCGACATGGCAGCGATCGGGGCGTGCCGGACGACGTGGCGGCCGTTCGGCGGCGGTGCTGGTGGCCAGTAGCGCGCCCCTGGATCAGTTTGTCGTGCGGCATCCGTCGTACTTCTTCGACGCCTCGCCGGAACACGCGCTTGTCAACCCCGACAACGTGCAGATCCTGGTCGACCACATCAAGTGCGCGGCATTCGAGTTGCCGTTCTCGACGAGGGAGTCGTTCGGCAGGGAAAACGTGCAGGACATCCTGGCGATTCTGGCCGAAGAAGGTCTGGTTCACCTCAGCCGGCCGGCCGGTGGCGACCAGGCGGCGGGGCAGTGGCATTGGACCAACGAGTCGTATCCGGCCGATGCCCTCAGCCTGCGCACCATCTCGTCAGACAACTTCGTGGTGGTGGACAAGACCGACACCACCCGGGTGATCGGCGAAACCGATTTCAACAGCGCGCTCGAGATTCTCCACCCGAAGGCCATCTACATCGTTGAGGGAAAGCTCTTCCAGGTCGAGGACCTCGACGTTGTGGGCCGCAAGGCCTACGTGCGGCACATCGACTGCGACTACTACACCGACGCCATTACCTACAGTCGTGTGACCGTGCTCGACACCTTCAACTCGGCCGGAGAGCGGCCGCATGCGACGGCGGGGCACGGCGACGTGCACGTGGTGTCGCGGGTGGTCGGCTTCAAGAAAATCAAGTTCTACAGCAACGAAAACGTCGGATCCGGCGAACTGGATCTGCCCGAACGCCAGATGCACACCACGTCGTACTGGGTGACGATTCCCCGCGAGCTGATGACCGCGCTACGCTGGCCAGCCGACGATCGGCGCGACGGCGTGGTCGGCGTGGCGTATGCCATTCGCCAGATTGCCCAGTTGCTGCTGATGTGTGATGCCCACGACATCGGGGTCTCGATTGGGCCAGCCACCGAGCGCGCCGAAGACGGCAGGGCGGCCGTGCCGGCCTCGACCTGGGCGGCATCGGTGCCGGAAGGCGAGGATGAACCACGCGTGTTCATCTACGACAACTATCCGGGCGGGATTGGATTCAGCGAACCGCTGTTCCGGATGCACGCCGACCTGATCGGCCGCACGCGCGAGCTGATCGCCGAATGTCCGTGCGACTCTGGCTGCCCGTCGTGCGTGGGCCCGCTGGGCGATGTCGGCGCGAAGGCGAAGGATGTGGCGCTGGAGATTCTGCGCCGTCTTTCTACTTCTGAAGCGTGATCTCGTCATGCCCCGTGACTCTTCCCGGCTGGCGTCCCGCGTCAGGGAGCTGCTTCGGAGCCATCCTGCTCAGGCCGCTGCGCGAGATGACGTACGCCCGCTCGACGAGCGAGACGTCCCGGCTTCCACCGGGCCGCATGAGCTTCGATACGTGCCAGACGATGAGCGGCCACCGGCAGTGGAGGCGGCGACTGGATGCGTGGTGATCGAGCGGCACTACGATCTGGTGTTGCAGCACGGCCGCCAGCCTGTTCACCACTACGCCGAGGCTATCGAGGGCTGCCTGCCGTCGCTGGCCGTGCTGGCGGCCGACCAGCGTGCGGCCGGCGTCCTGCCTCGGGCCAAGACCCGGCATCTCGACTTCGACCATCGCTCGAGACTCGCCGACGACCGGAAGCGGCCCGGCGTGCCCACCAAGGGTCCGCTGCTGTTCTTCGATCTGGAAACCACCGGGCTGAGCGGCGGCGCCGGAACCGTGGCGTTTCTCGTCGGCTGCGGGTACTTCGACGCCGAAGGATTTCACACACGCCAGTACTTTCTCGCCGGATACGAGGCCGAGCACGAACTGCTGGTCAGTCTGGCCGCCCTCACCGGGCAGTTCGGAGGCCTGGTCACCTTTAACGGCGCCTCGTTTGACGTGCCGCTCGTCGACACCAGGTACTTGTTTCACCGTCTCGAGTCGCCATTTGGCAGCCTGCCGCATTTCGACATGCTGCACCCGGCCCGAAGGCTTTGGCGCCGAAGGGATGCCGGTACCATCACCGCGCGCGATCCGTGGAGTGCCGGGTCTTCGCGCTCTGAGTGGGCCAGTTGCGCACTGGGATCCCTTGAACAGGCCATCCTTGGTATCGTGCGGTTCGACGATGTGCCGGGGGCGGAGATCCCGTCGAGGTACTTCCACTACCTGCGCACAGGCGATCTGGAGCCGCTCAACGCCGTGTTCGAGCACAACCGGCTCGATCTGCTGTCGCTGGCGGCGCTGACGGCGCTCGCGATGCGGATGGTCGACGCGGGACCCGAAGCGATTCCGACGCCGCACGAGGCGCTGGCGCTGGGTCAGGTCTACGAACGGATCGGCCGGGCCAGCCAGGCGGAAGCGTGCTTCGCGCGGGCGGCCGGCCTTGGGGGCGCTCCGTGGGACAGCCGCGCGGTCGAGCCGGAGATTCGGACCGATGCGCTGCGCCGGCTGGCCCTACACCGCCGGCGGCACCACCGGTTTGCGGACGCCGCCCACGCGTGGCACGCCGTGCTTGAGACCGGTGCCGCACAGGATGTGACACAGGAAGCGCGGCGGGCGCTGGCCATTCACCACGAGCACCGCGTGAAAGACCTGGAAGCCGCGCTGCACTTCGCGACACACGCGCTCGGAGCCGAGCAGGACCCGGCCCAGGCCGCGGCCCTGCGGCACCGCATCGCGAGACTGGAAAGGAAGCTCGAACCGGCGAGAAACAGGCTGAAGGACGGCGGCGAAGAGGCGCCGCGCTAGGCGGACGCCCCTGTGGCCGGCTTCTTCGTCTTGGTGGTGCTCTTCGCAGTTGTCTTTGTGGCGGCCGCTTTCTTGAGGCCTTCCACGGTCTGGGCGCCGAACTTCTTCGTGAACCGCTCCACGCGGCCCTCGGTGTCCAGAATCTTCTGGCGACCCGTGTAGAACGGGTGGCAATTCGAACAGATTTCGAGGTGCAGTACCTGCTTGGTCGATCGTGTTTTCCACGTGGCGCCGCAGGCACAGCGAACCTCGACCTCGTAGTACTTCGGGTGGATGCCTTCCTTCATTGCCGAGCTCCTTGGGTACGTCCGAATCCCCAAGTATAGCAGCCCGCGTGCTAAATCCCCAAACCCAGCCCGATCGGCCCCACATGCAACACCGCCGACCCGTCATTCCCGCGGGCGCCTTCGCCTTCGGCTACGGCCGCCCAAGAAGGCGGGAATCCAGGACTGGACCCCCGCTTCCGCGGGGGTGACGATAGGAACCTGCTACATCCGGCGCGATGACGCCCACAGAGGCTGTCTACGGAATGTCCGCGGTCCGCTCCCAGCGGTGCTTGCGCAGCGCTGGCAGAAGACCGCTCG
>CAYHRK010000181.1:5904-7388 GCA_964358795.1 uncultured Vicinamibacterales bacterium
ATGTCCGCGGTCCGCTCCCAGCGGTGCTTGCGCAGCGCTGGCAGAAGACCGCTCGGAAGAGGGCGTCGGTCGGACGCGGCCAGATTCCGATCGACGTGGCGCAGACTGCGCATGCCCGGAATCACGGTGCTCACGGCCGAATGGTGCAGGATGAACCGGAGCGCGAGATCGGGAAGCGTCATGCCGGCTGGAAGATCGGCCTTCACCTGCTCCACGCGAGCCAGCGTGTCGCGCAGGTTCGTGGGCGTGAAGTAAAGATTGCGCCAGTCCTGGGCGGGCCACGTGTCGTCGACGGTCATGGTGCCCGTCAGGCTGCCTTCATCAAACGGCACCCGCGCAATCACGGCGACGCCCAGTTGCTGGCACACCGGGAACAGTTCGTCTTCCGGGGCCTGGTCGAAGATGTTGTAGACCACTTGCACCGCATCGATGAGCCCACTCTGCAAGGCCTTGATGACATTGGTCGGTTCCCAGCGGTTCACGCTGATGCCGATCGCCTTGACGAGCCCTTCGGCTTTCAAATCGGCCATAGCGCGCTGCCAGCGGTCGTCGTTGGCCCACGCGTCGGTCCACACGTGGAACTGCTGGAGGTCGATGCAGTCCACGCCAAGATTGGCCAGGCTCCGCTCGGTGGCCCACCGGATGTAGTCGGCGGGGAAGACGTCTTCGAGCCGGTAGGTGGCGCGCGCGGGCCACCGGCCGTTCTTGGGTGGCACCTTCGTCGCGATGATGGGCCGCGAGCCTCTCCAATCGCGAAGCACGTCGCCGATCAGTTGCTCGCTGTGGCCGTTGCCGTACGCGCGGGCGGTGTCGAGGAAGTTGCAGCCCAACTCGAGACCGCGCACCAGGGCGGCGCGCGACGCCTCGTCGTCTCGTCCGCTCCATCCGCCCATGCCCCAGGTGCCAAAGCCCACTTCGGCCACCTGCCACCCCAGCCGTCCAAATGCGCGGTATTCCATCCCGATATTCTACCGCGACGCACTTGCACCACGGGCTGCTAGCGGCAGGGATACGCAGACAGCCGTACACACGACGAGGGGCAGCGCCCGACGGCGCTGCCCCTCGAAGGTCTTGCGTGATAGCGCCGGCGCTTCTAGCGGTTCATCGAGGCCAGGAACTCCGCGTTCGTTTTGGTCTTCGACATCTTGCCCAGCAACAACTCCATGGCATCGACGGGCGACAACGGGTCGAGCACCTTGCGCAACACCCACACTTTGCTCAGCACGTCTTTCTCGATCAGCAGTTCTTCTTTCCGGGTGCCGCTCTTCTGGATGTCGATCGACGGGAACACCCGCCGGTCGGTCAGCTTCCGATCGAGATGGATTTCCATGTTGCCGGTGCCCTTGAACTCCTCGAAGATCACCTCGTCCATCCGGGAGCCTGTGTCGACCAGCGCGGTGGCGACGATGGTGAGGGAACCCCCGTTTTCGATCTTGCGCGCGGCGCCGAAGAAACGCTTGGGCTTCTGCAACGCGTTGCTGTCG
>CAYHRK010000182.1:0-7365 GCA_964358795.1 uncultured Vicinamibacterales bacterium
CCTCGGCGCCCGAATTCATCGGCAGCGACATGTCCATGCCGGTCAGGTCGTGCAAATCCTTGCAGAGCAAGGGCAGTTGGTCGTTGCGAAACGCGCGCGACGTCAGGGTGACACGCTTGGCCTGGTCCACCAGCGCTTGCATGATCTGCGGATGGCAGTGGCCCTGGTTCACGGCCGAGTACGCCGCAAGACAATCGAGGTACTTCCTGCCGTCCACGTCGTACACCCACACGCCCTCTGCGCGCTCGATCACGACATCGAGTGGCTGGTAGTTGTGGGCTCCGTATTGATTCTCGAGGTCAATGAATGCCTGCGAGTGCGAGGCGTCGGTCTGCATACGTTCTCCTGTTTGCATCGCGGTCGCCTACTCGCGATCCCAGACCATCGTCAGGAGGGCCATTCTCACGAACAGACCGTTTGCCGCTTGCTTGAAATACAACGCCCGCGGGTCTTCGTCGACATCCTTGTCGATCTCCACCGTGCGCGGCAGGGGGTGCAGCACCATGGCGTCCGGCTTCATCCGGTGCAGCAACCGGGCGTCGATCGTATAGCGGCCCAGCGCCGCGCGATCGGCGACGCGATCGGGTCGAATGCGGGTCTGGTAGATGACGTCCACCTCTCCGGCGATAGATTCCACGTCGCTGCGCAAGTCGTACCAGACGTCGTGTTCATCGAGGTGGTCCAGAATGTCCTGGCGCATTTGCACTTCCGGCGGGCTGACAAAGTGGATCTTCACGCGTTCGAACTTGCTCAGCAGGTACGCCAGCGACCGCGCGGTGCGGCCGCCATCCAGATCGCCCACAATCGCGATGGTCAAGCCGTCCAGCGCGTGCCGTTCCCGGTAGATGGTGTACAGATCGAGCAGCGCCTGCGTGGGGTGCTGGCCGCCGCCGCCATCGCCCGCGTTCAGTACCGGCACCGTCGCCACCCTGGCGGCGCGGCGCGCGCCGCCCTCTTCGGTGTGCCGCAGCACGATCGCGTCGGCATAGGTCGAGATAATCCGGATCGTGTCCTCCAGTTGCTCGCCCTCGATCTCGGACGAGAAGACGCGCGCATGCTCGGTTGACAGCACCCGGCCCCCCAGCCTGTACACCGCGGCTTCGAACGAGAATCGCGTGCGCGTGGAGGGCTCGTAGAACAGCGACGCCATGATTCGGCCGGCGTAGTCACGTGTGCCCCCGCGGGCGACGACACGCTCCATCTGGCGCGTGCGGTCGAACAGCTCCACCAGGAGCGGCAGCGTGAACTGCTGGGATTCGATGACATGGTCAAGCTTCATATGGTCCTACCCCACGATGTGCGTGCCCGCCTCGCCGCGCACCGCGTCGAGCAACCGTTCGTACGACGTGATGATCACCTCGCTGCCGCCGTCGCGCAGAAACCGTAACGCCGACTCGATTTTCGGCCCCATGTTGCCTGGCGGAAACTGTCCGTCGCGGTAGTGCTGTTCCACCTCGGCCGCCGTCACCCTGCCAAGCGGCCGCTGATCGGCCTTCTTGAAGTTCAGGTACACACGATCCGCGTCGGTCGAGATGATGAATACGGCGCACCGCAGCCGCGCCGCCAGCAACGCCGACGCGCGGTCTTTGTCGACCACGGCCTCGACGCCGCAGAGGGCCCGGCCGTCGCGCACGACTGGAATCCCGCCGCCACCGACGGCGATGACCAGCACGCCTGTATCAACCAGACGCCGGATCACGCCTTCTTCGATGATGTCGAGCGGTTCGGGTGACGGCACGACCCTCCGGAACCCGCGCGCGGCGTCTTCGACGATCGTCCAGCCGAGCTGTTGGCGTTTCTGGTCAGCCTCACGGGCCGAGTAGAACGGCCCGATCGGCTTGGTCGGATGCGCCATGGCGGGGTCGGTGGCCGACACGACCACCTGTGTCAGCACCGTCACGACCGGAGTCGTCAAACCGGCGCGGCTCAGTTCGTCGTGCAGGGATTGCTGCAGCATGTAGCCGATTTCACCTTGCGTCGTGGCATCGCAGACATCGAGCGGGTGGGTATACACCTGGTCGGCCGCGCGTTCGGAACGCAGCAACGCCGCACCCACCTGGGGCCCGTTTCCGTGCGTCACGACCACGTGAAATCCCAACCGGATGATCTGGACGATCGCCTGAGCGGTTCGCCGCGTGTTGGCGAGCTGCTCGGTGATGGTGCCCTTCTCACCTGCGCGGATAAGGGAGTTCCCGCCGACGGCGATCAGGGCAGTTTGTGCCACAATCGACCTACTTCATCAGCTCCAGCATGATGGCTTTCTGCGCGTGCAACCGGTTCTCGGCCTCCGGGAAGACCACCGAGTTGGGCGAGTCGATCACCTCGTCGGTCACCTCGTCGCCGCGATGGGCCGGCAGGCAGTGCATGAACAGCGCGTCGGCCTTCGCTCGGCCAAACAACGAGCGGTTCACCTGATACGGCCGGAACACGGCCTTGCGAGCGTACGCCTCGGCTTCCTGGCCCATGCTGGCCCACGTGTCGGTGTACACCACATCGGCGTTGGCCACCGCCTCGGCCGGGTCTTCCGTGATGAGGCACGTGGATCCGGTCTCGGATCCGTGCTCCTTCGTCCATGCTGTCACGTCGGGCTTCGGCTGATAGCCCTGGGGCGATCCAATCGCCACGTGCACGCCAAGTCGCGCGGCGGCGAACATCAGCGAGTTCGAGACGTTGTTACTATCGCCCACGTAGGCCAGCCTGAGACCTTCCAATTTGCCCTTGTGCTCCAGGATCGTCAGGAAATCGGCCATCGCCTGGCACGGATGGCTGAAGTCGGTCAGGCCGTTGATGATCGGGATCCCCGCATACTCGGCCATCTTCTCGACGATGTCGTGGCCGAAGGTGCGGATCATGATGCCCTGCACCATCCGCTCCAGGTTCTTGGCGACATCGTAGAGCGACTCCCGCTTGCCCAGGTTGATTTCCGATGGTGACAAGAACACCGAAAACCCGCCCAGTTGCTGAATGCCCACATCGAAGGATACCCGCGTCCGAAGCGAAGGTTTCTCGAAGATCAATGCCAGCGTCTTGCCCTTGAGCGACTCGCTGAACTGGGCCGGATGGGCCTTGATGTCACGGGCCAAATCCAGGAGGTGGCGGAGTTCGTCGGAGTTGAAATCGCGGATCGTGAGGAAGTCCTTGCAGCGCATGACAGGCTCCCGTGATACAGGATTGTGGAAAACTAACTAGTACTCGCCCGGCGGGGGCGCCTGCGGCGACGGCGGCGTTGTGGTGAGACCGGCGCCGGGGCCGATTCGGCGGCCTGTTCGTGCCAGTATTTCACCGTGTCCGGCGTCTCGCCGTGCATGTCGAGCCACGTCACCGCATCGGCAAACGCCGACCGCTGCACGAGCATTCGCCGCGCGTGCCCCGACCGACTGGGCTCGCAAAGCCGCCGCTGCAGCATCAGCACCTGGTGAATGCGCTCCACGTCTTTGCGCGCCAGCGGGAGGATGCCCAGGTTCAGACCCGGTTTGTCACCCGATTCCATCCACCCGGGCCACCCGCTGGGCGAAAACCCGAGGGGCACGATCAAGGACCCCAGCAGCAGGGGACTGGTGAGCGACGCCGGGATGTCGGGGAACCGTCGCCGGTAGGCGTCCAGGCGAGCCAGCGAGGCCCAGAGGGCATCTCCCGCCTTCTCGTGCATCATCGGGCTTATTGGCTGCAGCAGGCCGACCCGCCGCAGGTCCTGGAACGTCCGCGCTGCGGCACCAGAACGCAAGATCTTGTAGTACTCCTCGGCCAGCCTCGCCGGCGCGGCCTTGGCGATTTCCTGGCGATTGCGGGCGATAGCGTCGTAGACGGGCGGGTCGATCTGGAAGTCGAGGCGCGTGCTGAACGAGACCGCGCGCTGCATGCGCACCGGATCCTCGCGAAACCGCACGTCCGGATCGCCAATACACCTGATGACCCGATCCCGCAGATCCTGCAGACCACCCACGTAGTCGATAATCGAGAACGTCGCAATGTCGTAAAACAACGCGTTGATGGTGAAGTCGCGGCGGAACGCATCCTCTTCGGCTGTCCCAAACGTGTTGTCCCGCTTGATCAGATGGTCGTGCTCTCCGGGCAACTCAGCCTCACCACTGTCGGCTGCCGCGTCGGCCTCTGCGGCTTCGTCGGCCGAAACCAGCCGCCGGAACGTGGCCACCTCGACCACCTTCGTGCCGAATCTCACGTGGGCCAGCCGAAAGCGCCGGCCGATGATCCAACAGTTCCGGAACAGCTTCTTGACCTGGTAGGGATGCGCGTCGGTGCCGATGTCGAAATCCTTGGGCCGGCGCCCCAGGAGCAGGTCGCGCACACTCCCCCCGACCAGGTACGCCGCGAAGTTGGCGTCCTTCAGCCTGTACAGAACCTTGAGCGCGTCGGCATCAATGTCGCGCCGCGACAGGCTATGTTGGTCGCGGGGCACGATAAGCGGAAGCATCCCCAGGATTATACCTGCGGGGCTCACGGCGCCTCGATCTGGGGCTAATTCTTGGCGTCGTTCCAGTTTTCGCCCGTTCCTACGTCCACCGTCAGCGGCACAGCCAGGGGCACGGCGCCTTCCATCAGGGTCTTCACGAGGGCCGCCACTTCGGTGGCTTCCTCCCGCGGCACTTCGAACAGCAGTTCGTCGTGCACCGTCAGGATCATGCGCGCGCGGCGGCCCGAAAGACCCGTTGGTCTCGCCATCAGCGCCTGGTGCACGTCGATCATGGCCCGTTTCAGGATGTCGGCGGCGGTGCCCTGGATGGGCATGTTCACGGCGACGCGTTCGGTAGCGGCGCGCACCTGGCCGTTCGAACTGTTCAACTCCGGCACCGGGCGGCGACGACCGAAGATGGTTTTCACCACACCAGACACCCGGGCTTCCTGGAGCGTACGGTCGATGAAGACCCGAACACCCGGGAATCCGGCGAAGTAGGCGTCGATAAACGCCTGGGCCGCCTGTTGCGACACGCCGATGTCGCGCGCCAGGGTGAACGCCGTTTTTCCGTACAGAAGTGCGTAGTTGACCATTTTGGCCCGGCGGCGCATCTCTTTGCGATCCAGACCGCTATTGGCCCCGAAGATGCCGAGTGCCGTGCGATCGTGGATGTCCTCGCCCCGCTGGAACGCCTCGATCAACGCGGCGTCGCCCGACAGGTGTGCCAGCACGCGCAGCTCGATTTGCGAGTAATCGGCCGAAATCAGCACGCAGCCAGGGTCCGCCACAAACGCTTTCCGAATCTCGCGTCCAAGCTCGGTCCGAATGGGGATGTTCTGCAGATTGGGATCGCTGCTGCTGAGACGGCCCGTCGCGGCAACCGCCTGGTTGAAGCTGGTGTGCACGCGGCCTGTGTCCGGGTGCACCAGCAGCGGCAGCGCGTCGATGTAGGTGCCCTTGAGCTTCTGCAGCGTGCGCCACTCGAGGACCAGGCGTGGCAGCTCGTGAATCTGCGCCAGTTCTTCGAGCACGTCGACCGATGTCGAGGCCACCTTCGTCTTGCCGGTCTTCCTGCTGGCCGGCAGTTGCAGTTTGTCGAAGAGCACCTCGGACAACTGCTTGGGCGAGTTGATGTTGAACTGGCCGCCCGCCAACTCGTATGCCTGGGCACTGCGCTCCTGCATGTCGCGTTCAATCGTCTGTGACAGCTCCGCCAGTGCGCGCACATCGATTCGGACTCCGGCCTGCTCGATGTCGACCAGCACCGGCAGCAGCGGCAGTTCCATGCCGCGGTACAGCTCGTCAAGCCCGCCCTCGGCCAGCTTTGCCCGCAGGGGCTCGGCCAGCCGCAGCGGAAGATCGGCCCGCTCGCAGGCAAACGCAAGCGTGGCAGACGCAGGAAGGTCCGCCGTGGCCGTCGCCTTCGCGCCTCTGCCGTACGTCTCTTCGTCGCGTGCCGCCGTGTGGCCGAGGTAGGCGAGGCTGACGTCCTCCAGCGCGTGCGGTGCGCGTGTCGAGTCCAGCAGGTAGCTGGCCAGCATCGTGTCCAGACCGGGTTGACCAATCGCCACGCCGTGCCGGGCCAGCACGATCGCGGCAAACTTCACGTCGTGGCCGATCTTCTCAATGCCTGAATCCTCCAGCACCGGGCGCAGCGTGTCGAGCACGCGTCGTTCATCCAGGTTCGACACCTCGTCTAGCGCACGATGTCCGATTGGCACATAACGCGCGCGACTGTCCGGCAGGGCGACAGCCAGGCCAACGATGCGGGCGCGCATGGGAGCCGCGGCGTCGCCAAGCACGTGGATGCCGAGCCGGCCCGAAGCCCGCACGTTCATCACGACCGCAGCAAGCGCCTCGAGCGACTCCACAATCGCGTAATCGCGGGGTCCGGTGACTGCCGTGGGCACGACGTCTGGCGTGCTCTCCTGGCCCGTCGCCTCACCGTCCTCGTTCGACGCGGCTTCGAGCCGGGCGTCGTTGGCCGTCCCGCTGGCGGCTGGCGGCGACGGCTCAGGCGCCGAGGTTGCGGCCGGCGCATAGTGGTGCGTGAGCGACCTGAAGCCCAGTTGCGAGAACAGGGCGAAGCAGCGATCGCGATTGGCGCCTTCATAGCGAAACGATTCGAGACCAAGATCGATGGGCACATCCACCCGGATCGTCACCAGGTCCCGGCTTTGCCGCGCCTCGTGTTGATGGGTCAGCAGCGCCTCTCGGTACCGTTTCTGCGTCACGCGCTCGGCGCCGTCGAGCAGCGCATCCAGCGATCCGAACTGCAAGATGAGGTCGCGTGCGCCTTTCTCGCCAATGCCCGGCACGCCTTTCACGTTGTCGACGGCGTCGCCCATCAGCGACAGCACATCGACCACCTTCGATGGCGGCACGCCGAATTTCCCTACCACGCCAGGCTCGTCGTACCACGTGCCGTTATCGCGTGGGTTGAACACCCGAATCGGGCCGCCAACCAACTGGAAAAAATCCTTGTCGCCCGTGACGATAGCCACCTCGAATCCCTCGGCGGCTCCCCGCGCGGCCAGCGTGCCGATCACATCGTCGGCCTCGAAGCCCTCCGAGGTCAGGACCCTCACGCCCAGCGATTCGCAGGCTTCGTGCACCCACGGCACCTGATCAACCAGATCCTGGGGCATCGGCGGCCGGTTCGCCTTGTAGGTCTCGGCCAAGTCCGACCGGAATGTCGGGCCAGCCAGGTCGAACGCGCACACAATGTGCGTCGGCCGATGATCGGCCAGCAGCTTGCGCAGCATCGCGACGAAACCGAACACCGCATTGGTGGCGCGGCCATCGGGGCTGGTCAAGCCACTCAAGGCGTGGTACGCCCGGTACATCTGTGAGCTGCCGTCGATGAGAAAAAAAGTCGGCATCGGGGTCACTCGAAGTTAGCAGCCCGTGGTGCAAGTCCGTCTGCATTCGACCGGCGCTGCATCCCGCCT
>CAYHRK010000183.1:0-7362 GCA_964358795.1 uncultured Vicinamibacterales bacterium
GCCGAAGGCCACAGGTTCGAATCCTGTCGGGCGCACCAACCTACGCTCGCGGTTGATCGCACGCGAGCTACGGTTGGTAAACCGGCCCAGACCACGCCGAAGTTCGCGAGAACCCGAGCCAGGGTTCTGGCATTTCAAGTCGCATACGCAAGATGCTCCAGCCTGAGGTCAGCTAGCAGATTCTACCTGTGCGCGTCATCCGGTCGATGACGCCTCAACCATCGCCGCTCTGCATCCGTTCATGTCAGCCTGACCGAGCGAGTCCTCCCGGGCCAGGCGGGACGGTTCCAGCCGCTGTTCCACCTGGGTCAACCGACTCGCCAAGTTGGTGTCCTGGCGGCGGACTGCAACCTGCCGGGCAAGCGCGACGACGAACCCAAGCCTGTTCTGACAATCCGCGACCTTCACCCTCTCGACCAGCCAGTCCCAGTCAAGGTCGGAGTATTCGAGCGCCCGGGTGACGGAACACCCGATGGATCCGGCCTCGGCCCTGGCATGTCGCTACCACGCGCCACTCACGCTTATTCAGGTCTGGATTCGGCAACTCGCGACGGTCGTCCCGGACAGCCTTCTCGTTTCACTGCTCAATCGCTCCGCCACACTGATTCCTATGCCAAGGTCGTCGCCGCTGCGGCGACCATCGCGGCGCCCGAGAGTCCTGAGGACCGCGCATTCCGGATGGAGAGCGGTGTCAGTCGATAGGTGTGCACGTGCTCGGGGCTCTTGACGAGTTCGGCGAAGGGAGCGAGAGCCTCGCGGGCGTCTTCGCCGTCCGTCAGGGTCCGTCGCTCGCCGAGAACCTTCGCCGGCACCTCGCGGGCGAACCGCTCCTGCCATATCGGCCGCAGCAGCGCTTCCTTTCCCTCATCTCGACAGGCGACCGCCACGCCGTCGCGTCCTACGGCGCGCTGTCGTGGCTTGGGCGATGGGTGTGGGCCTGGAAGGATTTCATCGACCGGGCGTTCATGCGGAAATACCGCGCCCGCGACCGGCGCCGGAGAAAGTCCAGGTCTCAGTCGATCCCTGAGGCTGACTGGGAATCTCCTTCGGCTCCAGCGTGTGCCTCTCGCGTCAGCGCCGAGGCGGCCGGGGCATCGACAAACCACGTGACGGCACCCGTCGAGTCTCGGAGACACTGAATGGGATAACGGTCCGGCACGAGCGGGCCTTCCAGCACGTCACGTAGCGTACGCGCCTTCCCGGCGCCAGCGACGAGCACCGCGGTTTCACGGGCATGCGCGAACACGGGTGGCTTCAGCGGCACGCCCGGTACCTATTACAGCCGGATTCCGGTCCGCTGGATCTCCCGGGAGAAGCCCAGGGGGTCCGAACTCTCGACGACCAGGTGTGGCTCGATGCGTATATCCACTTTGCCCCTTAGTCGATAGAGGTGCATCAGCGCATCGAAGTAGTCACCCTTCAGGTTCGGGACAATGATGCCGACGTCGAGGTCGCTGTCTTCTCGGGCTGTCCCTGTGGCATATGACCCAAAGAGGTAGCCGTGGCTAGTGTCGACGACCTGACGCGCGAGCCGTGCGAAGGCGCGTGCTTTTCCTACAGCCGTTTTCCGATCCATGCCGTCAGCCTCGTCGCCCGGCCGACAAGGCCGGTGCAGTAGCGCTTCGTGAGTTTCTCCAGCAACGCGTCCCTGTGGGATGGGTACCGAGCCTCCACATTCAACGGTTCGAGTTCGATCAGAACCCTCCGATGCCGCTCCGGCAGACTCTCAATCAAGCCTGCCTCAGAGGCCAGCCGCTCAAGGTTGTGAGTCCGCGGCGGGAGCCTATCGGCGTGCTCGGCTTGCCACGCAGCCTTGAGCATCTTCTCGACGGCCTGATGACACATGAAGCCGACATACAGATGGCGTGCCGTCCGGAGCATTGCTCCAGCAGTCTCCAGGTCATACTCGGCCAAAGAGATCCAGTACCGGACTCTCGATTCCATGGCGAACGACATCGTACCACAATGCGCCTGGACCACCTTCGGCGGCCGCAGTCGTCGGAGCGGCGGGACGGACAAGGATCCAGCCTCTCAAGCGGTGGCGTTGTGACAGTTGGAGAGTCCGCGACAGCTGGAGATTTCGCTTGACCCTGGAGTGCACTCCAGGGCGTATCGTGGTCATCAGGCACTCGGAATCAAGAAAGGAGAACAGCGGATGACGACAAAGACCATGATGGCGACGGTGGCCGCGGCCGTTGGCGCGTCGGCCTGCTGTGTGGGGCCGGTCGTCTTGTCGCTTGTCGGCGCGGGCGCCCTGGGTGCGTCCGTGTCGCGCCTGGAACCGTTGCGCCCCGTCTTCATCGGCCTGACGGCGGTGCTACTGGGTTGGGCGTTCTTCACCACCTATCGCCGGTCGGGCGAGGCGTGCGCGGCGGATGGGACGTGCTCACCGGCCTCGAACCGCCGGACGAAGATCCTCTTGTGGGTGATGACGGCGATTGTGATCGCCCTCGTGAGCTTCCCGTACTACGTCAACTGGCTCGTGTAGCGAGCAGTGAGGAGCAGGAACCATGTCCGATTGCTGTCACATCGACGCCGGGCCCCGCCTGGTTGAATCCGCCGTAGACGATTCGCAAAGCGACCAACCCGCACCCGCGCTGCGCTGGAACACGTCAGGGGCCAACGCTGACTACGACCTGGTGGTCATCGGCTCGGGGGGCGGTCCTGACCAGCACGACCGCGATGAGCCTGTCCGAACAGCCGCGTTCGCTCGTCGTCGTCGGGGGGCGCTTCATCGCGCTCGAGCTGGGGCAGATGTTCGCCCGTTTCGGCACGGCGGTGACGATCCTGCAGCGCTCGCCCCGGCTGATTCCCGAGCACGAGCCCGATATCGCCGACGCCCTGGCCGCCTCGCTGCGCGACGAGGGACTGACGGTGCACACCGGGGTCGAGGTGCTCAACCTCCGCGAGGACGCCGGGGTCAAGGTCGTCACGGCTCGCCTCGACGGGCGGGACCAGGAGTTCCGCGCCGAGCAGGTGCTGATGGCCACCGGGCGCACGCCCAACACCGAGGGTCTGCGCCTGGACGAACTGGGTGTGACCCGCGATCGCCATGGGTTCATCGTTGTGGACGATCGCCTGCAGACCAGCCATCCTCACGTCTACGCGGCGGGCGACGTGACGAACCGCCCCAAGCTCGTCTACGTGGCCGCGGCGTCCGGTAGGATGATCTCCCCTTCACGGCGGGCAATCTCGATGATCGCGCTCGACTGATCCTCAGCCCACTGGCGAACACCGCACGGAATGGGCTCGATACGACTGTCGGTACGGCCTGCTACCCGCCACAGCAATTCGACGTCGTTCCTGTCGATCCCTGCGTCGAAACGGGTGGCCACCACGACCAGGTCGATGTCGCTCCAAAGGTCGGCCGCACCGCGGGCGTAGGAGCCGAACAAGACGGCCTGGCTCACATTGAGCGCATGCTCCCGTCGCAGTACGTCCATGTAGCGCCGGACCGCTCCTACAACAGCTGCATCAGCCACTGGAACACCTCGTTGGCCTCGGTCATCCGCAATCGCGCCTGTTCCAACGTTGGGAGTGGGGCGAGGATTTCAGGGTATCGACCGGCTTGGGAAAACTCATTCAGGACGGACAACACCTGCAGGCGAGCCGTCGTCGGTTCGAGAGCAGCGACCTCGGCCAGCCGCGCGAGATTGTGCGTACGCGGCGCTAGATCGCCGGTGTGCCGGCACACATGTGCCTTGAGCGCCTTCTCCAGCGCAAGGTGCGTAAAGTACAGCGCGTGCCGGATCCGCCCCTTGTCGAGGAGTTCGGTCGCCACCTGCCACTCTTCGCGCGCGCCGTCACGCCAGTGCGCAATCTGTTGGGCGATGTCTACCATCGGATTCCCCGCCGACGGCCATCATTGTCGCATAGGTCACAGCAAGAGGCATCTGGCCAACTCACGGCCGGGCCGTGCGGGTGGTAAGTCCGGAACACTCGAAGGGCAAAGCTGTCGAGCGCCGCCCGACATGTGGCGTTGCTTGAAGGGGTCCCCGTGCTCGGCCTGACCGCCGAGGTCGACGCGGTCGCCAACCGGTTGCTTCGAGCTGGAGCGGTTCCGGCCAAAGCTCGGATCGACGCGATTCACATTGCGGTGGCAGGCATCAATCGGATGGACTATCCGGTCACGTGGAACTTGACGCACATCGCGAATGCGGCGATCCGTGGCAAGATCGAGCAGGCATGCCGAGGCGCGAGGCTGATGGGCGCCGGGTCGTGTCTTTCGCCGCCACCGGGGCGCCCAAGACGACGGCCAAACGGAAGGCCGGGTTACGGCGGCCCAGCCACCGTGTGCAGCCGACGGCGGCAAGTGCGGTCACGCGCCGCCATGGCTGAAATGCGGAGTTGGCGCCGTCATTCATCTTCGTCGTCGATGGCCTCGAAACGGCGGCGTGCGGACTTCCCTTGACGACGGCTGGTCTTCGGTTTCGGCGCAGCGGCCGGCGCAGTCGCTAACGGTTCCCCTTATTCCAGCTTGCAGGGCGCGTCGAGCGCAAAGCCCAACTCGCCCAGGAGCTTGGCCGCCTCCTTGCGCATGTCGGCGGAGACGATGAAGCAATCCGGCGCGAGGACGCCCTGGAGCAACGGCCGGAGTCAGTCCGCCTTCGAGCGCCCGGTAGACGGAGTCGCGTGTGAGCGTGTAGCTCTGCACGATCCCCGTGGTGGATGCCCGCGACGCGATCCGCCCAAGCGTCGTCACCGCCGCCCCATCCGCGGTGTCGAGGTATAGCAGAATCTCGTGGTTCGGTTGGATGGTGAGGCACTTGTCGATGCCCGGCGTCTTCTGGATCTGAACCTCGGGAGCGCCGAAGACCGCCTTGCCGATGTCGGTCAACCGAAAGCACCAGCGCCCGGAACGCGCGTTTCCACTCCGCCCGCGCTCGACGACGCCCAGATGGACGAAGGTGGAGAGCAGTGCGTTCGCGGCCCAGACGCCCGCGGCGTCCATCCAGTAGGCGCGTGAACGTTCGAAGCCGGCCGGCAGCTTCTCCTTTCCGTCGGCGGAGGCGAAGCGGGGCTGCCACGCGAAGCCGGACCAATAGAGGGAAAGGGCGTGTGCCCCGCCACGCGCAGGGCCTTAATGAGGAGATCCTCTGCACCGGGGTCGACCAGCGCCACGGTGTCCGAGAGCCGCGCGAGAAGGTACCGGCCAATTCGCGGATCGCGACTGAGCTCGAGCAACTGCGCGAGGTCCTGGCCCTCCAGGAGGGCGGCGTTCGTGAGCACCGCGGGGCCCTCGGGGTCGAGCAGCGGCAGGAACGGGTCGAGCGGATGCGCACGGACTGTCATGAAATCAGGCTCCTGGGGCGATCTCTATCCGATAGGAGTAGCCCTGCTCGGTGAGGAACAGCTACCGGTGGTGGGGGAACTCGCCGTCTCGATCCGGCCGCCAGGTGAGGACCTGGTAGGTCGAGAGCGTCACCGGCCCTGTCGCCTTCGACTCGCCGGTGTACTCGGCGATCGCCTCCTCGGGGATCGTCGTCTTGTCGAGCAGCTCTCGGCGCCACTGCTTCACGGAGGTGAGACTGGTCGTCAGGACGAGCGTCGTCTGGCCCACCGCCACCATCGCCGCCATGCCCACGATGGTCTTCCCCGCGCCGCAAGGGAGCACGATGACGCCGCTGCCGCCGCGCTCCGATCCGGCGAGATGGAAGGCCTCGGCCGCCTCGCGCTGATAGTCGCGCACGTCGAACGAAGCGCCTGAGAGGCACCCTTCGCGAAGGGCGACCTGCAGCGCTTCGCCGACCACGTAGCCTGCCAGGTCCTCGGCCGGAAACCCGGCGGCGACGAGCGCCTGCTTGAGCACGCCGCGCATCGCGGGACGCACGCGGAAGCGGGTCGCGTCGATCCGGTCTGCGAGGACCGGGCCCGCCGCCTTGTCCCGGGCGAGCCGCTCCGCGGTGGCTCGGTCGAGGCAGGTGCACACCAGTGCGTCGCCGTCCTTCGTGAGCACCACGCGCCCGTAGCGCGCGGCGAGCTCGCCTACCTCGGTCACGACGTTGTCCGGTACGGGGTACTTCGCGTGCTCGCGCAGGGCGGCGACCATCGCGGCGCCCGAGAGTCCTGAGGACCGCGCATTCCAGATGGAGAGCGGTGTCAGTCGATAGGTGTGCACGTGCTCGGGGCTTTTGACGAGTTCGGCGAAGGGAGCGAGCGCCTCGCGCGCGGCTTCGGCTCGTGGCGCGTGCACTTCCAGGAGCACCGAGCTGTCGCTCTGGACGATGAGCGCGTTGTCGACGACAGGGGCCAAGCGCTATGCCTCGTCGTCTTCGTCATTGATGACGACCGAGTTCCCGGCAAGCTCGGTAGCCAGGATGCGCTCCTTCTCGCCGGCCCTGCGGTCGCGGAGCACCTCGATCAGGGCCGTCCCGGTGTCTCCCGGCCAGCCCCATGGCGGGGTGTTGTCCAGTCTCTTCAGCGCACTCAGGGTCAGTGTCATCAAGCGAATCAGGACATCCTGTCGGACAACGGGGGGAGCAGGGGCTTCAATAAGCGGACGAGTTCCGGGATGTGAGTTGTCGCCACGAGCCAGATCCGCTCCTGTTTGATTTCACCGTATTCGTGCGCCAGCACATTTCGCTGGGCAACCATCTGCTGCCAGGGGATCTCAGGATGTGCGGACTTGACAGTGTCAGACACACGTCGTGCCGCCTCGCCAATGATCTCGATCGCTCTCTCGACCGCAAGCTGGAGTTTGCGGTCCCGCAAGTAGTCGGCTGCCCGGACTCCCGACACGAAGTCTGCAACGGTCGCAGCAGCGTCGAGCATGTCCCACAGGTATCCCGCGTCACGGTCCTCAGGCCGCATACACCACCTGCTTGGAACTGAGAATGGCCGCGCGCCGGTAGGGGTTTCGAACCGCCTCTTCTTCGATCAGATCCACGGGCCGCCCCAGAACGCCGCCGAGTTCCTGCTGCATGGTCACGAGATCGAGCAGGCTCCACGCTGCCCCGCGATCGAATGACACAACGACGTCGATGTCACTCTCGGGCTGGAAGTCGTCACGAAGCACCGACCCGAACAAGGAGAACTCGCGGATCCTCCAACGCCGGCAAAACTCGGCAATGGACCGGTCGGGTATCTGTATCTGCGGAGTAGCCATGGTGCACCGACGACCCATTGTCGCACAGACACCACAGGTTCTGGGTGCGGACTGTCCACAGAATTGCCCGCGCAGCGCGGGTGCCTCGGGGAAGTGTGCCTGCAGGTGCTCGAGCACTGCCCGAACTACCACCGCCCCAACTGCTGGTTCACCCGCCGCCGATCGAACCGCTCGGGCTCGAAGGCGGGTCCCACCCACTGGCGCGACTCCTCGAACTCCTTGTGGGCCGGATCGAACAGAATTTCGAGCAGGTCGTG
>CAYHRK010000184.1:0-2204 GCA_964358795.1 uncultured Vicinamibacterales bacterium
AAGCGCACCCCGCAATCCACCAATCCCGCCGCCGTTCAGGCTGCACTGACGGAACTGGCGCGCTGGCTCGACGCCCACAAAACGTAGCCGAGTCGATATGGCGACGACTCACGGCCGCTCCGCGTCTGGCCAACGCGAAGAAACCGCTGCAACCGGCCTCAACTCCTGCTACGATTCCGCGTGACCCTTCAAGCGGAGCCGACCGTGACCGCAAGAAGTGGTTCTGTTGAGGCTTGTTCTTCCTTGTCATTCCGCGACACCAACAGCACGCCTGTCCCCTCAGCATCGCGACTGTGGCGTCGCGGCTACTTGTCCGTGACTGCGGTAATGATCGGCCTAAGCATGGTCGTCGCGCACACGGGGGGACTGCAATTCAGGAGGGACTGGATAACGATTTCGGTAACCAAAGGATGGCGGCTGGCGACTGTCGCCTTCGCAATCTGGCTCGTTGGTGTCATCTGGGACCGGTCAGACCGTCTCAGGTTCCTCGTGCTGGTTCCGTTTGCCGGTCTGCTGCTTTGCCTAGCCGCCGACTCCAAACCGTAGCGAGTGGGAGACAGTCATGAGTACGTCGCAATGGCGCGAGGCATGGCACAGCTCGTCGGAGCAGCTAGACCTCTGGACGCTGTTGCCGAGAGCGCTCGAGTGGATTGGAATGAATCTGCCCCGGAGTTCTCACTGGTTGTTCCGTCCTTGCAAGGAGCAGATGGTCGTTTCGACTTCCCGCATTTCTGGTTCTACTCGTCACTGGCCGTGCCGTTAGTACATGCGGCGAGCGTTCTTGGAGTGCATGTTCGTTGGGCGTTCTTCGGGATCAATCTTGCGCTGCTATTGGGTGCGACGGCCATGCTGCGCGCCCGCCTCGCGGCAGCAAGTGTAATGCTCCTGGTGGGTGGCCCCGTACTGTGGTGGATCGACAAGGCTCACACAGAGGTCTTTACCTGGTCTTTGGTCACGATGGCCGTGGCCGCTCTTCAGGTCGCTCCCCAGTGGTCGCTCGTGGCGCTCGGCATCGCATCGACTCAGAACCCTTCGTTCGCCGTTGTGCTGGTACTTACGTTGACGTGGGTAACCTTGGTCCAGCGTACGAACACACGCAGCGTCTGGATGGGTTTCGTAGCCGGGCTTGGTGCCGCTGCGCTTGCCCCGCTGTACTATCAGTGGCGGCTCGGCATCTGGTCCGCACTCCTTGTGGGAGCGATTCCCCATCGTCCGTCAGTGGCCGAGTTCACCGCTGTGCTGATCGATCCCAACATCGGGATTCTCGCCAACGATCCAATCCTGCTCGTCCTCCTGATCGCGACTGCCGCGTTCCTCGTTGCTCACAGGCGCGAGATCCGTTGCTGGGCGCCAGGATTCTACTCACTCGTTGTGGGCATTGTGTTTCTGGCGTCTTTCTCCCAAGCGGCGAACTTCAATAGCGGAGGCACGCCGAATCCGAGCCGGTACGGACTCTGGCTTACTGCGCTGCTCGTACCGGCTGCGGCCTTGGTGGAGCAGTCGTCTCAGGCTTTCATGAAGGTCCTGGCGACGGGCGGACTGATCTGGTCACTCGTGTTTTTCCATCCGCATCTTGGCGATCACTACCTGCGCCCGACCAGAGTGGCAACCTGGGTCTGGGCGAACTGGGCGACTGCGGATAACCCGCTGCCCGAGGTCTTCTGCGAGCGATTGACCGGACACGAGGGTCTTCAAGAGCTACCCCTCGCGACGCCGACATGTTCCAAGGTGCTCCTCAGTGGATCTGGCATGGCCGGCGTCGAGTGGCCAGCTAACTGCCCCAGCGGCGAAGTGCCGATGTGGTGCCGGGGGCGTGGTGCGCTCTGTTACGCCAATCGAACCGTCGGCGGATGGCAGTTCACCAAGGTGCCCGAACAGGCGGGGTTCCGATATCGCCTCCGTGAGGTGCATGAAGCGAAATAGCTCATCCATCCCACCATTTACCAAGGGAGCATCGCTTGAACGCGTTCTCCTTGGCCGTGGAAGATTGCTGTCCACGGGGTTGAACAGGGCCCCGGCACCGCCAGACTTGGCAGACGGAGTGCGGCACGGCGGAATGGCCCGGTCGCAGCACACTGACGACGTCCAGCGCGGCTGCGACCGGCAAACGAGACAACGACTCCGTCAGAACCAATCGGTGTTAGTCGCCCACAGCGGCCAGACCCCCGAGTAGATAACGAGATTTCCGTCGCTCTGCACAACGA
>CAYHRK010000184.1:2304-7356 GCA_964358795.1 uncultured Vicinamibacterales bacterium
CACAGCGGCCAGACCCCCGAGTAGATAACGAGATTTCCGTCGCTCTGCACAACGAAGTAGGCTCCGGGACTCCCATATGTTCCCGAGCTCCACACCGCGGTGCCGCTCGCGTCGTAGACGACCAGATTGCCGTCCCCTTGCATGATCGCGCGCCCCGGAGTTGTGCCCGAGGTGTTCGACGCCCACAGCGCCGAGCTTCCGTAGTACAACACGAGATTGCCGTCGCCCTGATAGATCAGTGTGAAGCGACCATCGATCGAAGTGCGGGATTCATTGGGATAGAGCGACTCGTTCGCCCGCAGTCCATAGGTGCTGGTCTCGGTACCGGACGGCAAGCACGTAGCAAACACGTTTGTGTCACACGGCCCGTCAGAAGACGAGCTTGATTGCACATAGAGTTTTCCCAAATGTGATCGGGGGGAAGTCCCGGGAAGGCGCGGGAGGCGGCCTGAGTGCGGCGGGCGCTGAGGCATTGGAGGGCCGTGTTTGAGGGGTGTCGGCCGAGCCCATGGAATGGGGCCGCTGAGCCACTCGGTGGCCTGCGGACACCGACTCGATGATCAGGAAACAGGCTGGTCGGCGACCGGGAGACATCCGGGAAGGCGATAAGGGCCCAAAACGACTCGGCCGGCTCACGAGCCGACTCACAAAAGTTGCCGTTGCCTTCCAAGCTTTGCTAGAATCAAGCGTCCTACAGAACCTCCCTTCCCGCCTGCGATTTCGGGGGATCTTTAATGGTTCAGCGCAAGCTACGGGTCGGTGACCTGGTCGACGACTACTGTCCTCGCGAGAAGCGCATCAGCAATCACGCCGTGGTGGCGCTGGTGGGCGACCAGATCAAACAGACCAGGTGCACGACGTGTGATGTCGAGCACGACTACAAAAACGCCCGGATCCCACCGATCCGGAAGAAGAAGCCGGTTGCCGCGGCGCCGCTACCACCCGCATCGATGCCCGCGCCTGCCGAGAAGCCCGTGGCGCAGGCCGGCGAGACGGCCGCCGGTGACGAGACCCAGGCGCCCGCCCAGGATCTCTCCAATCAGGCCGAACCCGATCCACAACTGCCAATCGAGGGCCCCGCTCATCGGCGCCTGATCAGGGCCACGTTGCCGAAAGTCGAGGGGCAGGTGCCGGTGAGGCCGATCCCCGAGTTCACCATGCACAACCCCGGCCGAGGGCCAGCCGGATCGCACGGCCGGTCGTTCCGGACCGGCACCGGGGCCGGCCCGCATCGGCCGAGCGGCGGCGGCAAGCCGGGCGACAGCCACAGCCGGCCCGGAGGCGCGCGCCACGGTCAGGGTTCTGGCGGATCGTTCGGCCCGCACGGGACCCGAGGCGCCCAGGGCGGTCAGGGTGGCCCGCATGGGCGCGCGCACGGATCCTCGTTTGGCAACCGACCCCCCCGCGGCAAGAAACCCTGACACCTGACGCATGAGCGACCTTTCCGGCACGCACGGACTGATCACCGGCGTGGCCAATAAACGATCCATTGCCTGGGCCATTGCCAAAGCCCTTTCGCGTGATGGAGTCCGGCTCGCGCTCACCTATCAGGGAGAACGATTCGCCGAAAACGTGGAAGAGCTGGCGGCGGAACTCGACAGGCCGCTGCTACTGCCGTGCGACGTGACGTCGGACACGCAGATTGACGAGGTCTACCAAGCGATTCAACGGGAGTTCGGCGGGCTCAACTTCCTGCTGCACGGCACGGCGTTCGCGCCGCGCGAGGAGCTGGCGCGGCCGTTTGTCGAGACCAGCCGCGAGGGCTTCAGGGTGGCGCTCGACATCAGCGCGTATTCACTGATTGCCCTGGCACGTGGCGCCGCTCCCCTGATAGCGGCCTCCGGCGGCGGCAGCATCCTGACGCTGACGTACCTTGGCAGCGACCGCGTGTTCCCGAACTACAACGTGATGGGCGTCGCCAAGGCTGCGCTCGAAGCGTCGGTACGCTATCTGGCCGCGGGTCTCGGGCCGCAGAACATCCGCGTCAATGCGATCTCGGCGGGTCCCATCCGTACGCTGGCCTCATCGGGTATCTCGGGCTTCTCGAGCATCCTGCAGGTGTATCGCGAACGCGCGCCGCTGCGGCGCAACGTGGAGCTGGAGGAGGTCGGCGAGACAGGCCGATTCTTGCTTGGCCCCGAAAGCGGCGCCATCACCGGCGAGGTGCTGATGGTGGACGCCGGCTTCCATGCGATGGGGCTCTAGCGACACGGTGTCAGCTGCCTTTAGGACCCGAATCGCATCCGTGCATCGCGAGACGCCGCACGCCGCGTTGCTGCGCGTGGATCTCGCGCACCACCGACTGACGTTTCATCCCGGCCAGTCCGTCAGTATTGGCCTGTCCGATCAACCCGTTCGCAAGCGGTACTCGATCGCCTGCTCCCCGCGCCAAGCCGAACACACGGGTCTGCTCGAGTTGTTGGTGAAAACAGACGTACGCGGACGGGCTGACGTGCATCTGGCCGACGTGGCCAAAGGCGCAGAGGTTGAGATCGACGGGCCATTCGGACGGCTTCTGCTCCCCGACCCGCTTGCCGACCCCCACCTGCTGTTT
The DNA here is from genome assembly GCA_964358795.1 of uncultured Vicinamibacterales bacterium. Taxonomy (GTDB): domain Bacteria; phylum Acidobacteriota; class Vicinamibacteria; order Vicinamibacterales; family JAKQTR01; genus CAYHRK01. Next base: position 4,859 of record CAYHRK010000184.1, read on the forward strand.
GTGAGTGGTGGCCTCGGGATCGCACCCCTGCGGTCCATCATGTGGACGGCGCTCGAACTGGCACCCGCTCCCGACATCGGGGTTGTCTATAGCGCCCGCTCCGCGAAGGAGTTCGCATTCGCCGCCGAACTGCGCCGGTTGCACGGCCAGGGCCAGATTCAGTTGCGGCTGGCGATTACGCGCGAGGTGCCGGACAACTGGGAGAGCCACCGTGGCCGCATCAACCAGGCCATGCTGGCGGCTGCGGTTGGCGGACATTCGCCGCGGTGCTTTGTGTGCGGGCCCGATTCGTTTGTCGGCGACGTGCGATCCATGCTGCGCGACTGCGGCATCCCAAACCACCGCATCTGGCAGGACGAACACTGACAATCTAGAGGACCCCGGCGGCGGCTCGCTGCAGATCGACGTCTGACGGGCTTCCCGATCGCGCGTCGTGCCCGCCGGTGTGTCCGTTCGGGTGTTTGCGGTGGTCCTTGTCGCGGTACATGCGCGCATCGGCGGCAGCCAGCAGGGCCTCGTAGTTGTCGCCGTCCTCGGGAAACACCGCTGCGCCCACGCTGGCGGCCAGCCGGACACGGACCGAGCCGCGAGCCACAAACGGCAACGCGTCAACGGCCTGCTGCAGCTCCACGCGCTTCAACTCCGCTTCTTTCGCATCGCAATCCGACAGCACCACGATGAACTCGTCGCCGCCGTAGCGCACCACCGTGTCGTACGGGCGGACCGCGCGGCGAAGCACCGAGGCCACTTCCTGCAACGCGCGGTCGCCGGCATGATGACCGTAGGTGTCGTTGATGTCCTTCAGGTTGTCGAGATCGAAGAGCAGCAGGCTCACAGGCGATCCTTGGCGGCTGGACCGCGCCAGTTCGCCCTTCAGGTGCAGGAACAGGTAACGGGTGTTCGGCAGGTTGGTCAGCGGATCGGTGACCGATTCCTCCTGCGTCTGCTCGAAGGCCACCGAGTTGGCGATCACGGTGGCCGCCTGGTGCAAGATGCGTGTGACAAGCCGCCGGTGCTCGTCGGTAAAGTGCCCGGCCGAACCGTGGTACAGCGCCAGCGCGCCCACCACGGCGTCACCCACGATCAGCGGAAAGGCCAACACCGACTTCAGCGACGGGTCGACAGCTGGTGAGCCGGCCAACGCGAGATCCGCCGACGGATCCCCGTTCACGATGATCTCGCGGCGGGCAATGGTCGCGCCAATCACGCCCGATCCCACGCGCACGACGAGCGGTCGTAGCGCAGGCATGTCGGGACCGGTCGCGAACCGGCAGCGGGCCAGACCCTGTGTTGTGTCGTGAAGAAACAACGCGCAGCTGGAGAAGGGCACCAGATTGCCAAGTTTCGAGGCAATCACCGTCATGGCATCCGCGACTCCGAGGCTTGTGCCCAGGGCTTGAGCCACATCGTAGAGCGCGTGGATTTCCTGGTGCGCCTGCGCGATCTTGTCGAGCACCGACGGGCGGATGTGGCTGGATGACGGCTGGGCCGCCGCCTGACCGGCCGAAGCGGCAGGACTGGCCGAACGGTCGGGTAGGGCTTCGGATTCTCCGGCCCGGGCCAACTGCAGCGACGGCAGCAGCTGCGCGAATCTGGCCACCACCGCGGGATCCAGTGCGCGTCCGGCCTCGCGCCACAGCACCGCCATCGCCTCGTCTGAGGGAAGCGCCTCGTGGAACGGCCGATCCGATGTCAACGCGTCGAATTGGTCCACCACCGACAGAATGCGCGCCCCCAGGGGAATCTCGTCACCCTTCAAGCCGGCGGGATAGCCGGTGCCATCCCATCGCTCGTGGTGGCACAACACGAGCGACGCGACCGGCGACGGGAACGGCACGTTGGCGAGAATGTCGGCGCCGACCTGAGAATGCACCCGGACCTTGCCGGTCTCCTCTGGCGTGAGCGGGCCGGGCTTGATCAGAATGTGGTCCGGCACGGCCAGCTTGCCGATGTCGTGTAGCAGGGCAGCCGTTCGCACGCCATCGACCTCTGCGGGTGACATGCCGAAGGCCTCGGCGAGCGCCCCGGCACAGGCAAGTTCCCGTCGGATCTGGGAACGCGACGATCGGTCGCGCGCATCAATGGCCAACGCCAGCGCCTCGACGGTGGCCATCCGCAATTGGGACGCCTGCTGATGCTGTCGCTCCTGCTCGACCAGCGCTTCCACGCACTGTCGGCGTGCGCGGTGGGCCAGCACCAGGGCCGCCGCCGCGACGATGAGCACTGGTGTGACCAGCCAGATAGCGGGCACGCCGGGAGGAAGGAACCAGAGCCCGGCCAGACCGAGCGCCGTGCCGCCGGCCAGCATCATCGTGAAGCGAGCCGTTGAGCCACCAGCCCTATGTGTCACCTCATGACTCGTCTCTGACCCAGACATGTTCTGTGGGCTTCATCTTACCGGGTGACGCAACCTTCTCGTCACCCCATTGCACGGTCTGTCACCCCCAAGCTTCGTCTGTCACCCCCGCGCCCCGTCTGTCACCCCCGCGCCCCGTCTG
>CAYHRK010000185.1:0-7309 GCA_964358795.1 uncultured Vicinamibacterales bacterium
GAGTGGGACGGCCGCGTGGCAACCCTCCCCCCGTGATTTCGTCCAAACCCTGGATTCCGGTGGGTGTTTTCGGCAGCGCCTTGGGAGCTGGCCGGCTGGCTTTCTTCTTTGGTGTCATGTGCTTCGTCCTTGCCCGGGCGATCTACGGCGGGTTGGCGTCATGGCCCAGCTTCGTGGGTCGCCCTTACCAAAGGGGCCACTCGGTCCCTTCACCATAGCACTACCTTGTCAGATCCAGGGATTCGTACTCACCGATTCAATATTTCGCACTTGCACTACCTGAATAATGCACCCGCTCGAGGCGAGTGGAGGGCCTGCAACGCAAAACCCCTTTGGGCGATCCCGGAAAATGGGGTAAAACGCGCGGCACCACCCCAGGCGTGTCGCCCCCTTGGAGATCACCCAAATGGTGAGACGCAGGCGAGAGAATAGCGAGAAAAGGTCCACGAAACAAGGGCGAATTTAGCGTGCGGCCGAGCCCACTAAAATCGGGGCTTCGACGCCATTCGACGTGTGTCCCTGCCGCCGCGCGGTGATCAGCCTTCGCGACCACGCAGAACCCGGCGCTGACGCCGGTTGCACGCGGTTAGCGTGTTTGCTAACATTGGCGCATGGCGTTCGCTGTCGAGTACTTCCATGAGCGCGTGCTCGCTGAAATCGAGTCTTGGCCGGTCGATGTCGTGGCCGACTACGCGCGCCTCGTCGAACTCGTGGCCGAGTATGGACCGAGTCTTCGTCTCCCGCACTCTCGCGCCCTTGGCGACGGACTGTTCGAACTTCGCCCCGTGGCCGGTCCGGCATAGGCCGCGCGTTCTACTGCTTCATGCCGGGAAAGCGCATCGTCGTGCAGCACGCGTTCATCAAGAAGACCCAGCACACACCCGATCGGGACCTGACGTTGGCGCGCAAGCGCCTCAAGGAGTTGCAAGGTGGCTGAACTGAAGTACGAACCTGTTCCCCATGACCATCGTGCCTTCCTTGAGAAGGCTCGTGCGCGAAAGGGCTTCACTGAGGCGTACCAATCGCTCGAACTGGAATACCACGTCGCGGGTCAAATGCTCAAAGCTCGTTCCCGCGCCGGTCTCACGCAGGACGCCGTGGCAGAGCGCATGGGGACAACCAAGAGTGCGATCTCTCGCCTTGAGTCCGCGGGCAAGCATGCACCGTCACTCGCCACGCTGAAGCGGTATGCACGTGCTGTCGGGTGCGAGCTTCACGTCAAGCTTGTGCCGCAGAAGGTGACCTGACGCCCAACCCTTCGTACGAGCCAACAACCGTATGGTCGGACGCGTGTTCCACCGACTGGGCCTGATCGAACAGTGGGGCAGTGGGATTCAGCGCATGACGGCCGCCACTGTCGAGGCCGGGCTTCCGCCGCCAGCTCTCGAGGAGCATCTTGCGGTACCCTTCGCGATAGACATGCTTGGAGTGGAGGTCACCGTCGGGCGCGTCGATCTGGCCGATGACGATCGGATCGTCGCAGTGTGTGTGCGCGGGACGTCGCGCCAGCGGATCTCGATCCTGGATCTGCCGCTCCCTGATGCACTGCCCGCTGGCTGGGAGTGGATCGAGGCGTACCGGCGATGGGCGCGCGGCAGGTAGGTCATGGCCAGCAAGCAGATCGACCGAGACAAGCTCCGGGCTGCTATCCGCAAGATGGGCGACGAGTACGTGTTCTGCATGCTGGACCACGCCATCGACCTGCTGTCCGAGGCCCAGCTCTTCAAGCTAGTCAAGCAGCATCTCGATCCGTCAACGCTGGGACCGGACGGTCACGAGCAGGGGAACGTCCTGGCGGACGTGCGGGCGTTTGAGAAGGCCAGCCTCGGTGGCGAGTACTACCAGGATTTCAGCGTCAACTCCAAGAACTACATGGAGAAGTCCACCGGTGCCTGCACGCGGCTAACGATGCTTGTTCCGCCTGTTAACCGGAGGGTTGTCCGCCTTCGCCCGCTCCGATCGAAGCGGCGGGCTTCGGCGAGACCACGCCGTAGCGCGCAGCGCGAAGGCGGGTAGGTTCGAATCCTGCCTGAGGAGCCACTCCCATCAACAACTTGCGGGCCTGAACCAGGCGGACAGGCCATACTGGCGTCAGTCACGGGAGCGACGGACCTCCGGCAACCCCAGGTCGCCGCCTGAGACCCATCCATGACAACTACTGAGCGCGGAACGGGTTGCGTCGCCGTTTCCGTCTGGCAATGGCCTTGCTACACTCATCCTTGGCCCGATGGGCCTGGATCCGGTTGCCAGGAAAGCGGCGATGCCTCTGCAGGACAACCTATGAGCGACGTGTCGACTTGCGGGCCGGATCGCGTGGTGTTGGAGCCAGCGGCCATGCAGCAGCTCATCGATGTGCTGCGCTCGACGGGCTACCAGGTGCACGGCCCGGTGCTGGGCAACGGCGCCGTCGTCTACGACGAGCTGTCGTCGGTCGAGCAGTTCCCGGCAGGCCGGGGGGATCAGCAGCAGCCAGGGCGATACCGCCTGACCGTGCAGGAGCCAGCGGCGTGGTTCGGCTACACCGTGGCGCCGCAAGGATGGAAGCGGCTGTTCTTTCCACCGGCGACGCGGCTCTGGCGCGCCGAGCGCAAGGGGTCCGGGATGACGCTCGTGCCCGAGCAGGAGGCGCCGCCCGCGCTCGCGTTGATTGGCGTGCGGGCCTGCGAGCTGGCGGCGATCGCCATGCAGGACCGGGTCTTCATGGGAGGGCCGTTCATCGATCCCGCCTACAAAGCGCGGCGCGACAAGGCGTTCATCGTGGCGGTCAACTGCGGCCGGGCCGGCGAGACGTGTTTCTGCGCGTCGATGGGCACCGGGCCCGCGGTCGGCGGCGGTTTCGACATCGCGATGACGGAACTGATGTCGGGCGGCCGCCACCGGTTCGTGGCGGAGGCGGCCACAGGTCGCGGGGCCGCCGCGCTGGCGGGCCTGGCGGGCCGGCCGGCGACGACGGATGACGAGCGCGAGGCCGCGGCAGTGGTTGCGGAGGCCGCGACCCACATGGGGCGCGCGGTGCACACCGAGGGCCTGGCGGCCAGCCTCATGGCTCACATCGAGCACCCGCGCTGGGATCAGGTGGGCCGACGGTGCCTGTCGTGCGCCAACTGCACGCTGGTGTGCCCGACCTGCTTTTGCGCGACCGTCGAGGACGAGACCGATCTGACCGGGGCACACGCGGCCCGCTGGAAGAAGTGGGATTCGTGCTTCACGCTCGATTTTTCCTACATCCACGGCGGAAGCGTGCGGCCGTCGCCGTACGCCCGGTACCGCCAGTGGCTGATACACAAGTTCAGTTCGTGGGTCGATCAGTTCGGCACGTTCGGGTGCGTTGGCTGCGGCCGGTGCATCACGTGGTGTCCGGTGGGCATCGACGTGACCGAGGAACTGCAGGCGCTCGAGCAGGAGCACCCGACGGCAACCGAGGACGCCACCGCGTAAGGAGCACACCATGCATACGCTTGAACCCATCCTCGCCGAGCACCCGTTCCTGAAGGGCCTGGACCCCAGGCACCTGGATGTGCTGGTGGGCTGCGCGTCCAACGTCAGGTTCGACGAGGGCGCGTTCGTCTTCCGGCAGGGCGAGGAGGCAAACACGTTTTACATCCTGCGGGAGGGCAAGATCGCGGTGGAGATCTTCACGCCGCATCGCGGCGCGATCAGCATCGACACGGTCGGCGAGGGCGACGTGTTGGGCTGGTCCTGGCTGATCCCGCCCTATCACTGGCACTTCGACGCCCGGGCGGTGGAGCCCACGCGGGCGATCGCGCTCGACGCGCGGTGCATGCGTACGAAGTGCGAGTCGGACCACGAGCTCGGCTACGAGCTGATGAAGCGGTTCGCCCAGATCATCGAGCAGCGGCTGGACGCGACGCGGTGGCAGCTGCTGGATGTCTACGGCGTCCGATCGTGAGCGGGGCCCAGCGATGAGCGCACACGTTCCGAGCCCCATGTTTCCGGACCTGTTCAAGGTCCGGCAGGTGCGCCGGGAAACCGACGACACGTTCACGCTGGAGCTGGGCCCGGTGAACGGCCGCGGGCCGTTCACCTTTGCGGCCGGGCAGTTCAACATGCTGTACGTCCGCGGCATCGGCGAGGTGCCGATCTCGATCAGCGGCGATCCCGGCCAGCCCGGCTCGCTGGTGCACACGACCCGGGCGGTGGGCGCGGTAACCAACGCGATGCGCGCGCTGAAGAAGGGGGACATGATCGGCGTGCGGGGGCCCTTCGGGATCGGCTGGCCCGTGCAGGAGGCGGAGGGCCGGGACGTGGTGGTGGTGGCGGGCGGCATCGGCCTGGCGCCGCTGCGGCCGGCCATCTGCCAGCTGCTGGCCCGCCGCGATCGGGTCGGCAAGCTCGTGCTGCTCTACGGCACCCGCACCCCGGCGGACATCCTGTTTCGGAAGGAACTCGAGGCGTGGCGGGCGCGGCTGGATTTCGAGGTCTACGTCACCGTCGACCGCGCGACCGCGGGCTGGCACGGCAACGTCGGGGTCGTCACGAAGCTCATCCCGAAAGCGCCCTTCGATCCCGGGCGGACCCTGGCGATGGTCTGCGGGCCGGAGATCATGATGCGCTTCACGGCGCTCGAGCTCGAGAAGCGCGGCGTGGCCCGGCAGCGCATCTACCTGTCGATGGAACGCAACATGAAGTGCGGGATCGGGCTGTGCGGCCACTGCCAGTTCGGCCCGGGCTTCATCTGCAAGGACGGCCCGGTTTACCGGTACGACGCCGTCAAGGGCCTTGTGTCCCTGCGGGAGGTCTGAGTGCCACGATTCCGAAGTACGCCCACGCATTCCGGGCGGGGCATCCCGCCTCGCGGCGTTGCTCCTTCCTCCCATAATCCCGATATGCTCGGTCGTCGCGCCTTGCGATCCGGGCGCCGCGCTCCGGACTGCCGCGGCCGTACTTCGGAATCGAGGCACTAAGATGGCACGCGCGCGCAAACCGAGACTCGCCGTCTGGAAGTTCGCGTCGTGCGACGGCTGCCAGCTGACGCTGCTCGACTGCGAGGACGACCTGCTGGCGGTGGCCGGCGCGGTCGAGATCGCGAACTTCCCGGAGGCGTCCCGCGCGGTGACGAAGGGGCCGTACGACCTCTCGCTTGTCGAGGGGTCCATCACGACGCCGCACGACGCCGAGCGCATCCACAAGATCCGGCGCATGTCGAAGGTGCTCGTCTCGATCGGGGCCTGTGCGACGGCCGGCGGCATCCAGGCGTTGCGGAACTTCAAGGACGTCAAGGAGTTCACGTCGATTGTGTACGCCAACCCGGCCTACATCGAGACGCTGAACAAATCGACGCCGATCCGCGACCACGTGTTCGTGGACTACGAGCTGCGCGGCTGCCCGATCAGCAAGGCCCAGCTCGTCGAGGTCCTGAGCGCGTACCTGAACGGCCGCAAGCCGAACATCCCGAACTATAGCGTCTGCGTGGAGTGCAAGGTGCGGGGCAACGTCTGCGGCCTCGTGGCGTTTGGGCCGACGTGCCTCGGGCCGGTGACGCAGGCCGGGTGCGGGGCCCTCTGCCCGACGTTCCACCGGGGCTGCTACGGGTGCTTCGGGCCGAAGGAAGCCGCGAACACCGCCTCGCTCGCCGCCGCGTGGCGGACGCAGGGCGTGAGCCACGAACAGCTGATGCGGCTGTTCCGCAGCTTCAATGCCTGCGCGGAGCCGTTCCGCAAGGAGAGCGAGGCCCATGAAAAATAATACGATCAAGGTCGACATACTCGCCCGCGTCGAAGGGGAGGGCGGCCTGTTCATCAAGGTGAAGAACGACCAGGTGACCGACGTCAAGTTCACCGTGTTCGAGCCGCCGCGGTTCTTCGAGGCCTTCCTCCGGGGGCGCTCCGCCGACGAGGTCGTCGACATCGTGGCCCGCATCTGCGGCATCTGCCCGATCGCGTACCAGATGAGCGCCGCCCACGCGATCGAGGACGCGTTCAAGATCAAGGTGGGCGGCCAGCTGCGCGCCCTGCGCCGCCTGCTCTACTGCGGCGAGTGGATCGAGAGCCACGTGCTCCACGTCTTCTTCCTCCACGCGCCGGACTTTCTCGGCTACCAGGACGCCATCCGCATGGCGAAGGACCACGGTCCCGTGGTGCAGCAGGCGCTGCAGCTCAAGAAGATCGGGAACGAGCTGGTCACGCTGCTCGGCGGCCGGGAGATCCATCCCATCAGCGTCCGGATCGGCGGGTTCTACAAGGTGCCGTCCAGGGCGGAGCTGGCGCCCATCGCCGAGAAGCTGAAGTGGGCCCGCGACGCCGCCCTGGACGCCGTGCGGTTCGCGGCGTCACTCCCGTTTCCGGATTTCGAGCGCGACTACGAATACGTCAGTCTGCGCCACCCCGACGAATACCCGTTCAACGAGGGGCGGCTGGTCTCGAACAAAGGCCTGGACATCAGCGTGGCCGAGTACGACCTGCATTTCGAGGAGCAGCACGTCGCGCACTCGAACGCCCTGCAGTCGGTGAAGGTCGGGCACGGACCGTATCTGGTGGGCCCGCTCGCGCGCTACAACCTGAATCACGACCGGCTGTCGGGCGTGGCGCGCGAGGCCGCGACCGCCGCCGGCCTCGGGGCCGCGTGCCACAACCCGTTCAAGAGCATCATCGTGCGGGCCGTCGAGACGGTCTACGCGTGCGACGAGGCGCTGCGCATCATCGCCGCCTACGAGAAGCCCGACCGGGCCGTCGTCGAGTTCTCGCCGTCGCCGGGAGTCGGGTACGCCTGCACCGAGGCGCCGCGCGGCATCCTGTACCACCGGTATCGGCTCGACCAGAAGGGCCACGTGAAGGACGCGAAGATTGTTCCGCCGACGTCCCAGAACCAGAAGATGATGGAGCAGGACCTGCGCGTGTACGTGGAGCCCAGGCTGAAGACGCCCATCGATGCCCTGACGTGGCAGTGCGAGCAGGTGGTGCGCAACTACGATCCGTGCATTTCCTGCGCCACCCACTTCCTCAAGCTGACGATCGACCGAACCTGAAAGGATCCTCCGGTGGATTCGTTCTTCGCGCCGCGCACGGTTGCGGTGGTCGGCGCCACGCAGAAGGCGGAGCTGGTGCCGTAATGGCCCAAATCCAGAATCCCGGAGTGCGGATCCCGTTATGACCGTGGTCATCGGCATCGGCAATGAATTCCGCCAGGACGACGGGGCCGGCCTGGCCGTAGCGCGTCGGGTGCGGGCCTGGGCGCCGGCCGGGGTGACCGTGCTCGAGCGCAGCGGCGAGGGCACCGACCTGATTGCGTCCTGGGAAGGCGCCGGCCTGGTGATCGTGATTGACGCCGTGCGCTCGGGAGCGCCCGCCGG
>CAYHRK010000186.1:0-7282 GCA_964358795.1 uncultured Vicinamibacterales bacterium
GCGTGCGGCACACCTCCCGCCCCCCCAAGAGGGTCAATGGCCTGCCCCCCCTCGCGCGCGGCGGCCAGGCGGGCGCCGAGCGCGCCCCGGTCGATGTGAATGGCGTGGTCAACGACGTGCTCGCGCTGCTCGAGCACCAGTTGAAGGCGGTCAATATCCAGGTGCGCCGGGACCTGGCGTCGCCGCCTCCGGTGGTGATGGGCGCCGAACACAAGCTGCAGCAGGTATTCCTGAACCTGTTCATCAACGCCAGGGATGCCATGCCCAAGGGCGGGTGGCTGGCCGTCTCGAGCCGGATCCAGGAGAACACGGTCATCGTCGACGTGGCCGATACCGGGGCTGGCGTCCAGGCCGAACACATCTCGCGCATCTACGACCCGTTCTTCACCACCAAAGCGCTGGGACAAGGCACCGGGCTTGGCTTATCGATCACCTACGGGATCGTGCGTGAACACGACGGCACCATCACCTGCGACAGCCGACCCGGCGAAGGCACCAGGTTCACCCTGGCGATGCCCGTCGTGCACGCTTCCCAGCGGTCGGCCGCTGCCGGCAGTTAGGCTCGCAATTATGGCCAGCCTCGGCACCATCCTCGTCATCGACGATGAAGAAATCATGCGGGACGTGCTCGAGGCGCTCCTGACCCGGGAGGGCTACCAGGTGCGCCTCGCCACGGGGGGCGTCGAGGGACTCGATCTGGCCCGCTCGGTGCCCATTGACGCCGCCATCGTGGACGTGATGATGCCCGGCATGGACGGGCTCACCGTGCTCGACCATCTGAAGACGATCGACGACGACATCGCGGTCATCATGATCACCGCCTTCGCGTCGGTCGACACCGCGGTGGCCGCCATGAAGCGCGGGGCCTTCGACTACATCACCAAGCCGTTCAAGAACGACGAGGTGCTGGTCGTCATCCGAAACGCCGTCGAGCGGCGGCGGCTGATGGCCGAGAACGTCGTCCTGCGCCAGAATCTTCAGGAGCGCTACCGCAAGTTCGACAACATCATCGGCAAGAGCCCGCGGATGCGGCAGGTGTTCGACCTGATTATCCAGGCCGCACCCAGCCGCTCGACCATCCTCATCGAAGGAGAAAGCGGTACGGGCAAGGAGCTGGTGGCGCGGGCGATCCACACGCATTCGGCCAGGTCGGAACGGGCGTTTGTGACCGTGAACTCGGGCAGCCTGCCGTCGGATCTGCTCGAGTCCAATCTGTTTGGACACGTCAGGGGCGCTTTTACGGGGGCCGTGTCGCCGAAAAAGGGGCTGTTTGAGGTCGCCGATCGCGGCAGCATTTTCTTCGACGAAATCGGCAATATCCCGCTCGAAACGCAGCCGAAACTGCTACGCGTCATCCAGGAGCGGGAATTCATGCGCCTGGGCGGCGTCGACACCATCCGGGTCGACGTCCGGATTATTGCCGCCACCAATGTGGATTTGCGCCGGATGATGCAGGATGGCGGATTCCGCGAGGATCTCTACTACCGGCTGCACGTCATCACCATTCAATTGCCCGCGCTGCGTGAGCGCAAAGAAGACGTGCCTCCGCTGGTGCAGCACTTCTTGCAGAAATACGGTCCGGAGAACGGCAAACCCCATCTCGAACTGGCACCCGATGCCCTCGACATGCTGGCCGACTATGACTGGCCTGGCAACGTGCGTGAACTCGAGAACGTCATCGAGCGGGCCGTCGTGCTGTCGCCCGGATCCCGCATCGGCGTCGACCTGATCCCCGAGCAGGTGCGCCGGCGATCGACGTTCCAGATTCCCCAGATCGTGGTCCCGCCAGACGGCCTCTCGTTCAAGAACGTCGTGACAGACTTCGAGAAGCGGCTCATCGAATCCACGCTCGAGAGCGCCGGCGGCGTGCAGAAGCGCGCAGCGGAACTGCTGCACATCAAGCCCACCACGCTCAACGAGATGATCAAGCGGTACGATATCCGCCCGCGGCGCAAGCGAAATGGCGCGGGATCACACGCCACCAACGACGGCGACACCCTGGATCACAGGGACGTCGCTGGGAAGTAATCAGCAGAGAGCAGACGGCCGACAGCAGGTGGGATGCGCGCCGCGCGTCAGGTTCGGCCACGAACCTTGGCCATCATCCGTTCGTACTTGGTCAGGATCAGATCCCACCGGTAATGCTCGCGGACATACGCGCGGCCGTTGCGCCCCAGGGCTGCGCGCAGACGGCTGTCTTTCGCAAGCCACGTCAAGCACTCGACAAACTCATCACGGTCGGCGTAGAACAACCCGGCATTGCTGCGCAGGCAGTGATCCACCAGCACGTCGCTGCGCGCGTTGGCCAGCACGGGAGTGCCCACGGCAAACGCCTCGAGCGCCAGCAGCGACAGGCTTTCGAAGGGCGACGGCACGATTACCACGGTGGCCGCCTCCAGGGCCTCCAGCCGTTCCCGCTCGGGAAGCAATCCGGCAAACCGGATGAACGGCTCCTCGGGCAACGGCATCAGCTTCACGCCCATCAGCACCAGGGTGGCGTCGCCGCCTCCCGCGTGATACGTGCTGAAGTACTCCACCAGTTCTTCGCACCCCTTGCCCTTCTCGATCCGGCCGCCGTACAAGACGAACGAGCCGTGCAGCTTGTGACGCCGCTTGAATCCGGACCCGCGCGCGGACAGCGCGGACCGGTGCGGTGTGTCTTGTTCGGCGGCGCGATCCTCGTCACCGCTGGCGGGTTCTTCCGTCGAGCGTTGCCGCTGGTGCAAGGGCGGCAGCAGATCGACTCCGCAGCCCACGGTTTCCTCGCTCGTCGCCTGCATCGAAAAGTGCTTCGTCAGGAACAGCCGTTCGACCTCGGTGTTGTACGCGATGGCAGCGGGCAGCCTGAACACCTCCTTGTAGATCTCGAGGTGGATGGCCGGCTCGTCGTGCGCCGTGGGCACGAGGATGCTTCGTTCCGGGGCCACCGCCAGCCCCAGCACGGTGGGCGCGTAGAGATAGGTGAAGAAGATCAGCGCATCGTAGGAGCGGTGGTGCCGTTCCAGGTAGTCGACCAGCGCGGGGCACCACGGGCCCTGCTGCCGCAGCCATTCCATCTCGTCGGCATGGGTGTGGGTGTTGTTGAACATCCACTCCGAGTACCGATTGAAGGACTCGATATCGCGCGTCTGCGCGTTGCCAAAACGGCGCACGGTCACGCCGCGAATCCGGTCGGTGCCTTCCGGGTACTCGTTTTTCCAGGAGATGTAGTCGCGTGCGCAGGTGGTCAGCACCTCCACGTGGTGCCGTTCGGCCAGCCGTTCGGCAACAAGCCGGCAGTGGTACTCCGACCCGCCAAGGATCTCCGAGCCGTAGCGCTGAATGACGAAAGCAACGTTCACTGGAAGCGACCCGTGAGCTGCCGAAGATCGTCTTCGATCCGGCCGCCGAGAAAATGGTTGAGACGCCGGCGCTGGCCGTCGATGACCGAGGCCCGCACACCGTCGTCGAACGCGAGCACGCCGAGCAATTCGGCCGCCTGCTCGAAATCCTTGGGGGCGAACTGCACGCCGGCGCCGCCCAGGGTGTCTGGCACCGCCGTACTGGCGTAGGCCAGCACCGGCAGATCGGCCGCCATCGCTTCCAGCAGCGGCACGCAAAACCCCTCGTGTTCGCTCATCGAAATGTACACGCTGGACGCCCGGTAGTAGACGGCCAGTTCGTCGTCGGGCACCGGCCCGGTGAAGAGGAACCGGTCGGGCAGCCAGCCGAGCTCGGCGACCAGCGCCCGCAGCATGTAGTAGTAGCGCGGGATACCATCGTAGCGGCCCACGAAGATGAAGCGGTAGTACGCATCCACGTACCGCTTGTAGTGTTCCGCCAGACGGATGATGTCCTCGAGTTTCTTGTTCGGCACCACCCGGCCCACAAACAGGAAGTTGGTGAGCCCATCGGTGAGCATGTGCTCGAGGGCCGGATGACGAGGCGCCGACCGAATCCGGTTCACGTCGACCGCGATCGGGAAGACGCCTGTGTCGCAAAACCCGAGTTCGTCCAGTTCCTGCCGGTTGTAGGCCGAGTCGCCCAGCGCCAGATCGACGCGGCCGGCCAGGGAAGCCAGTTCCCGCCGGCCCAGAGAGGCGAGACGGAACACGCCGGGGTCGTAAGGCGCAAAAAAATGCGCCGGGGTGATGTTGTGGTACTGCAGCACACGGCCGCCGCGAAGCGACGCGAACGCCTCGGTCATGGGCGAAGGCACCGCGAAGTGGAGAATCGTGACCTCACCTTGACGTGCCGTCCGATCGGCGAACGGCGTGACCTCGTCCTTCATGTCGTCGTCGATGGTCAGCGCGAAGATGTCGGACTGATGGCCCATCTCCCGCAACACGTCACGCACACGCCTGGCGCTGTCGCCGATGGCGTCGCCCCGATGTGCCGCCGGTACCCACTGATTGATAACCATCGTCGTTCGGTCGGAGCTTACCAGCCGATCCCGCTGGCTCGGGTCGCCGCCGGCAGGGCCTTGTACAACGACGGCCGGAAGATCCTCAGGCGTTCGATGCGTTCGATCGTGTCGAACTGTTGCCAGAAGTCCCATGCCACGTGATGGGCGGGTCGGCGCGGCGCGCCCAGGACCTGGTGGACGAAACCCAGCAGCGTGCCCCCGAAATCGCGGGCGCGCAGACGATCGAGCGCGGCGTCCTGGCCCACGATGATGCGCTCCTGCAGCTGTTGGTCGCTCACCACGATATCGATCAGCGCCGCCACTTCCGCAGGGTCGGCCCGGTCGTAGAGGACGCCGGCGCCGTCCATCGTGTCCGGCACAGCCGTCCGCGCCCAGGCCAGCACGGGCACGCGCTTGTAGAACGCCTCCATCAGCGGCACACAGAATCCTTCGTGCTCGCTTGCACACAGGAACACGTCGGCAATGTCGTAGTAGGCCGTCAACTCCTGGTTCGACACGTGGCCCGTGAAATGGACGTCGGGCATCCTGAGCTCGGCCACCAACTCGTGGAGCATCGTCAGATACCGTTCGAACCCCCCGTAGGAACCCACGATGAGCAGCCGAGCGTGCGGGTTGTAGCGCGTCTTGTAGGCCGCAAAGAACCGAATCAGGTTCTCGATGCGCTTGTTCGGGATGATCCGTCCCACAAACAGAATGTTGGTCCACCCATCGTCGAACTGCCGTGCCACCAGATCGTGAGCGGGCCCGTCCAGGTGCGAAAAACCGGGCACGACGGGCAGCACGCCGGTGACCGGAAACCCGAGCTCAGCCAGTTCCTGGCGGTTGAACTCCGAGTCGCCCAGCGCCAGGTCGCAGCGGTGCACGTAGGCGCCAAGCTCGCGCCGGCCGTGGTAGCAGAGCCGCACGAGCAGCTTGTGTACGTCGGCGAAGTACTGCGGCGGCGTGATGTTGTGGTAGACGATCACCATCCGATCGGGCAGCGCATAGGCCACGCGGGACGCTTTCGAACCGATCGAGAAGTGATGGATCAGAACGTTGTCGGGATGGCTCTCCTTGGTCAACTCGCGGAAGTCGCGGGTGAGATCCTCCAGGCGCGGGTCGGCCGTTTCGACGAAGATGTCGGACGCGTACCCGGCCGCGCGCAGCACGCGCTGGATGCCCAGAACCTCGTGGCCGATGGCATCTCCGTAGCCTAGCGTGGCCAGAACCTGGTGCACGTGCACACGGGCGTTTGCTGCTGCCATCACCGCCGCTCCTGCCCGACGACCGGGCCCTCGGGCAGCGCCTTGACCACATCATTGGCGGGTGGCAGCGTCGCCCGGCGTCTGGCGAACCAGCCCGGCAGCGGTTCGATCGAAGGCGCCGCGCGGCCGCTCGCGTCGTCGTCGTGCAGCCGGTTCAGCATGTCCATGTACTTCTGTTCCACCACCGGCCAGGTGTAGTGCCGCTGGAAGAAGGCCCGCCCGTTCTCGCCCATGGCACGCGCCAGGTGACGGTTCGACTGCAGCTGGTAGAGCGTCTCCAGGAACTGCTCGCCGCCTTCGTAGTAGAGCCCGGCGTTGCTTCGCAGGCATTGTCCCTGCAGCACATCGCAGCGGCCGTTGGCCAGCACGGGTTTGCCGAGCGCCCACGCCTCGAGCGCCACCATGGACAGGCTTTCGAAGTACGACGGCACGATCAACGCGTCGGCCGCCGCCATCGCGTCGAACTTGTCCTGGTCGTCGACAAAGCCCACGTGACGGATGCGGGGATGTTCGGGAATCGGCAGGATCGAGTGACCCACCAGTACCAGCATCAGGTCGCCTGGCACCGCTCGGACGTAGTGCTCGAAATGGGCGAACAACTCCTTGCAACCCTTGTTTTCGTCGATGCGCCCGACATAAATCACAAACGGCGACCGGATACCGTATTTCGCGCGGAACCGCTCCGGTTCCGGGTGCGCCGGCACCTCCGACCCGACGCCCACCACGACGTGCGGCACTTGATCATTGGCCGCCACCGCCTGAATCATGGCGCGCTCCTCGAACGAGTTGTACATCAGTGCGCGCACACCCCGGAACACCGGCCCGAACATGGACAGCCCGATCGCGCCTTCGCGCTCGGCTGTGGGCACCAGCAGCGACCGGTCCGCCACCGCCCGGATCCCGTGGTACGCGTGGTAGTACCGGAAGCTGAAGAAGATGAAGTAGTCGTACGAATCTCGATGTCTGGCGATGTACTTCGTCAGGGCCGGTGAGGCCGGGCCCTCGCTCTCGAGCCAGGCGTGCTCGTCGGCCAGGGAATGCCGGTGCTCGAACACGTGGACCGACCTGCGGCCGAACTGCTGCGGGTTCCGCTCGCGCTTCACCGGGAAGCGCCGCACGCGCAAGCCGTTCAGGCGGGCTTCGCCGGCAGGCAGCTCATTGCGCCACGTAATGTAGTTGTGCGCGCAGGTCGTCAACACTTCTACCTCGGCGAAACGCGACACGTGTTCCGCAATGTAGCGCGCGTGCAGCTCGGCGCCGCCATTAATGTCGAGGCCGTACCGCTGGACGACAACCGCGATGTTCACTGGTCCGTCGCGCCGGGGTCAGACGGATCTGACGCCGGTTCGGATGATGCCCGACCATTCGGTTCCAACGGCAGCAACGCCGGGCCGGACCTGCCGTCCTGTTCCTGGTGATTGGCTTCGGTGGGTCCCTGCGGACCGCCGCCCGCCGCGCCTCGGCCGCGGCGGCGGCGGCGGCGGCGACTGCGCTGCGCCTCGCCCTTGGCGGCCGGATTGACCTGGTCCGCAGGTCCGCGGCCGTTGTCCGGTGGGGGAGTGCTCGGCGGCGTGGATCGCCCGGCCTCGGCCACAGGTCCCGCCCCAGGCTGGGATTGCACCACGTGTTCGAG
>CAYHRK010000187.1:0-7241 GCA_964358795.1 uncultured Vicinamibacterales bacterium
CCCGACAGGGTGGTGACGGTGCTGGCGAGCGAGTGAGCACCGGCGACAGGCCGCGTCTTCACGCACAAACGTGTCGTCCCTCGACCTTGCTCGGGACGACCCTGAGCTTGTCGAAGGGTCGATGTCCCTTTGAGAACACCTCTCCTGCAGCCCCGTCTGGTGCGCTGAATCACGGCAGAACGGGACAGGTTGAACCGTCGATTCGCCGACGCTCGCGCGACCGAGAGAAAGGACGCTACATGCTGAACGAACGCATCCCGGCAGAGCAGGACCGCGGGTTCACCGAAGGACACCGCACTTCAGAGGAGTCTGCCAGGAGTGAGGCGGAAGAGTTCAGGCGCTTGGCAGACGAAGCGCGGGAGGTCCGCGACCAGCATCGCGAGGCGCTCGAGGCAGTCCGGCAGGAGCGGGAGTTCCTGCGGGAAGCCGGGGAGACGGCGCGGGCCGCCGGTGAGGAGGCACGAGCCGCAGCCGAGGCTGCTCGTCACGCGGCGATGGATGCTGTGCACGCAACCGCCGAAACGCTGCAAGCGACACTCGACAACATGAAGGTCGTAGAGGGGATGCGGCGGACCCTTGGCGAGATACGGGGCGTGAAAAAAAGTTGCCGAGATCCTGGGGATCCCCCTGACACCCCTCGACAACGACGAGACCGACTGATGACCGCCATCGAGGCCGTCACGGCGAAGGGCGAGACGTCGGCGCTGTGTCAGAGCACCGGCCTCTCCCGCGCGTCGCTCTATCGGCATCGGCAGCCTGCGCGACCGACCGAGACCGCGCTCACGCACCGACCGTCGCCGCCACGTCCTGTCGCATGTCCTCGCGCCGCAGTTCCAGTTGGCCCGGCTCCTGGACGACATGCACACCTACCTGTCCGACCGGTCGGCCACGAAGCCTGACGAGTGGCGCTACGGGCTCGAATGCGGGTCGGCGCCGAAGCCCCGCGCGAAGGCGGCGATTTCGCGCGCGAATGGGCGCTTGGCTTCATCATCGATGGGCCCGACGGCCCGAACGAGGCTCACCGGCACGTGGAAGTCCGGATCGCCGGCGCGTTTCACGAACTGTTGGACGACATCTCGCTCGTCGGTCGCCGTTGCACAAAGCGCCTTCAGATCTTGGCCGAGCAGGTATGCGCCGGACTCGTTATACTCGACGCCGCTATCCAACACGTCATCACTGAACCTGCGCTCGCCTTCCTCTTCGTATTCGCGCAAGATCGTGAGCAGGTCGCCGAGGTCCTTCTGGCGAGCGTGGGGATCGTCCAGATACGACACGATCTTCAGGAGCGCTAGGACCACGAGCGGCGCGACGCGCGCCGGCAATCCCGGTACCAGTTCACAGATGACCGCGTCTCGGAACACATGGTCGAACCCCACGACTCGCATCCGCGTGTTCGACCGGGGCCACACGATCTGTTGCTCTCGGCGTGCGCGGGCGCCGACCGGCAGTAGATCGACACGCGCCCCCAGAAAAGAGTGCCATCGCTGCTCCCAGCGTGAATCCCGGCGCCAGCCAAGCGCCGCAAGTCGTGCCATGAGTGGTTCGAAGTACTCGAGGTCGAGCGCCACTGCGACATCGACGTCTTCCGTCATGCGATGCTCGTCTTGCAACCATGTCCGAAGGCCGATGGCGCCGACGACGACCACATCGACACCGAGTTCCCGGCACACGTCCTGAAGCTGTCGCAACGCCTCAGCCTGCTCAGGAAGCAGCACGATCATGGCTGCAGGTACTCCTCTCGCACGTGCTCGGCCGCCTCGAGAGCCCGTGGCTCGCCGCGATGCAACAGCTCCGCGTACACCAACCATGGATGGGCGACAGGAGTGTTGTTCACGACTCGCCAAGCCCACATCTGACCGAACGGGCGGAACAGGGTCACGGGCCCCTGGCGGTCAGGCACGAGTCGCAACGTCCGCTGGAGGGCCTGTGTGCACGGTTCGATGAACAGGGGCAGGTCCTCTCCCCGGTAGAAGCGGTCGAGCCCATGGGCCGCCAGGCCGCCGGTCACCGCCCAGTTTGCCTGCATCTCCTTTGCTGCCAGGACGATGTGCTCCAGGAATCGATCGGGATTGAGGTCTGGCGCCCTGAAGCGGCCGATCACGAGGTGCGTCCTCAGTACCTGTTCGTAGCCTCGGATGAAGTTGTCCACCAACTGCGCCCGCTCGACCAGACGATAGGCGAGGTCCTGAGTCCGTGCCAACACCCCAAGTCGTACAAGACGCTGGAGCCCCGTGGCCGCGGCCGTCTTGCCAATCCCCGCCGCCTTGGCGAGCGTTCGGACGGGCCACGCCACAGCGGCGGAGTCAGCGAGCAAGACGAAGTAGAACTGGACGAGGGCGGGGCCCGGCCTACGAGCCGTGGGCTCAATGCCCGGTTCGCGGCGACCCAGGAGCAGCACGTGGTGATCGTCGCCCAGTGCGAGATGGATGTTTCCGACACGATCCACGAAGTTCACGCCGGCGTTCGCCAGACGCTCCCCCGTTGGGCGTGGGACGTAGCGCGCCACCAGCAAGCGCGGCAGCCGTTCGGTCCGGACGAGTGCCGCATGCTCGGCAATGAGGGCATTCGCCAGGGCGCGATCCAGGTAGGTGCGTTTCGTGTGCAGTGCGAACGTGAACGTCCGATGTGGGGTCCTCAGCTTCACCAGGGCGTCGGGGTGGGCTGGCCCGCGGACAGCCGGCCTCGCGAGCCGGACCTGGCGCACGAACGGCAGATCACGCAGATGGTCTAAATAGGGGTCGAGATCGCGCTGGTCTTCTGTGGCCACGTCCGCTATTATCGCATGTCCGTTAGTAACGGACAACAGCATTACACGGACACATACACCAACCACCCACCCACCAGCGGGGGATCCGGCGACACCCGGATACTCAACGTCGCCGACTCATCTCAGTACGGCCTATCCCCAATCACAGATCCCGTTTTCGATCCTCTTCACTTGCGGACCCGAGGCAGGCGCGGCCACGTACACCACGTTACAGCCAACCATCGAGTCAGTTGGTTCTCGTCGTGCGTGGGATCAATGACCGGGTGCGGGCCCGTTCTCTCAATTCCTCCGCCCAGTTCAGCACGACCACGACTCGGGTTCCAATGACTGAACTGTCCTCGTCGCGGACCATCAGGAAGCGCTTCCCATCCTGCGTGACGTCATAGTTCGATGAGCTCACGCCTGGCATGCCGCACGAAGAACCCGAACCGGCGGAATAGTCGCCCTCCCAGAGCTGTCTTGGCACAGAGGCCCGGATTTCTGGCGACGTGGTGATCGACACGGCCATCATCCTGTTTCCTCTCCGGTAATAGACCTCTCCACCCGAGCGTCGCCACACCGGGTCGAATCCGCCAGCGTTGGAAATCTGCACCTTCGGTCCGGGCCCAGGGAACGGCTGTACGTAGACTTCTGCCTTGCCCGATTCGTTCGACGCGTACGCGATCCAGCGGCCGTCGGGAGAGAACTTCGCGGAACCTTCTTCAAATCTGGATTGGGCGACGGGTTGGGCTTGACGGTTACCTTCGAGCGCCAACACCCACGCATCATCTCTCGTTTGTGGATCCTTTTGATCGAAGGCGAGAAACCGTCCATCGGGAGAAAACGACGCCGGACTCTGTCGAGTCCCGTTCGGGTCCAGGCGCACGGCGCTCGCGCTTCTATCGGCGGGCATCATCCACATCGTCATGCCACCGGCTCGCCAGGACCGGAATGCCAGCTGTTTGCCGTCAGGTGTCCAGACTGGGTGGTGACTTCCGCCGTCCGTCGTCAGCTTCGTCAGAACCGACCGGGCGAAATCATAGACGTAGAAGTCGTGATTCGGACCTTCGATTTCCACCGCCAGGGAGCGACCGTCCGGCGAGAGCTGCGGGTACAGGTAGGAGGCCGGCGGCAGGGGCAACAACTCGGTCTTCCCTGATCGGTCCACCCACACCAGCGTCCGATGCCCGTCGACGGCAGCGCCAGGAACGTATGCGAGATCTCCGCGCCGCGACAGCGAGAACTCCGCGGCGCCGGTGTTACCGCTCATCAGCACACCATCCAATACTTCGAATGGCGCGCCGGTGACTTCCCGCCGCGAGAGGTCGAACGGCACGGCCAGGAGCTTGCCTGCACGCGCGTAGACGATATGTCCCGAGGGAGAGTAGGCGGCTGAGGTTCCCCCAACGATCAGCGTCTTCCTCTCTCGCGAGTGCAAATCCCACAGGTCGATTCGCCCCTCGTCGTAGTTGTCGATTCCGTCGAAGGCCACCGTGTAAATCAACGCTTGCCCCCCGGGTAACAGGTTGGCGAACCGGTGGCTTCGCTCACCATGCTGGACGTCGAGTTCGGTCACCGGCTCGATGTCGCCTCCTCTGTCGGGGATGCGAACGATGCCGCCTGGATACTGTCCCGTCCAATAGATCCACCCGTCGGTACCCCAGTCTCCCTTGTGGAACGCGTCGTAGTCCGCCAATTTGACAGCCGCTCCCCCAGATAGAGCGGCCTTGTAAAACGGGCGTGCCGACGAAAGGATCGCGTTCCCTTGGATAAAGGAAATCATGGTGCCGTCGGGTGAAAACAGGGGCGCACTACGAAAGCCTGGAGAAGCTGATGACTCGAGTGGACGCGTTTCAAGGCTATCGAAC
Source organism: uncultured Vicinamibacterales bacterium (assembly GCA_964358795.1). Taxonomy (GTDB): domain Bacteria; phylum Acidobacteriota; class Vicinamibacteria; order Vicinamibacterales; family JAKQTR01; genus CAYHRK01. Next base: position 4,615 of record CAYHRK010000187.1, read on the forward strand.
CGCCGTACGGACACGGGTCCGGGCAGCGTCGTGACGGCCAATTGTGTGCCATCCGGCGAAAGGGCCAGATGGGAATTGAATTCCGCGACAATCACCTGATTTTTTGGAAGGTCCACCGTGAAGCGCGTCACGCGGTTTTCGCCTGCGGACTTCTTCTCGCTGCTCAATCCGAACCAGAACACGCCAGCCAGCACGAGCGCAACGACGCTCATAACGGCCCCGGTCCGTGTACGGCTTCCCAGCCATGGGACGCCCGTCGCTGCCAAGGCGCGCCTACGCGAAGCAGCGCCGTGGGTGGGTCGAACGCGCCAGTCATCAGACTCGAGCATCCGCGCCAAGTCCTCGAGCTGGCCACGCAAGTCCACCGCCGACTGCATTCGCTGAGACGGTTCCTTCACAAGACACCGGTCAATGACGCGGGCGAGCTCCTCGGGCACGCCGGGATTGACCTCACTGGCGAGCGGGGGGATGTCCCTGACGATTGAGGTCAATGTCGCCAGCGCCGTGCGACCGCTGAAAGGCCGTTGTCCGGTGGCCATTTCAAACATCACGATTCCCAGCGAGAAGAGGTCGGATCGGGCATCGCCGACATTGCGGTCGATCTGTTCGGGCGACATGTAGGGTGCCGTTCCCACCAGGTGGCCCTCGACCGTCAGCGAATCGGTCGTGCCCGTCACACCATCTTGATCAACATCAACAGCAAGCCGGGAGAGGCCGAAATCAACGACTTTGATCGATCCTTCGCGCGTGATCATGATGTTCGTCGGCTTCAGATCGCGATGAACGATGCCGATGCTGTGTGCCGCGCCGAGCGCGTCCGCCAGTTGAATCGAAAGAGGCAGCAGGCGATCGAGTGGGAAGCCGTGCGCGGGGAGCGCGTCCGCAAGCGTGGACCCGTCGATCAGCTCCATCGTGATGAACAGGACACCGTTGTGTTCTTCCAGCGAGTGTACAGTCACGATGTGCGGGTGATTGAGCATCGCGACTGCGCTGGCTTCACGCTCGAGCCGTGCGCGACGTAGGGGATCCGATGCCACCTCACGGCGTACCACTTTCAAGGCAACGTGTCGGTGCAGCTTTGTGTCCTCCGCCTCATACACTTCGGCCATGCCCCCGGCGCCAAGCGTTCCGCAGATGACGAATAGGCCAAGTTTCGAGCCGACGGCGATCGGCTGAGCGGAGTCCGTGTTCATCTGCGATACCTCATTCTGGGAGAAGCACTCAGTGTCTGGGTGGAGGTGACGACAGCATGTCGACGGAAGCACACTGGCGCCGGCCCCAAGCGTATCTCCGCGCCATCGGTCAGCGGTACTGGCGATGTCACCCGTATGTCGTCGATATACGTCCCGTTCTTGCTGGAGAGGTCGTGAAGCGTCACCTCGTCATCGGCGACAACGATCATCGCGTGACGACGCGAAACCCCCACGGCATCAAGGCGAACATCCGCGGCTGGATCACGACCCACCAGATTCTCACCGTACGTCAACGGAGCGCGCTCGGTGCCCCAAGTCAGCCAGCACGTGGCGAGGGCGGACACAGACGCGCGAATCCGTTCCACGTCGTCGACCGTGCCCGAGAACGCATAGCCAAAGCGGTGGACTGTTCGAACGAACTGCGGATGCCGCGCATCCTCACCTAACGCGGCACGGATCTCTGCGACGAGCACGGCGAGATTCACGTCCGAGACGAAGGTGTCGTGCCACAGCCGCTCGTGGATTTCTGCCTTTGCAAGCGCATCAGGCCGCCGATGCACCAGGAGCGCAAGCAGATCGAATGCCTTTGGTGACAGGACCGCTTCCGTGCGCCGGAGAAGCTGCCGCGCACGTTCATCCAATGTGAATGGTCCGAATCTGACGGCCACGCGTCCTTTCCGGGAGCGACCTGAAAAGCAAGGGAATTCTAATCCTTTCCCAAAGACTGCGGTAGTCGCGTTCCTGATAATGCGTGACAGCGTCAGCTAGACGCGAATACGTGTGCGGGCATGGCGCTCGTCCACCGCGGGTGAGTATACAGAGGAGGAGGCAACATGCGGATTACAGGAATGACTGTGGCAATCGGCGTCTGTCTGTGCGCATTGGCTATGACCGTCGCTGGCGCGGGCCAGGTCCTGGTCTTCACCACAATCGATTTCCCCGGGGCGGTCCTGACGAATGTGCAAGGCGTTAACGCCCTTGGCGAGCTGGTCGGGTTCTACACGGATACTGCCGGAAAGATCCACGGATTCCTGCGAAGCGGCGAACAGTATCGCTCAATCGATTATCCAGATGCGGGGGTCACCCAAGCCCGAGGCATCGGTCCCGCTGGGGACATCGTAGGCTCGTACCAAAGAAAGAATGAATCGGGTGCCGTGCCTGGCCACGGCTTTCTCATGACCAGGCGCGGCGGGTTCTTCAAGGTCGATTACCCCGGGCACCAGAACACGTACGCACAGCGCATCCTCGCCGACGGCACCATTCTCGGCTGCTATCACGATGCAGACACGATGGGGACGATGCACGGCATGGTGATCTCGTGGCGGCGGGGATTCGACGCCATACCCGAATCGACGACGATGCACAACGGCGCGACGCCTGACGGCAAGCTGATTGTCGGGCTCTTCACGGACATGACGGACAACCGCGGCAAGG
>CAYHRK010000188.1:0-1299 GCA_964358795.1 uncultured Vicinamibacterales bacterium
AGGCGAGCAGGACGAGGGCGGCAAGGGCGAGGCGAACGGGCCAAGCAGTTGGACGCAGGGCGCTCATCGGCATGGATGCCCTCCGAGGCGCGAGCATTATACGCGCTCTTGTAACCGATTTCACGAAGGCAAGGCTGCCTGAATGGGTTTGGTGACGTGACGGTCAACAGACTTGACAGCTTGAAGACAGGATGATATGAAAACGATTACGCGCCGACGGCCGGCGTTCCCACGCGCAAGATTAAGGAGCGTCCCAACATGGTCCGCCGCTGGATCTTCCTCCTCGTCGCCCTGTTCATCCTGACCGCTGGCGCCGCTGCGCTCGCCCAGCAGACGACCGGGGTCCTGAAGGGTTACGCGAAAGACGCGCAGGGGCTGGCCATGCCTGGCGTCCTCGTCACGTTGACGAGCCCCAGTCTCATGGGCGCCCAGACGGCGCTCACCGACCACGAAGGGTTCTACCGGTTTCCCAACCTGCCGCCCGGCCTGTATCGCGTCGAGGCGACGCTTCAGGGCTTCGCGCCGTTCGTGCGGAACAACGCGCGCGTCGAGGTCGGCACGACCACCACGGTCGACGTCACGATGGCTGTCGCGCAGGTCGCCGAAGAAGTCACCGTCTCCGCCGCGGCGCCCGTGGTGGACCTCGAGCGCGTCGAGCGCTCGTTTGTCGTCAACCAGTCGGCGATCTCGGTCCTGCCGATCGCGCCGCGCCTGGCGTACCAAAGCCTGTGGCAGGCGCTGCCCGGTGTGACCGGCGGCGCGAGCGATTATCTCGGCAACGAGAACGGCGACCCACAGGTCAACGCGGGCTTCCGCCAGAACGAAGGCGGGCAGCAGGGCACGCGAAACCAGAACGACTCGTACGAGAACAACATCTTCATCGACTGCATGGACGCGAACGACCCGATGAGCGGCCGCAGCGCCACGTCGTTCAACTACGAGGCAGGTCAAGGTGGCCAACTACGCCGCCTACGTGCAGGACCGCTGGCACCCGACGTCACAATTGACCATCAGCGCGGGCCTGCGCTGGGAGAAGTCGAAGCATCGGACGCTCGGGCGCGGCAACCTGCCGGCGTCCCTCGAGATCTTCGACAAGAACATCCGAAGCGAGATCGAGGTAGACGACGCGGCGTTCGCGCCGCGCGTGGGCGTGGCCTACAACCTCGGTAAGGGCGCAGGGGTCGTGCGGGGATCGGCGGGCCGGTTCCATGAGCGCATCGGAACGGGCGACTACAACAACTACCCCGAAGGCCTGGGGTTCAACACCTGGCGCATCCCGACCACGAGTTTCGGCAGCGG
>CAYHRK010000188.1:1399-7192 GCA_964358795.1 uncultured Vicinamibacterales bacterium
GATGCGTTCAACCTTTTCAACTGGGCCGCGTATACCGGCTTCCTGTCGTCCGACGTGCGGCGCCCGGACCGGTACCCGGTGGAAGTGGACCCCCAGCGTCCGCGCGCCATGCAGGCCAACGTGCGGTACGTCTTCTAGTAGGTGGAGAACATGCGCTGAATGTCCTGCCTGGCGGCCGTCCTTGCGAGCGCCAGCATCAGCAGGATGCGTGCCTTCTGGGGCAGCAGATCGTCGGCCGTGATGAAGGGCTCGGCTGGCGCGGGGACGACGCCGGAGCCGGTTCGGCTGGCGATGACCACGACGACGCCTCTCGCCGTCGCGCGAGCCAGCGCGTCGCGTTGGCCCGGTGCCAGTCCGCCAGCGCCGGTACCCGCCATGACCACCCCGCGGGCGCCCCGCTGCACGTGCGCGTCGATGTCGGCGCCATCCGCGCCGGCATACACGTACGCCACGTCGACTCGAGGCAGATCGTTCGGATGCAGCCCGCTCACGTCGAATTCACTGTCGACGGTGTGGCGCCGCTCGACGCGCCGAGAGAAGCTGACCTGCCCGCGATCAATCGTGCCGAGCGGCCCGAATACGCGCGACGCGAACGCATCCAGTCGCAAGGTGCTCGTCTTCGTCACGTCGCGTGCGGAGTGGATCTGGTCGTTCATGACGACGAGCACCCCCCGCGAGCGCGCGGCCGCGCTGGCCGCGACGCGCACCGCCTCGCGCAGGTTCTCTGGTCCATCGGCCGACATCGCGGTCGACTGACGCATGGCGCCGACCAGCACCACCGGTCTGGGACTGCGGACGGCTAGGTGGAGGAAAAACGCCGTTTCCTCCAACGTGTCGGTACCGTGCGTGATGACGACGCCATCGGCCTGCTCGGTCAGGACGGCGTTCACTCGCTGCGCGAGCGCGAGCCAGTGAGCGGGCGTGATGCGATCGGAGGCAAGACTGGCGAACTGCTCGTAGGTGAGATCGGCGATCTCTTCGAGCCCTGGCACGGAGGCGACCAGCTCCGCGGCGGTAAGCGGCGCCTGCCCGGCGGCGCGGCCGGCGATCGTTCCGCCGGTGGCGATGACGTGAACCCGGGGCCGCTTGTCGCCGGCCTGCGGCGACGGCCCAGCCGCACGCGCCACCTCCCCTGACAGCACGACGAGCGCCGCGGTCAGCGTGGCCAGCCACGCGTTCGCGCGACGCACGCGCGGCCCAATCTGGAGCGTCTCCTTCCTGTGAGCAGGGCGCGCCAACCCGGTAGCCATGCTATCGACTCGGAGTCTGAGTCGGCGAGGGTGGCTCGCGGAACGTCGGGCCGATCGTCGCCGCCGACACGGTCGCCGTAGTCGCGGGTGACGGGGCGACGCTCGGCGGCTGGTGGTGGCGGTAGATGCCGCACGACTCGCGCACGACGAGATCGGGATTCAAGAGAATCCGACGAGCCGGGCCTTCGAGCGCTCCCGTGATCCGCTGAATCAGGAGCTCCGCGCCCTTGGACCCCATCAGATAGCCGGGTTGATCCACGATGGTCAACCGCGGCCGGAAGACGCTCTGCCAGTCGAACCCGTCGTGGCCGAGCACGCTGATGTCTTCAGGGCAGCGGAGGCCGCGGTTGTTGATCGCCGCCAACACGCCGACCGTCAGACGGGCGTTCGTCGCGAAGATCGCCGTGGGCGGATCGGGTCCCGCCAGCAGTTGCAGCGTGACCGAGTAGGCGTCGGCCACGGTGGGATCCGTTTGCTGGATGTAGTCGTTGCGGGGTTCGACGCCGTACTCCGCGAGCGCCCGGCGGTAGCCCTCCAGCCGCTCCAGGTGGGTGGGAACGGCACCGCCCATCATGACGATCGCGATCTGGCGGTGCCCCAGCTTCAGGAGGTGCTCGGTGCCGCGATGGGCGCCCGTGACGTTGTCGACGAGCACCGCGTCACGCGTGACGTCTGGCGCCCGATCGAGGTGGACGATCGGTACGGGCAGGGTCGCGAGCTTGGCGCGGTGGCGCTCGTGCTGCGCGCTATACCGTGCCTTGATGAGCAGGATGCCGTCGCACTGTTGGGCCAGCAGAATGTCCACGCATTTCGCCTCGCGCTCCTCGTCCTCCTGCGTGTTGAAGAGCATGAGCGAATACTGGTTGGCGCGCGCGACGTCTTCGACGCCTTTCACGACGGCGGGGAAAAACGGTTCCGTGATGTCCGGGATGATCATGCCGAGCATCATGGAGCGCTTGAGCTTCAGGTTGCGCGCGACGATGTTGGGCGAGAACGCCAGGGCCTCGATGGCCTCCAGGATCCGCCGCTCGGCGTCTGGACTCACGTATTTCTGGTTGAAGAATCGAGAGACGGTCGCGGTCGAGCACTTCGCCAGCTTGGCGACGTCGCGAATGGTGGCCATGGCTGTATCTCCGGGCGGCGAAGGCTGCCGGCCGTTGGCTGGATTATACCCGGATCCCGCATGCGCGTCTGTGACCGATTACACGAAGGCCGTCAGCTCGCTGTGACCGCCTTGAGGCTCTTAAATATAGGTTCTTATGAGATATTGAGAGTTTGAGTAACCCCGGGCGTGTGGAGGTCCTTTGGTGGCTCTTCCTGTTGACGCGCTTGGCACCTTGATGATATGTAATCGATTACGCATCGGCGGACTTCCCCCTGAGTCGCGCGTCTCGGCCGTCCACCCCCGCCAACCCCGCTACCCCGCCCGCCGCTCGTCCAGATTCCATCGGGCCGCGACGCGCTCACGGGGCGACCCTGCGTTGCCCATGGAGCGCGACAGCGACGGAAGGAGGCTTGGCATGCAACCGAAGTGGCTCGTCGTTGTCGGCGCGCTGGTGGCAGCGATGCTCGCGGCGCCCGCCCAGGCGCAGCAGACCGGCGCGCTCAAGGGCTACCTCACCGACGAACAAGGTGGACGGCTGCCCGGGGTGACGATCACGATCAGCAGCGCGGAGCTGATGGGCGTGCGCACGACGGTGACCGACGCGGAAGGGTACTACCGCCTCGTCTCGCTGCCGCCGGGCAACTATCGCATCGAAGCCGTGCTCGCCGGCTTCCAGACCTACGTCAAGGACAACCTGCGCGTGCAGGTGGACAGCACCACCAGTGAAGACATCACGCTAGGCGTCGCCACCGTGAGCGAACAGGTCACGGTGCTGGCCACGGCGCCGGTGATCGACGTCGAAACGGCCGTGCGGGCCTTCAACATCAACCAGGCGGCGATCTCGAGCATCCCGGTGGCGCCGCGCCTGTCGTACCAGGACATCTGGCTTGTCACGCCGGGCGTCACCCGGCCGTTCACACCGCAGACCGGGACAGGGCAGACCACGCAGGTTGACCCGCACGTCAACGCCGGGCTCATCGACAACGACTCGCGGTCGGGCCGCTTCCAGAACGACTCGTACGAGAACAAGATCTTCATCGACGGGATGGACGCCAACGACCCGATGAGCGGGCAGAGCAACACGCAGCTCAACTACGAAGCGATCGAGGAGATCAGCATCAAGGCCGCAGGCGCGGAGGCCGAGTTCGGCAACGCGCGCAGCGCCCAGATGCAGGTGATCACGAAGAGCGGCGGCAACCAGATCAAGGGGAGCATGCTGCTGCAAGCGCAGCCGCGATCGTTCAACTGGGCCAACGTCGAGGGCGCCTCGTCGCAGAAGGCGAGCTACTTCAACCCGGCGATCTCGATCGGCGGGCCCGTCGTTCGCGACAAGCTGTGGTACTTCGGGACCTGGAAGTACGACTACGAGAACTTCGGGTATGCGAACACGGTGGTCGTCCAGGATCTCAAGCGCGAGCGGCGCGGGAACCTCATCTACATGAAGGGCACCTCGCAGGTGAGCGCGAAGCACAACGTCAGCGTGAGCTTCGGGTGGGATCGAATCAAGTTTGCGAACGCCGCCACCGATGCCGATCCCAGGTACTCCGTGCCTGAAGCAATGGGCGATCAGTTGTCGGGCGGACCGCTCGTCAGCGTCCGGTGGCTGTACACCGTGGGCAACAACTTCTTGATCCAGGCGACCGGCGGCTTCAACCGGAAGCCGTCGGAGCGGCACGGGCAGGGCGACGGGCCGCGGCGGCGGTACTACGACATCTACCGCGGGAGTCTTCAGCGCCTGGAGGGGAACACCGAGGCCGACTACGTGTCGCGCCGCGACGCGCTGTACCTCCACGCGAACGCGACGTACCTGCCCAACCGGCGCCTGGCGGGCCGGCACGAGTTCAAGTTCGGCGGCGAGGCGCGGCCGCACCAGGACATCACCCGCGCGTTCATCTACAACGCCGACTCGAACGGTTTCTACAGCTTCGCGTACGGGCTCGACTATGCGACCTACGGCCTGACGAAGCCATATCTCTACGAGGCCTCTCAGTGCTTCCCGCACTGCGGCCCCTTTAACAGCGTGACCGTCAAGGCGTATTCGCTCTACGTGCAGGACCGCTGGCACCCGATGCGGGGTCTGACGCTCAACCTGGGGTTGCGGTGGGAGCGCTCGATCGAGGACATGCACGACCGCGACAAGCTGCCGGTGTCGGTCGAGCAGTTCGATCCGAACATCCGGAAGAACGTGGAGTTCGACGACAGCCGCTTCGCACCGCGCCTCGGCTTCGCGTACTCGATGGGCCCGCAGGGCGTCATCCGCGGGAACTACGGGCGCTACCAGGAGTTCGTGGGCACCGGCGACTACAACAACTATCCCAACGCCATCGGGTTCAACACCTGGCGGGTGCTGCCGCAGGACTTCGGCCGGGGCCCGGAGGCGCTCTACGTGTTCACGGCCGGAACTGTCCCCGTCAATGCGAACTTCGACCGCAACATGCGGACGGAGTACAACGACGAGTACCTCTTCAGCTACGAGCGGCCGCTGCCGTGGGATTTCGCCATGGATGCGACGTTCGTCTACCGGAGGATCAACAACTCGGACGCCTCCGACGCCAACGTCGTCTTCGCCCCGAACGGCAGCTCCTTCACGCGCAAGGATCCCAACTGGGACCGCGTCAACATGCGGTGGTTCCCGACCGGCGACGCACGCTACCAGTTCTTCGACTACAAGTCGATCCAGCTCGGGCTGCGGCGGAATTTCTCCCGCCGGACCGGTGTCATGGTCAACTACAGCCGGTTCTGGCGGAAGTTGGACAGCCTCACGTTCGACCCGACCGAGCCGGAACAGTTCGTCTACCCGAACGCGGACTCGCTGGACCAGGTCAACTTCGACTACCGCTGGAACTTCCGCACGAGTGTCTTCTTCAACTTCCCCGGAGACGTTGCCGTGTCCGTGTACCTCGACGTGCTGTCTGGCCAGTGGCGGAACAACCTGACGGGCGACTACGTGTGGAACGCCGACGCGCCGCGCGTCAGGCTCCCGAACGGGCGCACCGTGGCCGACTTCATCTGGCAGGCGCGCAACAGTTACTACGCCGGCAAGGACTGGGCCGCGCAGGGTCGGATGACCGACACCGAGCGCAACGTGAACGTCCGCCTGCAGAAGGGGTTCACCTTCGGCCGGTACTCGGCGGATGCGTCGATCGACTTCTTCAACGTGTTCAATTTGCTCATGTACCACGGTTGGGAGAGCAACGACGTGCGGAACCCGCGCTACGCGATCGCGCGGGACCCGCAGGCGCCGCGAGTGGCGCAGCTCAACGTGCGGTTCCGGTTTTGATGAAAGCCGGGTCCGAGACTCGCCGCGCAGCCCGGCTTCCGTAGCGCAGGGCTTTAGCCCTGCCCAGGGGCACGGGCGATGGCAGGCCTGAAGGCCTGGGCTACGACCTGACGGTGTCAGGTCGCACCCGAAAGGCCGAGCAAGGGGGACCTATGACC
>CAYHRK010000189.1:0-5274 GCA_964358795.1 uncultured Vicinamibacterales bacterium
GGCCCATGCGGTCGAAAGCGATACGGGGCCGTACTTGCGACTCGAAGCACTTAGCTACGCTCGCAGGGCGGCTCCCAGTTCGTCGCCTAGCGCCCGGACAATCCGCTCGCGGACTTTCGTGGCGTCGGCGTCGGTCAACGTGCGATCGGAAGCCTGGTAGGTCAGGCCGAACGCCAGACTCTTCTTGCCTGCGCCCACCTGCTCGCCCCGGTAGACATCGAACAGCACCGCCTGCGACACCAGCGCCCCGCCCCCGCGTCGCACGACCTCGAGCACTGTGGCGGCCGGTACATCTTCGTTCACGATCACTGCAATGTCTTCCTTCACCGGCGGATACGCGGGCACGCCGCTTGTCGGGTGACGATCGCTGACGGTGGCCACCAGCGTCGCCAGATCGACCTCGGCGACCAACACGCGAGTGTTCTTCAAGTCGAACCGTTCCGCCACGGCTGGGTGCAGCTCGCCGAGCCAGCCAGCCGGGCGACCAGCGATGGTCAACTGCGCAGCCCGACCTGGCGTGAGCATGGCGTGCTCGAGAGGCTCGTACGACACGTCGGCCACGTGCAGCGCCTGTGTGATGGCTTCGGTGATGCCCTTCAGGTCGAAGACATCCATCCGCTCGCGGTCTGCGGACTGCCAGCCGATCGGATCGCGGGGACCGGCCACGAGCACGGCCATGCGAACCGGCTCATCGGGAAGCACCTGGCCGTCGCGCGGCAAGTAGACGGACCCTACTTCGAAGAACGCGAGGCGATCGGTCGTCCGCGCGTTAGCCGACGCCACCTCCAGAAGGCCAGCCACCAGCGTGCGCCGCATCACCGACCGATCGACAACGATGGGATTCGCCAGCCGAACGTAGGCCCGCTCGGCGATACCGGTCGATGACGACTCGAGCTTGGCCTCGCGGTCGGGCGAGGTCAGGCTGTAGGTCACCACTTCCTGCAACCCGAGGTTGACGAGCAGATCCCGGACGCGCTCTTCGAGCATCAACTCGCGGTTTGGATGTGGCGGCGGAATCTCCTCGGCCAGCATGGTCTCCGGAATCCGCTCGTAGCCGTACACGCGGGCGATTTCTTCGAGAAGGTCGGCCCGGCCGATCGGACCCGTCCCGATGTCGAGGCGGTGGTCGGGTGCGGTCGCGCGAATGGTGTCGCCCAGAACCTCGCACTGAAATGCCAGTGAGTCGAGGATGCGCTCGATCTCGCCGGCCGTCAGGCGGACGCCCAGTAGACGTTCGACGTCCGCCGGTGTGAGGTCCACCACCACCGGTGCCGGCTTGCCCGGGTAGTGGTCGACCAGGCCCGTGGCGATGGTCCCGCCAGCCCACGTCTGCATCAACTCGAGGGCGCGCGTCACGCCGCGCTCGGCCAGCGCCGGGTGTACGCCACGCGAGAATCGGTACGATGCCTCCGAGGGCAGGTTTTGCGACTTCACCGTCTTGCGGATGTTGATAAAATCCCACGACGCGCCTTCGAGCAGCACGTTGGCGGTGGCGGGGGCGACCTCCGATTCGGCGCCGCCCATCACGCCCGCCAGCGACAGGGGCCCCTGCTCGTCGCACACGAGCACCGAGAAGTCATCGAGCTTGCGTTCCACCCCGTCAAGCGTTGTCAACGTCTCGCCGGGCCGTGCCAGCCGGGTGACGAGCGTGGGCGGCTTCGCGCCCGCGCGGCGTGTCAGCACGTCCCAGTCGAAGGCATGCAGAGGTTCGCCCAGCTCGAACATCGCGTAATTGGTCGCGTCGACGATGTTGCTGATGGGACGCGTGCCGGCCAGGCGAAGTCGCCGCTGTACCCAGTACGGACTTGGCGCGATCGTGACGCCCTCGATCAGGCCGAGCACGAAACGCGGGTTCAACTCGGCGTTCCCGATCTCGATGGCGACGCGGCCCCGAAGCGGCGGGCCCGTGGCAGAGGCCACGGCCGAGGGTGACGTCAGCGGCGCGCCAGTCAGTGCGGCGATCTCGCGGGCAATCCCGAACATGCACGCGTTACGGGCCATGTTGGGGTTGATCTTCACCGTGAAGACGACATCCCCCATGTAGGCGGCGGCCGCGACACCCACCGGCGCATCGGCATCGAGCACGATGATGCCGTCGTGATCGTCGGAGATGCCCAGTTCCTTCTCCGAACACACCATCGACCGCGATTCCACGCCGCGGATCTTGGCGCGCTTCAGTGTCATCACCTCGCGCCCCGGCTTGTGCCCGTCGTAGAGCACCGCGCCTTCCCTGGCAAACACCACTTTCATCGGCGTGGCGAGCGGTCCGGTGCCCTTCAGCGGGATCAGGTTTGGTGCGCCGGTCAAAACGATGTGCTCGGCGCCGGTGCCATCATCCACGCGCAGCAGCGTGAGGCGGTCGGCGTTTGGGTGCGGCATCACCTCTAGCATCTGCGCGACCACGATCGTGGACGGATTCCACGCGATGCCCTTGGCTGGCAGACCCGTTCGGCCCGTCGATGGCAGTCCGGCGATGGGCCGGTCGAGGGGCGCCAGGCCGACGTACTCGATGTCTTCGACCTCCAGGCCGGCAAACGTCAGCCGTGAGGCGAGAGTGTCGGGGCTGTCGGTGATCGCGACATAGTCGCGCAACCAGCTCAGAGGCACACGCATGATGGACGCTCGCTCGTCAGAATTGCTCGAGGAACCGCAGGTCGTTGGCCACGAAATACCGGATGTCGTCGATCTTGTGTATCAGCATGGTGATGCGTTGCGGGCCCATGCCGAAAGCGAACCCCGAAAACTCGCGCGGATCGTAGCCCCCGTTCTGCAGGACAACCGGGTGCACCATGCCGCAGCCCAGGATTTCCAGCCAGCCGCTCTGCTTGCACACCGAGCAGCCGGCGCCATCGCACACGAAACACTCCACGTCCATCTCGGCCGACGGCTCGGTAAACGGGAAATGATCCGATCGGAACCTGGTGCGCACCTGCGATCCAAACAGCCCATGCGCAAAGGCGGTCAGCGTACCCTTGAGATCGGCCATCGTGATGTGCCGGCCGATGGCCAGGCCCTCGACCTGGGAGAACTGGATCTCGCTGCGCGCGGTGATCTGCTCGTAGCGATAGCACAGACCTGGCAGGATCACCCTGATGGGTTCCGGATAGCGCTCGCGCATCACGTGAATCTGTCCGGGCGAGGTATGCGTGCGCAGGATCACGTTGGGCGTCGTCGTGTAGAACGTGTCCCACATGTCGCGCGCCGGGTGGTGCTTCGGGATGTTGAGCAGTTCGAAGTTGTACTGGTCGGTCTCGACCTCGCGCGAGCGGTAGATCTGGAATCCCATCTCGGCGAAGATCGCGTAAATCCGCCTCAGCGTCTGCGTGGCGGGATGCAGGCGGCCTCGCGGACGGGGCCGGCCCGGCAGCGTCACGTCGATCGTGCCGGCGGTAATGGCCCGTTCCAGTTCGGTGTGGCGGACGCGCTCGGCCGCTCGCTCGAACGCCCGTTCCAACGCCTGCTTCACCTGGTTGCCACGCTGGCCAACCTCGCGCCGGTCCACCTTCGGCAGCGAGCCCAGCGTGCCCAGCGCCGCGATAAGAGGCGAGCTACGGCCCAGGTGCGCCAGGCGCCACTGTTCGAGCGCGGCCGAGTCGCAGGCTGAGCCAAGCAGAGCCAGGGCCTCCCGTTCGATCTGATCGAAGTCAATCGCCATAGTCGGAACCGTAAACCGCTAGCGTACCCCAGCGCGCGGCCCTGAGGCTACCCTTGGGGCTCCCGCCAATTGAACCGGCGGCCGATCTTGCACTAAGGTAGCACGCACGCCCAGTTGATGACGGCTGGCAAGGGGGGAGATCCAACATGCGAATGCGATTCGGGACGGCGACGGGTATCTTCGCGATCCTGGCACTCTACGGCTGCGGACCGTCAACCACGCCGGCATCGATGGACAAAACGCAGCCGGCCGAATCCACAGCCCGCGCTGCAGTGCTGCACGGCAGCTACCGCTTCGAGCGCAACGGGTGGATCTTCACGCACTTGGAAGGCACGCCGGACCGCATCGGGTTTCAGCATGGCTTCCTGCTCGCGCGTGAGATCGACGACCTGTTGCGTGTGACGAGGCCGTTCCTCCGGCAAACCACCAAGAAGGACTGGGCCTTCTATCGCGAAACCGCCCAAAAAATGCTGTGGCCCGGCATTGACGAGGAGTATCGCGCCGAGCTGGATGGCATTGTCGCGGGGCTCGCCGCCAAAGGCGTCACTGCCGTCGATCGGTGGGACATCGTTGCGCTGAACGCAATCGAGGAGCTGCCCGGCTACTACACGGCGTGGCTCGAGAAACAGCAGGGCAAGACGCCCACCACCCATGCGCCGGGCAACTGCAGCGCGTTTATCGCCACCGGCGACTGGACGAAAGACCGCCGCATCGTCTTCGGCCACAACGCGTGGACGACCTACATCACCGGCGAGCGGTGGAACATCATCTTCGACATCAAGCCCTCCCGGGGACATCACTTCATCATGGACGGCCTGCCGGGCATCATCGCCAGCGACGACGACTTCGGCATCAATGACGCCGGCATCATGATCACGGAAACCACCATCACCCAGTTCGAGGGATTCAACCCCGCCGGCACGCCCGAATTCTACCGGGCTCGCAAGGCGATGCAATATGCAGAGTCGATCGACGACTACGTGCGCATCATGGTGGACAGGAACAACGGCGGCTACGCCAACGATTGGCTGCTGGGCGACAACAAGACGGGCGAAATTGCGTTGTTCGAGCTGGGCTTGAAGAACTGGACCGTTGATAAGACGAAGAACGGGTACTTCGTGGGCTCCAACTTCCCGGTGAAGGCCAAGTTGATGAAGGAAGAGACCACGTTCGATCCCAAGAAGAAGGACAGTTCGCCCAACGCGCGGCGCACGCGGTGGGAGCAGTTGATGGCGCAGCACAAAGGGGCCATCGATGCGGAACTGGGCAAAGCGTTCGAAGCCGACAAATACGACGCGATCGAGAAGAAGGACGGACCGACCGAACGCAGTCTCTGCGGGGCGGTAGAAGACTCGCCGCGCGGTGTTCCGGAATGGGACTGGGGTCCGTTCTATCCTGGCGGTACGACGCAGGCCAAGGTCGCCGACGCCACCATGGCCGGCAAGCTCCAGTTGTGGGCCGCGATGGGACGGCCGTGTGCCAGCGACTTCAAGGCCGACGCCTTTCTGGCCAAGCGTCCGCAGTACGGCTGGATGAAAGGCCTGCTGCGCGACATGAAGAGCGAGCCCTGGACCGTCTTCACCGCCGGCATGACGGCGGGGGAGACCCGGTGATCGGAC
>CAYHRK010000189.1:5374-7164 GCA_964358795.1 uncultured Vicinamibacterales bacterium
GTGACCAGCGTGACCGGGAGGTTCTGAAGGCCGTCCACCAGAGCTCCGGTCAAGCCTTCGATGTGCGCGGCGATGGCCGCAGAGCCCAGCGTGTTGATCAGGCGCAGCGAGGCGGTCAGCCCGATCGTGCCTGGGTAATTGCCCGTGCCGCCGGTTTCGTAGCGCCGAGCGTCATCGGTAAACGTGACGGGTTGAAGCGGAGTGATGTCCGGCGTGCGGAAGTACTCGGCCCAGCCGCCGTCCGGCGGATTCACCGACAGGTAGCCGCTGACCGGCAGGTTCAGGCGCGGCCGCGACGCACGGCGGATGTACATGAAGCCGGCGCCAAAAGGTGCGTTCAACCACTTGTGGCCGCCGGTCACGAGCACGTCGATCGGCGTCCGGCTGACATCGATCGGGAATGCGCCCAGTTGCTGGATGGCGTCGACGACAAACAGCAGGTCGCGATCCCGGCAAAAGGCGCCAATCGCGTCCAGGTCGGCTCTGTAGCCGTTGGCCCACTGCACCGAACTCATCACGACAGCGCGCGTGCGGCTGTCGGCTGCGGCCGCGAACTGTTCGACCGGCAGGGTTCCGCCGACATTGCGCACGAGCCGGATGTCTGGAGCCAGGTCGGCTGGCAGCTGTCGCCAGGCGAGCGGCACCTGCAGGTACTCGAGATCGGGCACCAGGATGTTATCGCCGGCGCCGGCCCGAACCGCCCGCGCGGTCACGGTCAGGGCCTGCGACGCATTCTCGACCAGCGCGATGTCCTGGGCGGATGCGCCGATAAGCCGGCCCGCTTCTGGCCGGGCCTCGTCGCGCGCCGCGTCGAGCCGCACATGAAACTCGGTGGCCGATCGGCCGGGGCATTCCTGCACATCGCACAGAAATGCCGAGATGGCCTGGGCCGCCGCCCGTGGCGCGAGGCTGGCGCAAGCCGCGTCAAGAAACGTCTTGTCTGCCAGCGCCGGGAATTGCTCCCGGCGTACGGCGTCAAACGTGGCGCCCATGACTAGGCTGTCTAGGCGCGCTGGTAGTCGGCCCGCCAATGGGTGACCAGCTTCTTGATCGCCTTCTGGTCCGTCAGCTTCTCGTCGAGCACCTTGCGGGCCAGGGCCGGCAGTTCGGCATCGCTCGCGAAGCGCAGGGCCACCAACTGCTTCACCGTGAAGTCGTTGATGCGGGGCCGCAGATCGGCCGGCAGCAGCTCGCGCATCCGCATCCGCTCCTCCAGGCGAATCACACGATCCTGTACGGTGAGGGCCATGACGCGAGACAGAAAGAACAGCAGCAACAGCGCCAGTGACGTGCCGAAGCCAATCAGGGCGGGCCAGCTGAAGCTGGTGAACGTCTGGTAGAGCGCCAGGAAGAAGTTGATCACGAACAGCGGAAAGGCGATGTAGTGAAACGCGGGCAGAATCCGGGCGTGGTTCTCGAAGGTCTGAGGGGTTTTCTCTGCCATGCAGGGCTCCTTAGTGCATCGAGTCGCAAGCACGGCCCCGTATCGCTTTCGATCGCATGGGCCGCAGGCGCTCCCTCAGCACTAAGTCCTGAGGGCACGTGTACGTTGCCGTACTCGTGCATCGAAGGACTTAGCGATCCAGAAGGGAACAGGTCAACCCGGTCATTGTACTCTGAGTGTCGAGCACGGGAGAGAAGACGGAAGACAGTACAGTGCAGCAGGTTACGCACAGAAGACAAGAACACGAGACAAAGGCCGAACGTATACCACGACAGAGTAAGCTTGGAACGAATGCAAGAGTGGGTCATTGCGGACGTCGATGCGGGCATGCGGCTCGATCTGTGGC
>CAYHRK010000190.1:0-7089 GCA_964358795.1 uncultured Vicinamibacterales bacterium
GCTCGAACTGGCGGCAGACCAGCGGGAGACGCTGCTACGCCAGATCTACGAGGTGAACCGATCGACCATCGAGGCCGGCAAAAAGGGTGACCCGGCGGCGATCGTGATTCAGCCATCCGCGCAGCACGATCCGCTGGCCGCGTACCGGCTGGTCGATCGGCTGCAGATCGGCGGTGTGGTGGTGTACCGGGCCGACGTCGCGTTCAAGGCCGACGACAAGGACTATCCGGCGGGTTCATTCGTGGTGCCGATGACGCAGGTCTTCGCGCGATACGCCAAGGACCTGCTCGAGAAGCAGACCTACCCCGAGGTACGCCGAAGTCCCACGTCGCCACCCGAACCGCCCTATGACGTGACGGCGTGGTCGTTGGGGATGCTGATGGGTATTGACGTGACGTTTGTGAAGACGCCGATCGATGCGGCGGTTCGGCTGACTAAACTTGGCGAGGCCCCGAAAGCCGCCGGTTCGGTGACGGGCACTGGCAAGCGGTACGCGTTCGACTACACCGGCCCGGAAGCGACGATGGCGATCAATCGCCTGTTCAAGGCAGGCGCCAAGGTCAGCCTTGACCAGTCGCCGGACAAGTCGGGATCGACCAGCCGGATTGCGGTGTCGGGTGTGACGGCGGCGGTCATCCAGAAGGTTGCGACAGGCCTGGGGTTGCAGGTGCGGACGCTTGACGACAAGGCGCCGCCATCCACCGGGCGAACCACTGCGCTCAAAGCGCCGCGGCTGGCCCTCTACCAGCCGTGGACGGGTTCCATGGACGAGGGCTGGACGCGGTGGGTCATCGAGCAGCACGAGTTCCCCTACACCTCGGTCCACAACGCCGACATCAAGGCGGGCAAGCTGCGTGAGCGGTTCGACGCGATCGTCTTTGCCGATCAGCCAGCCAACAGCATCGTGTCGGCCAACGAGGGCACCAGCGTGCGGCCCGAGTACCGAGGCGGTATTGGCGCGGAGGGCGTACAAGCTCTGAAGGCCTTCGTGGCGCAGGGCGGCACACTGATCATGCTGGGTGCGGCATGCGACTTCGCCATCGATCGATTCCCGCTTCCGGTCAAGAACGCGAAACGGGGCCTCTCGCGCGACCAGCACTTCGCGCCGGGCACCATCACCCGCGTGGAGGTGGACACGGCAAGCCCGATGGGCGCGGGCATGCCGGCCAGCTCATATGCGTTCTACAACAACAGCCCGTTCTTCACGCTGACCGAAGGGTTTGCGTCGCAGAAGGTGTCGGTTGTCGTCCGGTACCCCAATACCGACGTGGTGGCTTCCGGATGGCTCAAGGGCGAGGAGCTGATGACGGGGCGTGCGGCGGTGGTAACGGTGGATCTGAACCCGGGACGCATCGTGTTGTTTGGATTGCGTCCGCAGCACCGGGCTCAGACGCAGGCCACCTTCCCGTTGCTGTTCAACGCGATCTATCTGGCAGCGTCCGGCGGCTAAGCCACACTACTCGCGCGGCTTGAAATCGCGGATCACCTTGGAGATGATGCGCGTCTGGCGCTTGCGTTCCTGAGCGGCGTGTTCGTCCTGACGGTCCAGCAGCCACGCCTGTTCCTTCAGCAGCAGGTGGAAGCTGGCCAACCGGTCGGCACCGAGGCGGCCGCCGGCCACTGCGGCTTTTACGGCGCACCCCGGTTCGGCATCGTGGCGACAGTCACGGAAGCGGCAGCCGGCCCCAAGGGCTTCGATATCCTCGAAAGCGGCGCTCATCCCCCCGCTGCCGTCCCAGAGCTGCAGCTCGCGCAAACCCGGGGTGTCGATGAGCAGGGCGCCGCCCGGCAGGACGACCAGTTCGCGGCGTGTGGTGGTGTGCCGACCTTTCTGATCGGCAACGCGCACCTCACGCGTTCGCTGCCGGTCGTGTCCAACCAGGCGATTGACGAGGGTCGACTTGCCGACACCTGACGATCCCAGAAGCGCAATGGTCCTGGCGGGCATCAGGTACGGATCGATGGCGGCCAGTTGCTCGTCCCGTCTGGTGCTGATCGCCAGCACCGGCACACCTGACGCCACGTCCTCCACCTCACGCACGCGCCCCGCCACATCGTTGCAGACATCGGTCTTGTTCAGCAGGACAACCGGCGAGGCGCCGCCGTCCCACGCCGTGATGAGGTAGCGCTCGATGCGGCGCACGTTGAAGTCGGCATCGAGTCCCATCATCAGGAACACCGTGTCGATGTTGGCGGCCACCACCTGCTCGCCGGTTTCGTCGCCAGCGACTTTTCGCGAGAACTTGCTCCTGCGCGGAAGGACGGCATGGATGACGGCGCGGCGCCCCGGTTCTGGCCGCCGCAGCGCCACCCAGTCGCCGACGGCCGGAAACTCGTGCCGGCCAGCCGCACGGTACCGTAACCCGCCGGCGACGGTGGCCAGCCGTTCGGCTTCGGCGGTCTGCACGCGATAAATGTGCTGGTGCTCAAGGATGACGCGCGCCGGCACAGACTGGCGCTGCGCGTGCTCGGCGAAGCTCGCCTCGAAGAGGGCATTCCAGCCGAGTGCCGCCAGATCCACAAGGTCGAGCGTAGCATAGGGCGTCGTGGGGGCGCGGTTCGTGTCACAATGGGTGCGGCACCGAGTGCAGACGGACGTGCACCGCGGGCCGAACATTCAACGGGAGGCAAGCATGAAGCGTTGGGGAATCGTGGCAATCATCCTCGTCCTGGTGGGCGCGGCGTCGGCGCAGGCACAGACCCAGGCATGGACAATCGACTCGAGGCACGCGGCGGCGCACTTCGCCGTCCGGCACCTGATGGTGTCGACGGTGCGTGGCGACATGGGCAAGGTCACCGGAACGGTCGAGTTCGACCCAAAGAACCCGACCGCGGCGAAGATTGACGCCACGATCGATGTCACCGGCCTGGATACGCGCGAGCCAGAACGGGACACCCACCTGAAGAGCGCCGACTTCTTCGATGTCGCTGCGTACCCGACGATAACCTTCAAGTCCAAGAAGGTGGACGTGGTGGCCGGCGGCGGCTTCAAGATGACCGGCGACCTCACCCTTCGGGGCGTCACGAAGGAAGTGGTGCTGGATGTCGAGCCGCTACGCCCGTCGATCACACAGGGCGCGAACACGAAAACCGGCACGACGGCCACAACCAAGATCAACCGTCAGGACTTCGGCGTGAAGTGGAGCCGGACCCTTGACGGGGGAGGCGTGGTGGTCGGCGACGAGGTGTCGATTACCATCGACATCGAGCTGACGATGCCATCCGCCCCCAAACAATAGAGACGGTTTCACAACCTGCACGTGCGACCCACTGCTGGCCGCGAGAACGGGTTGTGAAACCGGCGGTAGAAACTACCGCCCCAGCATGGTGTCCCGCTTGGCCTTGAACGGGTTCCCCGGCTTCCAGTCGGGGAACTTGTCCGCCTGCGCCACGCGATAGCCCATGACGAAGTAGATCTGCAGATCCTGCACGGCACCTGTCAGATCCCAGTCTGGACGGATTTCATCGGACGGCTTGTGGTAGTGCTTCGCCGTGTACTCGGCTTCCACCTGCTGCCCCCACCCGGCGGGCCGGCCCACATAGTCGTCGCCGCCTCCCGCGTTGATCGCCGGCACCCCCTGCTTGGCGAACGGGAAGTGATCCGATCGGAAATAGCCGCCCTTTTCGGGTGAAGGATCCGGCCGCACGACGCGTCCCTGTTCGGCCGCCGCATCGCGTGCGTAGTCGTCGAGATCCGAGTTGCCGAGCCCCACCACGACCAGGTCGCGCGTCTTTCCATAGATATTGAGCGAATCCATGTTGATCACGCCCAGCGTCTTCGCCAACGGATAGATCGGATTGCGCGCGTAGTAGTCGGATCCCACGAGGCCCTGTTCCTCCGCGGTTACCGACAGAAACAGCAGCGAGCGCTTCGGCGGCGTCGGCAGTGCCGAGTAGGCCCGCGCCAGTTCAATCAAGCCGCCCACGCCGGTCGCATTGTCGAGCGCGCCGTTATAGATCTTGTCGCCGTCGATCTCGGGGCCGATGCCGTAGTGATCCCAGTGCGAGGTGAAGATCACGTACTCGTCCTTCAGTGTCGGATCGCTGCCCTCGAGCTTGCCCGCGACGTTGTGCGAGTCGATCGTCCGGATGGTGTTCGTGAGTGTCATCGACGCCGTCACGCCAAACGGCACGGGCTTGAACGCTCGCGTGACCGCCAGCTTCTTCAAGGCGTCAAAATCCTGACCGGCCATCGCACACAGTTTCTTCGTCTGATCCAGCGTGATCCAGCCTTCGATGGCCACGCGGCTCATGTTCTTGTCGGGAGTCACCAGGTCGAACTGCTCGGTGACCTTGCTCTGCACCACCGAGAACGGATAGGCGGCAGGTTCCGTTTCGTGGACGATCAACACGGCGGCCGCTTTCTGCTCGGCGCCCGTCTCGTATTTGTAGGTCCAGCGCCCGTAGTAGGTCATCGCGCGGCCGCCGAACGTCTTCGGGTCGAGCTTCGAAGGATCGGCGAGGTCGGGCACTGGCGGGTCACCCACGAGCACGATCACCGTCTTGCCGGTCAGATCCACGCCTTTGTAGTCGTCCCAGTTGAACTCGGGCGCCTGCACGCCGTAGCCCACAAACACCACATCCGACTTGTCCAGGCTGACGGTGCGCTGCACGCGTTTGCTCCACGCCACCACATCGTCCTTGAACTTCAGCGTCTGCGTGGTGGAGCCTTTCGCAAACGTCAGCGCGGTGTTGGGATCGGGCGTGATACCAACGACGGGCACGTTTTGGAGGTAGGTGCCATCGGTGTTGCCGGGTTTCAGGCCGGCCTTCTTGAACTGGTCGGCGATGTAGCTGATGGACAACTGCTCGCCCTTCGTGCCGGGAAACCTTCCCTCGTACTGGTCGGACGCCAGCACCTTCACGTGATTCAGAATGGCCGCGGCCCTGATGGACGGCGCCGTCACCGGCACTTTGGTGGCCTGTGCGCCCAGACCGGGGCCTGATGTCGTCGCGAGCCACACCGACAGGAGAAGAACCGTCGAACGTGATGTCATGAATGCCCTCCGGAAAAACGTCAGGAAACCTCGCTGGGGCCATTCTAGCCCGGAACACGGCGGTGCCGGCCGCAGGGTGCCGCTTGCATATAGTGAATCACTTCATGTAGATTTATAGATGTGGAAAAGGCCGCCTCGCTCTATCGGGTGCTTGGAGAGGACGTGCGCCTGCGCCTGTTGCGGGTGCTGGTTCGCGAGCGGCTCAACGTGACGGAGCTGACCGCGGTGCTGGGTCTGGCCCAGTCGGGTGTCTCGCGACACCTCGGGCTCCTGAAGGACGCCGGCCTGGTCGCCGAGGAGCCCGCCGGGGGGTTCACCTTCTATCGCCTGGCGCCGGCGCTTCAGGACGGACCCCTCTCGGCCCTGTGGCGACACCTCCACACGCAGTTCGACCTGGCAGCCTCCTCGCCCGAGGCGCGAGCCGACGATGCGCGCCTGCAGGAGATGCTGCGACTGCGGCGAGAGAACTTCGACACACACGGGAACGAAGCGGGCCAGCTAGTGCCGGGCCGAAGCTGGGCGGCCTGGGCGCGAGCGCTTGGACACCTGCTGCCGCCGCTGGACGTCGCCGACCTGGGCTGCGGCGAAGGCTATCTGACGGTGGAGGCGGCACGGTGGGCACACTCGGTGGTGGCCGTCGATCACTCGGCGGCGGTGCTGCGCCGGGCCCGCGCGCTCGGACGCAAGCGCGGCCTGACGAACATCGTCTGGAAGCGAGGCGACATCGAACATGCGCCGATCGCCACGGGGAGCGTCGACGTGGCCCTGCTCTCCCAGATCCTGCACCACGCGGCCGATCCGGCCATCGCGCTGGCGGAGGCCGCGCGCATCCTGCGGCCGACAGGACGGGTCCTGATTCTCGACCTGCGCCCTCACGAGCAGGACTGGGTGAAGCAACGCCTCGGAGACCGCTGGCTCGGCTTTGGGAACGACCAGTTGAAGCGTTTGATTCAGGACGCCGGATTCGACGACGTCCGGCTTCAGCTTGGGGCCCGCAAGGCCGGAGGGCCCTTCGCGGTGAGTGTGGCGAGCGGCCGCAAGAAACCTTCGACGGGCCGGCAACGTGCCGCCCGGCGGGCGGGATCGGAAGGGTAACCATGGAACTCAACCAGACTGCGGCCACGCTCACCCGGACACTCAGCCACCGGCTGCTCGTCATCGACGGCGCCATGGGCACGATGGTGCAGCGTCACGCGCTCTCCGAGGCGGATTTCCGTGGTGACCGGTTTGCCGGTCACCCGCGCGACCTGAAGGGCAACAACGATGTGTTGGTGCTCACGCGGCCGGACGTGATTTCGGGCATTCACCACGCCTACCTGGACGCTGGGGCCGACATCATCGAGACCAACACCTTCAACGGAACGGCCATCGCCCAAGCCGATTACGGCTTGGAGTCGTTCGTCTACGAGATCAACCTCGAGGCCGCCAGGCTGGCGAAGGCGGCCGCCACCGCGTGGACGGCGCGCACGCCGGATCATCCGCGAGTGGTTGCCGGCGCGATGGGGCCGACCAACAAGACGCTGTCCCTGTCGCCCGACGTGAACAACCCGGCATTCCGGGCGGTGACCTTTGCGCAGGTGAAGGACGCCTACGCCGAGCAGGCGCGCGGACTGCTCGACGGCGGCTGCGACCTGCTGATGGTCGAGACGATTTTCGACACCCTGAACGCGAAGGCGGCCATCGTGGCGATCGAAGAGGTGTTCGAGGCGCGAGGAACCCGCGTGCCGGTGATGATCTCGGCCACCGTCGCCGACAAGAGCGGGCGGACGTTGTCGGGGCAGACCATTGAGGCGTTCTGGTTGTCGATTGCCCACGCCCGCCCGTTCAGCGTGGGCCTGAATTGTGCGCTTGGCGCCCGGGAGATGCGGCCGTATCTGGTCGATCTCGAGCAGGTGGCCACCTGTTTCGTCAGCTGCTATCCCAACGCGGGACTGCCAAACGCGTTCGGGCAGTACGACGAGACGCCCGACGACACGGCGCGGCTCATCCGGGAGTTCGCCGACGAGGGCCTGGTCGACATCGTCGGCGGCTGCTGTGGCACCACACCCGATCACATCCGGCCATTGCCGCCGCGGTGAGCGGCGTTCGCCCG
>CAYHRK010000191.1:0-7075 GCA_964358795.1 uncultured Vicinamibacterales bacterium
CTACCAGTGCAGGTCCCTGGGGGCCTTGGGCAGCAGGTAGCGGACGGCGCGCTCGAATCGGCCCGACCAGGCCGCCTCGTTGTGGCCGGCGCCTTTCTCCTGCACGAAGTGCACGTTGAGCCGTGGCCGGGAGGCCGAGCGCCGCAGCACGCGCACCATTAACCTGATATTGCGCACCTGGAAGCGGCCTTCTGCCGTGCCGATGTCGATGTAGATCTTGCCCGTCCACGCATTGACGTGCGCCACATAGTTGAAGATCGCCCGGTCGGCGAACCACAGAGCCGGGCTCATCACACCGGCGAAGCCGAAGACGTCCTGATGGCGAAAGAACGCGTACAGACTGATCAGCCCCCCCAGCGACGAACCCATGATGCCGGTGTGCGTCGGTTCGTGACGGGTGCGAAAGCGGTTGTCCACCGCGGGCTTCAACGTGCGCACCACATACTCCACGTACGCCTCGCCTCGTCCGCCGCCTCTGTGCGGGTCGGCAAACGGACTGTATTCGTGAGTGCGTTGGGCGCCCAGGTTAGGAATGGCCACAACGATGGCTTCGATGCCCTCGGCGCTCAGGCGCTCGAACGTCTCGTCGACGTGCCACTCTCCCGCAAACGACGTGGTGGCATCAAACAGGTTCTGCCCATCGTGCATGTAGATGACGGGATAGTGTCGTCCGCTCTCGCGGTAGGACGGCGGCAGGTACACGTGGATGTCGCGGGTGTTGCCCAACTGCGGGCTGTGGACGCCGGAAAGCACGCGGATGTTGCCGACAATTCTGCCAGTGGCAGGTCTGGTGCCCGCGCCGCTTTCGTACATCTGAATCAGCAGTCCTTCCCGCTATGATATCCTCTCGCCCCAACCCCAGGATCTGGCCAGGGAGTTACGGTAAGCTGGGATTATCTACTCTAAGGAGCATGCCGTGGCCGACACTGGTGCGCTGACCGTCCTGTGCATCGCGACGTACGAAAAGGGTCACGAGTTCCTGCGCGAATGCAAGCGTCAGGGCTGCCACGTGCTGTTGCTCACCACCGACAAGCTGAAGGAGGCCGCCTGGCCGCGCGAGGCGGTTGACGAGTTCTTCTACATCGCCCGCGACATCAGCCGCGAGGACCTGATGAAGGGTGTCAGTCACATCGCGCGCACGCATCAATTGGACCGTGTTGTGGCCCTTGACGACTACGACGTGGAAACGGCGGCCATGCTGCGCGAACACCTGCGGGTTCCCGGCATGGGAGAAACCACGGCGCGATACTTCCGCGACAAGCTGGCCGAGCGCACGAAGGCCCGCAACCAGGGCGTGCTGGTGCCGGATTTCGTACACGTGGTCAACGACGCGCAGATTCGCCGGTTCACCGAAACCACCCCACTGCCCTGGATCCTGAAACCTCGATCGCAGGCCGCCGCGATTGGCATGAAGAAGATCGAGCGCGCAGAAGAACTGTGGCCGGCCATTGACGCCCTCGGCGACCGCCGATCGTACTATCTGCTGGAGCGCTTCGTGGCCGGCGACGTGTTCCACGTTGATTCGATCGTCTGGGAGACACACGTGGTCTTCCAGGCCATGCACCGGTACGGCCAACCTCCCTACCAGGTCGCTCATGGCGGCGGGGTGTTCACCACGACATCGGTGGCGAAGGACGATCCGGCGTGGAAGGCGCTCGAGAAGATCAACCGCGACGTGCTGGCCGTCTTCGGCATGGTCAGAGGGGTGGCGCACACCGAGTTCATCCAGTCTGCCGCCGATCACCGTTTCCTGTTTCTGGAAACCTCCGCCCGCGTGGGCGGCGCGTTCATCGTGGACCTGGTCGAAGCGGAATCCGGGCTCAACCTGTGGCGCGAATGGGCAAAACTGGAAATCGCGGGCGAAGACGGCGACTATCAGGCTCCCCCACTGCGGGAGCGGTACGCCGGCCTCGTGCTGACGCTCGCCCGCCAGCCCTGGCCCGACACTTCGCTCTACAGAGACGACGAAATCGTGCTTCGCGTGAAAAAGGAACACCACGCGGGGTTGATCGTCGCCTCGCCCGACCAAGCCCGAGTACAGCAACTGCTCGATCAGTACACCGGCCGGTTCATGCAGGACTTCTACGCGTCCGAGCCCGCGCCCGATCGGCCTTCTGGGTAAGACTGGTTTCAAAACCTGGGCGGGTGGCCACAACGGCCGAGGCGAACGGTGACGGGAGACACTCCGCCATCCCGTCACTCCCGCTCTCCCTTCGTCATTCCCGCGGGCGCCTTCGCCTCCTGCTACGGCGGCCCAAGAAAGCGGGAATCCAGAGCCTGGACCCCCGCGTGCGCGGGGGTGACAGACGACTTGAGCACCTCGCGGGCTGGTCGCGGACAGGACCCGGACGGTCTTGAAACCAGCTGTAGTGGCGCCTGGGCGCAATCGCAGCAGGATTGCCGGCCGATGGTATGCTGAAGGGTGCAATCTGAATTTTAGAGCGAGGAGACTGACATCATGTCCGTGAGCAATTCGACCGCCGTCTGGAAAGGCAATCTCGCTGAAGGCAGCGGCACGATGAAGTTGGGGAAGGGCGGGTACGAAGGGCCGTTCACCAAGGCGTCCCGCTTCGAGGATGGCGCCGGTACAAACCCTGAGGAGTTGATTGGCGCGGCCCACGCCGGGTGCTTCTCGATGTTCCTGTCGGCGCTCCTGTCAAAGAGCGGCTTTCCGCCGGCCGAGATTCGCACCACAGCCAAGGTGCACCTGGGTGCCGGCCCGGCCATTACGCTGATTGAACTCGACACGCACGCGACGGTACCGAACTGCGACGAAGCGACCTTCCTGCAGCACGCCGAACAGGCCAAGGCAGGCTGTCCCGTCTCGAAAGCGCTGTCGGCCGTGCCGATGCAGCTGACCGCCACGCTCGTCAAGTAGCGCGTCACACCACAGGCTGACCAGGTGGCCGTTCGACCCGTCAGATTGCTCGCGATCGGCGATGTCGCCTGGGACATTCTGGTGCGTCCCGAGCGCGAGCTGGTCTGGGGATCGGACGTGTTCGGCGCCGTCGAGTTGATGCCCGGCGGCGCCGCGGCCAACGTGGCGGTGTGGGCGCAACGGCTCGGTGCGCGAGCCACACTGGTGGGCAAGGTTGGCGCCGACACCCTGGGCGAGCTGATGCTGCGGCATCTGCGCGACGAGGGGGTCACGACCAGGATCGCCGAGGTCGCCGACCTTCCAACGCTGCGCATCGGCATTGTGATCGACCCGCAAGGCGAGCACGGATTCGTGATTGATCACACCAGGCCTCTTACCTTTTCGGCCGACGATCTCCCAACGTCCTTGCTTGACCACGCCGATGCCGTGTTCTTCAACGGCTACGCGATCTTCACGTCCCAGTCCACGGAGTTTCTGCACCCGCTGTTGACCGCAGCGCGTCGCCGCCAGATCCCGGTCGCGTTCGATCCTTCGTCCTTCGCACTGATTCGCGCGTTTGGCGCCGCGCGCCTGCTGGACGAACTGGGGCCGCTCGACGTGCTGCTGGCCAACTCTGACGAGGTGAAAGCCCTGTGCGGAGACGCGCCGCCTTCGTCACTGCACACGTGGACGAAGCTGCTGGTGATGAAACAGGGCGCTGATGGCGCGGCCGCTTACCGAGCCGGTGAATCCTGGTGCGACTCAGCCGTGCCCGTGCCTGTGGTGGACACCACCGGCGCCGGCGACGCGTTTGATGCGGCGTTCCTCGTGGAGTGGCTCGGCGGTGGATCGGTGGAGCGGGCGCTGGCGGAAGGCAATCGGCTGGGCGCCCACGTGGCCAGACACATGGGCGCCCAAGCGGCAGCGACCGACGCTACGACTTCCGGGCCCACGCCTCGGGCGTAAGCTTCGACAGCTGACCGATCTTCTTCTTCGCCAACTGCAAATTCAGGGCCGGCAACTCCTTCGCCGCGCTCGCGTCGAAGGCGGCGCCCGCCTCCGAGAGCAGCTGGCCGAGCACCGCCAACCGGTCCAATTGCGACTGGGTGGGTTTCCCTTCGTACCCGTTCACGTTGCCATAGAGCAGGCCCAGCTCCTCCCGCAACTTCTCTTCGCCGGAAATGCCCTCGCCTCGCTGAGATGCCACAAGCGACTTGCGCTGCGCCTCCAGTCCATCGGCCAGGGCCTGAACGCGCGGGCGGAGCACATCCTTGTCGGGAAGTGCCTTGCCAACAGCCGCTGCCTGATCGCGCAGATTGATGATGGCCTCTACCAGATAGGCCAGTCGCTCGACCATGCCGTACAGCGTCCGCGCGGCATCGAACTGGGCGGCGCGGTCGGCGTCGGTGTGTCTCGATCCTGGATCGGGCACCAGGGCGATGGTCGAGGTGAACGCGTCGTTCCCCTTGATCATTTTCACCGTATACGTGCCCGCCGCCGCGCGAGGCCCCAGTAACGCGAACAGACTGGGCACGATGCCCGCACCAGGCGCCGTTCGCGGCATCTTGGACCGCATCGGCCATGCCACCCGATTGATGCCCCGGCGCTTTCCGCCGGGCATGGTCGCCACCAGTGTTCCGTGTGGATCGTAGACCTCCAGCTTGAGGTCGCCAAACACGTGGCGCTTCTTCAGATAGTAGGTCATGACCGCGGCTTCGGCGGGGCTGCGGCCCACAAACTCGCCGTCGCCGTTGAAGCCGAATTCCTGCGACGGGTTCACCATCGGTGACGGACGCGATTCGAGAAACGCGACGTCGCTCTCGAGCGCCTGAGCGGTCAGCTTCCGCAACGGCGTCACGTCGTCGAGGATGTAGATGCCGCGTCCGTGAGTGGCCACAATCAGGTCGTGGTCGCGCGGATGGATGGCCACATCCCGCACCGCAACGTTCGGCAGCCCGGCCGTGAATTGACCCCACTGGGTGCCGCCATCAAGAGAGATGTACAAGCCGAATTCCGTGCCTGCAAAGAGCAGATCGGGATTGACCAGATCCTGCTTCATCACATGCGCGTACCCACGCATGTCGGCTCTGGCCAGAGACGTCCACGTGGCACCGAAGTCGGTGGTTTTGTAGATGTAGGTCCTGGCGTCACCCGTCATGTGCCCATCAAACGTGACAAACGCCGTACCTTCGGCAAAACGGCCGGGCTCGAGGCTGCTGACCCAGGTGCCCTTCGGCACGCCTGTGACGCGTCCGGCCACGTTGGCCCACGACTTCCCGCCGTCTCTTGTCACCTGCACGTTGCCATCGTCGGTGCCGACCCAGATGACGTTCTTGTTCTTCGGCGACTCAGCAATGGCGAAGATCGTGCAGTGATTCTCGGCCGTCGAATTGTCGAGCGTCAGCCCGCCCGAATTGTTCTGTTTCTGCTTCTCGGGATCGTTGGTGGTGAGATCCGGCGACATCCGTTCCCACGACTCGCCCTTATCGCGCGACCGGAACAACACCTGTGCCCCGTAGTAGATGGTCCCAGGCTCGTTCGGGCTCATATGGATGGGGGTGTTCCAGTTGAAGCGGAACTTCGGCTCCCCGGCCTTTGGCGTGGGCTTGATGTCCTTGCTTTCGAGCGTCGACTTCCGAATGCGAAACAGGTTGCCGCCCTGGAATTCGTCGTAGACCACGTCGGGATCCGACGGATCGACAAACGCCCAGAAACCATCGCCGCCCGTCAACGAATTCCAGTGCTTGTTGGCAATGCCTCCGCTGCGGCGCGAGGGGCCGTACCAGGTGCTGTTGTCCTGCAGTCCCCCGTAAACGTTGTAGGGCCACGCCATGTCGTAGCTGACATGATAGAACTGCCCCACCGGCAGGCTCGCGACGAACCTGAAGGTGCTGCCGCGGTCGTACGAGAGGTAGACCCCGCCATCGGTTCCGATCACGAGCTGTTCGGGGTTTTTCGGATTCACCCAGATGTCATGGACATCGCTGTGGTAGCTCGGACCGGAGAACCCGCCGCTGCCAATCCCGCTGAACGTCTTGCCGCCATCGTCGGTGACCGAGGCTCCCTGGCCCATCTTGTACACGCGCTCGCTATTGGCGGGATCGGCAACCAGGCGCGAGAAGTAGAACGGCCGACTCGTAATCGCGGTGGCGTTGGTGGTTTCTCGCCAGGTGTCGCCGCGATCGTCAGACCGGAACAAGGCCGTCCGTTTGGCTTCGATCGAGGCATAGACCACGTTGGGCTTGGCCGGTGACACGGCAATCGCGATCCGGCCCAGATCGCCCTCGGGCAGACCTTTCGAGAGCCGCTCCCAGTTCGAACCGCCGTCACGCGAGCAATAGAGGCCGCTTTTCGGGCCGCCAGACGTGAAGAACCACGGCTTGCGCCTGAATTGCCAGATACCGGCGTACAGCGTCGCCGGATCCTGCGGATTCATCGCCAGGTCCGCGCACCCCGCATCAGCCGAGACGAAGAGCACCTTCTCCCACGACTTGCCGGCATCCTTCGAGCGGTACACGCCGCGATCGGGATGGTCGTCAAACGCGTGGCCCAGCGCGCAGACGTAGACCATGTTGCTGTCTTTGGGATGCACCAGGATGCGGCCGATGCGCTCGGTCTCGTCGAGGCCCAGTCTCGTCCACGAGTCGCCGCCATCGGCGCTGCGGTAGACGCCATCGCCAGGCGAGACGCTGTTGCGGACCCATGTTTCGCCTGTGCCGACCCAGACGGTGTTCGGACTTGACGGGTCCACCGTGACCGCCCCGATCGACTGGTTGTGTTTGTCGAACACGGGCTTGAAGACCAGCCCGCCGTCCGACGACTTCCAGAGGCCGCCACCGGCCGCACCCGCGTAGATGGTGAGACGATCGCCTGCCACGGCGTCCACAGCCGAGATGCGGCCGCTCATCGTTGCGGGGCCGATCGCCCGGATATCGAGTCCGGCGAACGTCTCGGCGTCCACTTTCACGGCTTGCGCATGGGCTGGCGCGGCCGTCCCCAAGACAGCCACCACCAGTGCAGCGCAGCCTAGCAGCCCGTGGTGCAAGTGCGTCGTCGCACCGCCCTTCGACAGGCTCAGGGCGTCCCGAGCCTGCCGAGGGACGAGACCGGGGATGCGCCCGGCTGGCAAGGCGGGAGACGCGAGAATATGGCCTATATTTGAGCGTCGAGTAACGCAGCCAGGCGGGATGCAGCGCCGGTCGAATGCAGACGGACTTG
>CAYHRK010000192.1:0-2292 GCA_964358795.1 uncultured Vicinamibacterales bacterium
GGCATGGCACTCATCGATCTCAGAAGCGACACGCTGTCGCTCCCGACGCCCGAGATGCTGCAGAGCATGGTGACGGCGAAGTTGGGCGACGATTCGCGTGATGGCGATCCAACCGTGCTGGAACTCGAAGCGGAATCGGCCCGGTTGATGGGCAAGGAGGCGGCACTCTTCACCATCAGCGGCACGATGTCCAACACGCTGGCCTTGCGCACGCACACCGAACCTGGCGCCGCGGCCATTGTGGAAGAAAGCGCTCATCTGTACGGCATGGAATTCAGCGGTGTGGCCGCCACGTGCGGGCTGCTCGTGATGCCGGTGCGGGGCCACCGCGGCGCGCCAGATGGGGAAGGCGTGCGCTTTGCGGTGAAGAAGGCGGCTTCCATGTTTCCCGCGCGGGCCGTCCTGTGTCTGGAGGACACCCACAATGCGGCCGGCGGCACGGTGCTGTCGTCGGCGCAACTTGACGACTTGGCGGACATCGGACACCGTGCGGGCATTGCCGTGCACCTGGACGGCGCCCGCATTTTCAACGCGGCCGTGGCGCTGGGCGTCGACGCGCACCAGTTGACCCGATCGGTGGATTCGGTGTGCTTCTGCCTGTCGAAAGGGCTGTCGGCGCCCGTCGGATCGGTGCTGGCCGGATCGACCGCGTTCATCGATCGCGCCCGGAAGGTCCGCCGGTCGTTTGGCGCGGCCATGCGTCAGGCTGGCGTGATCGCCGCGCCGGGCTTGGTCGCCATTCGGACGATGATCGACAGGCTTCAGGACGATCACGACCACGCGCGCTACCTGGCTCAGCAGTTCGTGCAGGTGCCAGGACTGCGTGTCGATCTGGACTCGGTGCAGAGCAACATCGTCAATCTGGACGTGGCGGGGCTTGGCATCGATGCGGCCACGTTCGCGACCCACCTGCAACGCGAGGGCGTTCGCGGTCTGCCCGGCATGGGCAGTGTCGTGAGGTTTGTGACCTATCGCGGGATTACCCGACAGCATGTCGAACGTGCCGCCGAAGCCGTTCGCGCCACCGTGGCTGCACAACCGTGGGCCGGGTCACTCGCGCAAGGCAAGATGGTGACCATAGGGGCGTTGCCATAGGGCGACTGGCGATCTGCCCTGTGGTTACCACCACTGTCCTGTTCGATCTCGACGACACGCTGTTCGACCACTGGCATGCCACTCGTGAGGCCCTGTCGATGCTGCGGGCGCGCCACGAGTGCTTGCGGCGCTGGACATTCGCGGAACTGATCGAGCGTCACTCGCAGGTGCTCGAGCAGCTTCACCTCGAGGTGCTGGGCGGCCGGATGACGGTCGGTGAAGCGCGAATTCGCCGATTTGGTCAGCTGTTCCGCGACGCCGCATGCGACATCACTCCTCACGCGGCGGCCGAAGTCGCCACGCAATATCGGGCGGCCTACGAGGCCGCGTGGCGTCCCGTGCCTGGCGCCGTTTCGTTGCTGAGACAACTCAGCCAGCATGTGGTGATTGGCGTGATTACCAACAATCTCGTTGGCGAACAGCTCCAGAAAATTCGCACGTGCGGCCTGGAGCCGTATCTGGACTCGGTGACGATCTCGGAAGAGGCGGGCGTCGCCAAGCCCGCGGCACGCGCGTTCGACATTGCGCTGGCGCGTCTCGGCGGCCGTGCGCAGGACACCGTGATGGTGGGAGATGCCTGGACCAACGACATCCTGGGTGCTCGGGGTGCTGGCATCCGGGCGGTGTGGTTCAACCCCTTGAGCGTGCCGGCACCTGAGCCCGGCGTGGCTGCCGAGTTGCGCAATTTCGAGCCCGTGGCGCAGGCGGTGAGCATCATCCTGAACGATTCCGTGATGGCTGCCCGCCCTTCCGCACCCAGCCCCAGTCCCTAGCCCCGAGGAGTCCCATGCGTATCTACCTGGCCTGCACCGTTCGTGGCGATCGAGGCACGATCGCCGCTGCCCGCCACATTCACGACCGCCTTGTTGAACTGGGGCACGACGTACTGACATCTCACCTGCTGCGAGACGATGTGGACGCCGTCGAGCGGAACGTGAGCAACCACGATGTGTTTCTGCGGGACCTCGCGTGGCTCGACTCGGCAGACGTCGTGGTAGCCGAGGCGTCGGGATCGACATTCGGCGTAGGGTTCGAGGTGGGCTACATCCTTGGACGGGCGGCCACCACCGGCCAGCGGGCGTACGTGTTGTATCAGGCCGAGCGTGAGGAGACCGTGTCGCGCATGATCAGCGGCCTGTCACACGCGCAGGGCGCAGTGTTGGGCTACACCACACTGGCAGAGATCGACGCGTTTCT
>CAYHRK010000192.1:2392-7019 GCA_964358795.1 uncultured Vicinamibacterales bacterium
TGGGCGCCGACCAGGCGACGGCCACGGGCTGATTGAAGTGAGACACCCCGGAAGCGAGGGCGGGACACGTGATGGCCAGCACCGCCGGTGGCGGGGGCCATGGCGGGGGCCATGGCGGGGTGGGCTCGGTCGGCGAACCGCACGCCTGCAACAACGCCACACCCGCGGCCAGGAGGGCATAGCGACATGCCTGCAAGGCGCGGGGACCAATCCTCACCATACGCGTGCATTCTAGCAAACCAGATCGCCGGACAGGAATGCCCGCGTGCGTGGATCGTGCGGCGCGTCAAATACCTCGGCGGTTGGCCCATCTTCGACGATCAGGCCGTCGAGCAGGACCAGCGCCCGCTGGGAGAGGCGGCGAGCCTCGTGCGTGTTGTGGGTGACAATCACCAGCGTGGTGCCGCGGCCCTGCAGTTCCCGAATCGCCGACTCCACCAGGCCCACGTTGGCCGGATCGAGATTGGCGGCCGGTTCGTCCAGCAGCAGCACCTCGGCACCAGTCATCACGGCCCGGGCCAGCGCCACGCGCTGGATTTCACCGCCTGAGAGCGACGTGGCGCGAACGGCGGCCAGAGGGGCCAATCCCATATGGCGCAACAACGCATCGACGCGTGCGGCATCTGGCCGCCCCCGAAGCGCCATGCCGAATTCCACGTTTCGGCGTACGGAACGATCCAGCATCACGGAGCGCTGAAACACCGTGGTCACACGACGCATGGCGTGCAGGGGCGCGGGCCAGTTCACCGAGGTCCCGTCAAACAGGATGTGTCCGTCTGACGGGTGTTCAAGAAACTGCAGCAGCCGCAACAACGTGGACTTGCCCGCTCCGCTGGGTCCGACAATGGCCAGCGTCTCGCCGCAATGGATGTCGAGCTGTGGAATATCGAGCACGACTCGATTCCCGTACCGATGGCGCAGGTTGCGCAGCGCGTACATCGGCTGTTGGCTGACGGGAGTCATCGCTGCCGGCCCTGCAGGCGGAGGAGCACCACGTTGGCGGTCAGCGCCAGCCCAATGAGTACGACCCCCAGGGCCAGCGCCACGGCGAACTCGCCCTGCCGTGCGTAGAGCACGATGGCGGTGGTCAGTACTCGGGTCTGGCCGTCGATGTTGCCTCCGACCAGCATCACGGCGCCCACCTCGGAGATGATGCCGCCAAACGCTGCCACCAGGGCTGCGGTCACGCCGATCCTGGCCTCGCGCACCACCGTCCAGCCCAACTGCCAACGCGTGGCGCCCAGCGCGCGAATCTGGAGGCGCAGGTCCGCGTCCACCGACTCGACCGCACTCATCGTGAGCGCAGCTACCAGAGGAAATGCGATCACGGTCTGAGCGACGACCATGGCGGCGGGCGTAAACAACCAACCCAGGTCACCCATCGGGCCGCCATGAGAGAGCAGCAGATACACGAACAGGCCAACCACCACCGGCGGCAGGCCCATGCCGGTGTACAGCAACAAGGCGATGAACCGGCGTCCCGGAAATCGAGCGAGCCCGACGAGCGCCCCGACAGGCACGCCGATCACCGTCGCGATGAGCAGTGCGCTGCCCGTCACGCGCAGCGTCAACGCGACAATGACCCGTAGCGCGGGATCACCAAGCTCCTGCAGCATGCTGTTGATAGGGTTCCTCGCTCGGAATTCTAGAGAAGCTCCGCTTCGAACCGCCGAGTCCGCTCGCGGTCGATCGCGGCTATCCCGTCATTCCCGCTCTCCCTTCGTCATTCCCGCGGATGCGGGAATCCAGAGCCTGGACCCCCGCTTTCGCGGGGGTGACAGACGGCGCGCGAGGTGACGGAAACTTGCCCATTTGGTTCGATGTCGCCCATGGAAGTCGTACTAGCGAACCCTCACCGTTGAGACCCAGTGTGAATAGCGCGACGCGAACTGGTCGGGGCCCACCACGAGCTGAATCAGCCCGTCGCGCCCCGTCATGGGCTTGCCATCACGTTCGTAGGCCAGCACCACCGCGCGCGAGGCGGGGTCGACCTGGTAGGGCCTGTCGGATCCGGCTCGCGACGGGTTCTTCAGCCAACCCAGAATCACCTCGAGATCGGCGGCGGACAATCGATCGATCGTGTACGCGGTGATGCCCGCGTGATGGGCCGGATCACGCACCAGGGTGGTGGTTTCCGCCGACGACCCGGTTCGCCCGGCCAGCCGCGGTGCCGGTCGCTTGCCGGCAGGCGCCGTCCCTTCGGCATGGAGCCCGTGGCACTCGTTGCAGCCTTTCGCCAGGTACAAGCCCTCGCCGCGCGGCAGGCTTCCAAACAACTCGGCCCATCCGAGCGCAGCGGTCCAGCCGTCGGTGCTGATCACGGTGATGGTGGCTCCGGCTCGTGCCGGCTCCGACAGGCGCGGCTCGACCGACAGCAGCAGGTCCTTGAGTGACACACCGGTCCACGTGATGCGGCCCAGCGAACCGCGTTTGACGCCAATCACCTCATGATTAGCCAGCGTTGCCCGCGGGAACGTGCGCAGAGCCTCCACGCTGAATGTCCTGACGGTGGTGCCGATCTCGACCCGGACTTCTCGGCTGGCCTTGAATTCGTTCGAATTCGGATAGAACAGCGGCTGGCCGAATCGCTCCAGGCCGAACGCCCCGATGCGTTCCTGGGTAGGTCTCGACAGCAGCCATTCGACGAACTGGTTGGCGAGATCGGCCCGTGCGCCGGTGTGGGACTTTGGATTGACGGCGATCACGCCATAGTCATTCCGAAGATCGGCATCGGGATTGGTGGTGAGGGTATCGCCGCCAAACAAAAGTCGCAAGCGGTCCAGCCTGTCGCGCATCGACAACCATGTCGCACGATCGGTCAGCGCGTACGCCTGCCGCTGGTTGGCAAAGGTCAGCGTTTCTCCCATGCCCTGGCCCACCGACAGGTACCATGAGGTCGTGCTCGCCGGGGCGAGGCCGGCCGATGTCCAGAGATCCAGTTCCTTTGTGTGCGTGCCGGACCGGTCGCCGCGACTGGCAAACGGGATCTGCGCGGCAGCAATGGCAGAGAGCGCCAGGCTGGCCCGTGTCGTCTTCGCAATGCCAGCCGGATCGCCCGGAGGTCCCACCACCACGAAGTCGTTGTACATCACGTCGTCGCGCCGCACGCCGTGGCCTTCAGCCACAAACGTGAATTCGGCTTCGCGGGCGTGGACCAACAGCACATCCACATCGCCGCGCCGGCCAAGCTCGAGCGCTTGCCCGGTGCCGACCGCGATCACATCCACGCGGCACGCGCAGCGGCGTTCAAACTCCGGCAGGATCGCGCTCAGCAGGCCCGTGTCGGCCGTGCTGGTGGTCGTGGCCAGGCGGAGCACCTGAGGCTGGCGGGCAGCCGACAACGCGGGCGTTCCCATCGTCGCCCACAGCACGGTGGTGGCGGTCATGGCGGCCAGAAAGACGAGCGAGAATTCCGCGTTGCGGCGTGGAGTCGTCACGGACATGCCGTGATCGTATGGTATGGCTGGGAACGAGAGCAACTACCCGACTACTGGTCGGATTCGTTGACAAGGGTCTGATAGCCCACCGGAACCGCTTCAGCCTTCGACCGGGCGCGAAGCCGGCCGCGCAGGCGGCCGCGGATGCCGCCCACCGTGAGGCTGCCGAAATGCGCGATCGCATGGGTCAGCGTGATGGGTTCGGTCCGAATCTCCACCCGTCCGGACCGGATGGCACTGCAGATCGCATCGGCGTGCGGCTCGGCATCCACCAACGAGTAGGTCGGCCCAAGCTGCTCGAGACGATGCACGTCGGTGTTGGCCACGACAGGCTTGCCATGGTGGTGCGCCCAACGCTGGGCGGCCAGGTTGAACTGATTGAGACGCCGCGTGTAGAAGTAGTTGAACTCGACCGCGTCGAACAGCGAGGCGTGTGTCGTGAGCAGACGGCCGAGACAGTTCGGCGCGGGGTAGAACGGATGCGGGGCAATGACGAGGCCGTGGCACCTGGCCTTGAGCGCCGCCACCTCTTCAAAACTGATGACCCGATCGGCTTCCGCCGGGAAGTTCAGCAGCAGGACGTGTTTGCCACAGATGGTACGTTCCACACCCGCAATCAGCACGATCCCTCTGTCTTGAGCGTAGGCCCGGAACCGTCCGAGGTCCAGCTGATGCTCGTGCAGTGTGATGGCCAGCGCCTGGTACTTCAGATGGGCGGCGCGGTCGATCAGCTCGAAGGTGGAATAGGGAATCAGGTCAACGCGATCGTCACTGGTGTGGATATGGAGCTCGGTTTTCAGCATAGGCCAGCCGTCAAGTATAGCCAAAGCAAAGCCTGGGCCGCCAGCGTCGGCAGCCGGCTGCGCCATCAAGTGACGTGTTCTCAGTAGGTTGACCAGAATGTCCGATTCCTGGACACCCGCTGGCGATCCTCGATCGACGGCAGTACTGGTGGTCTGAAGCTACGCCTTGTGGAGTCCGGCGCCCGACGCGATCGCGGCGTCAATGCGGCTTGCCTCGACCGGTTGCCGTGTTGTCGGGGTCGCCTGCAATGCGGATGATGCGCTGCTGCTCGTCGAGCGTGACGAGCATCCCGCACGTGCAGTAGCAATTGCGTGGACAGACTGTGCGAACGGTCCGCGACGCCGCCATGGGCCGGCAGTGTAGCGGAAGACGTGCTTGGTTCCTAG
>CAYHRK010000193.1:0-3824 GCA_964358795.1 uncultured Vicinamibacterales bacterium
ACTCGGTCCGCAGCCGCGCGTTGACGATCGCCCCAGCCGAGGTGGCCCACCGCTCCGCCAGTGTCGGGCACTTGGGCGTGATCGCCATCGAAACCGGCCGGACGATCACGTGGGATCCAACAACCGAAACCCTGATTGGCGACCCCGCAGCGGAACGACTGCTGTCGCGCGCCTATCGCAAGCCGTACCAGGTTCCGGCCTGAGGCGAGGTGCACCATGCGAACTCCACCAAACACCTTGACCAAGCCGTTACAGACCTGCGGTCTCTTCGTGCTCGCGCTTGCTCTGGCGGCGATGTCCGTATCCAGCGTTGTCGCGCGCGCGCAAACGCCAACGCCCGCCGCGTCGCTCGACGACATCCTGAAGCAGGTCTCCACCTACGACGGCGGCATCGACTCCGCGGCGATGTTCAAGCTGCGCGACTACGTCAACGCCCGCAAGGACGATCCCGCCGGGCGCGCCGAGTGCGAGGCGAAGCTCCTGCAGTTCCTGAAGACGTCGGCGACACCGGTAGCGAAGATGGCAGTCTGCCGTCATCTGCGCGTCATTGGCAGCGACACCGCCGTGCCCACACTGCAGGCGATGCTCGCCGACGAGCGCTCGGCAGACATGGCGCTCTACGCGCTGCAGCAGATTCCCGGCGGCGCCGCAGAGGGCGCGCTGGTCGACGCGCTGAAGACCGCGAAGGGGTCGACGACAACCGCGGTGATCGCGGCGCTCGGTGAGCGGAAGGCCACGGCCGCGGTCCCGGCGCTCGTGCCGCTGCTCACGCAGCCCGCATTCGGCGGCGCGGCGGCCACTGCGCTGGGACGGATCGGCGGCGACGCGGCGACTGCTGCGCTCGTGACCGTCTACGCTGGAACATCGGCAGACCTCAAGCCGGTCGTGGCCGCGTCCCTGCTGGCCTGCGCCGAGGCATGGCTGGCTGCGAAGAACGCCGACGCGGCGCTCCGCCTCTTCGAGTCGCTCTCTTCTGATGCGTCGCTGCCCGTTCCGGTGCGCAAGGCCGCCGTGATGGGACGCATCTCCGCCGCTGGCGCGCATGCCCGGAGAATCCTGTTGGAGTACCTTCTGGAGCCGGGCACCCCCATCTACGTGGGCACCGACCAGGGAGTGGTCAGGAAGACCGCGGGGGCGTCGGATCCGGACATGCAGGAAGCGGCCATCGCCAAGGTCGCGGAGGTGTTCTCGCCGGAGGCGATCGAGCCGGTGTGCGCGCTCCTGCTTCGCATTCCGGAGCGCGCCCAAGTCCAGCTGCTGGCGGTGCTCTCGGGCTACCCGGCGGACCGCGTGCTCCCGGCGGTACTTCAGAGCGCGCGCAGCGACGCCCTGTCGGTGCGCATCGCCGCGATGAAAGCCCTCGAATCGACGGGAGGCCCGTCTGTCGTGCCGTTTCTGGCCGAGGCGGCGGCTGGCGCGCGCGGCCCGGAACAGGCAGCGGCGCGCTCGGCGCTTGGCATGCTGAAGGGGCGCGCGGTGGATGACGCGATCCTGGCGCTGTTGGGGCAACAGCCACCGGAAGGCATTGCAGGAGAATTGCTGCTGGCCGTCGCCGATCGCGGGATCTTCCGGGCGAAGAAAGTCGTGGCCGCATCGCTCAGCTCTCCGTCGCCCGCAATCCGCGTCCAGGCGCTGAAGACGTTGCGCGCCATCGGCACGCCTTCCGATATTCCCGCCGTGCTGGATGTGCTGCTGACGATCGCCGATGACCGGGAGCGGACGGAAGCTGAGAAGACAACGGCCGTGCTGGCGCGCAAGATCGCCAGCCCCGACGGGCGTTCGCGCATGGTCAAGGCGCGGCTCGGCACGGAAAAGACCCTCGAGGCGCGGATTCGCCTGATCAATGTCCTGCCGTTGATTGGCGACAGCAGCGCGCTGCCGCTCCTTCGGACAGCGCTTGACGACAGTGCCCCCGAGGTCGTGGATGCCGCCGTCCGCGCGATTGCCGGCTGGCCGACCAGCGCTGCTCGCGAAGACGTCCTGCGCCTGGCGCGCAACTCCAGGAATGAGATCCATCGGCTGCTGGCCATCGCCGGCCTGGTGCGCAGCGCCGGCCTCGACACCTACCGCAATCCGGCGGCGGCCGTAGCCGACCTGAAGATGGCGACGGAGTTCGCGTGGCGCCCCGAGGAGAAAAAACTCGTGCTCGGCGCGCTCGTGTCGTTCCCGTGCAAGGATGCCCTGGATCTCGCGGCCGGGCTTCTGAACGATCCTGCGGTGAAGGCGGAGGCTCAGGCGGCGATTGACACGATCACACAGCGCCTGGCAAAGGACGCTGGATTCATGAAAGGGTGAGGACTCCGGTGAACAAGAGAATTGTCGTCTACACGTTCTTGCTGGCGGTCATGCTGGCGCCTCTCGTGGCCCAGCAGGCGACAGACAAGGAAGAGCTGAAGCTGCAGCTCCCCAAGCCAATGTTCATCGGGACACCGACGAACATCAAGAGTCCCAATCTCGAGGTGATCACAGGCAAGCCGCGCGGCCCGTTCATGGTCCCCACGGGGACGAAACTGCTGTCCCTGAAACGTCCCGTCAAGTCCAGCGACATGCAGCCGGTGATTGGCGAGCTGGAGATGCTGACGGACGGCGAGAAGGAAGGCGGCGACGGCTATTTCGTCGAACTGGCGCCACGGAAGCAGTGGGTCCAGATCGATCTCGGCGCTTCGTACGCGCTCCACGCTATACTGGCTTGGCACTACCACAGTCAGGCCCGCGTCTATCGGGACGTCATCGTCCAGGTGTCGGACGACAAGGACTTCCTGAAGGGCGTGCACACGGTCTTCAACAACGACCACGACAACACGGCCGGCCTCGGCATCGGGAAGGACAAGGAGTACATCGAAGTGGCCGAGGGCCGCCTCTTCGATCCCAAGGGCGTCAAGGGGCGCTACGTACGGCTCTACTCGGGGGGCAACACGGCCAACGACCTCAATCACTACGTCGAAGTCGAGGTCTACGGCACGCCACTCACATGAGCAGGGCCGTCTTCGGCAGCCTGATAGTGACAATGCTGGCGCTGGCGCTGGCGTTCCGCCTGGCCGGACCGGACCTGCGGCCCATGCATCACGACGAGGCCAACCAGGCGGTGAAGTTCGGCATGCTCGTCGAGACCGGCGAGTATCGGTACGACAGGAACGATCACCACGGCCCAACCCTGTATTACCTGACGCTGCCGTCGGCCTGGATTCGCGGACAGACGACTCTGGCGTCGCTCGATGAGCGGACGCTCCGCGTTGTACCCGCCATCTTCGGCGCGGGCCTGATCCTGCTGTTTCCGCTGCTGGCCGGAGGTCTCGGGCGCAAGGCGGTAGCAACCAGTGCGCTGTTGGCGGCGCTCTCTCCGGTGTTGACGTACTACAGCCGGTTCTACATCCAGGAATCGCTCTTCGTGTTCTTCGCGCTCGCGTTCCTGATCGCGCTGGGACACTACGTGCAGCGTCCCCGTGTGGCATGGGCGCTGTCGGCCGGCGTGTTCGCGGGTCTCGCCTACTCTACCAAGGAAACCTCGCTCATCGTCTTGAGCGCGGCTGTGGCGGCGTCGGTGCTTGCACGGATGTCGACGAGGGCGCCGGGGCAGGGACACGACCCCTCGGCGAACGTCGCGCCCGGAATCCTTCCGAGTTTGGGCCTGGCTGTCGCGCTTTCGATCGCGTTCGTGTTCTACTCGTCCTTTTTCAGATACCCCTCTGGTCTCATCGAATCGATCCGCGCCCTTACGATCTACGTCGAGCGGGGAGTCGGGTCCGGCCTGCACGCGCAGCCGTGGCACTACTACCTGCGCCTGCTGTCGTTTTCGGCGTCGGGAGGGCTCGTCTGGACGGAAG
>CAYHRK010000193.1:3924-7013 GCA_964358795.1 uncultured Vicinamibacterales bacterium
GGGATGGCTGGCGCATCAACGGGATTGGGCCCGAATTCGTACCTGGCCGGCGACAGGTCGAGCTTCGACGAGTTCATCGCCCACTCCCACGAGATCGCGCGCCCGGTGTAGGCGCTCATGCGGCCGATGATCGCGCACATCGTGCTGTCCGCGATCTGCCGTCCCTCGTTGAGCGGCTTGCCGTTCCGGATCGACGCCACCAAGTCGATGTGCTCCTGCACGTACGGATTGAGTTCCTCGCCCTCGAAGATCCATGGCTTCTCCCCCGTGATCTTCCCGGAGCTCCACGCCACGCCCTTCGTGCCGACGATTCGCTCCTCCACGCGCTCGGCGCATCCCTTGGTCTGCCGACACACGCTCGCCACGCGCACACCGTTCGGATACTCGTACTCCACGAAGAAGTGGTCGAAGATATTGCCGAACTGGGGGGCAACTCGAACCTGGCGTCCGCCCATGCCCATCACATTCCTCGGCAACGTCCCCATGGCCCAGTTGACGACGTCGATGTTGTGCACGTGCTGCTCGACGATGTGATCGCCGGAGAGCCAGGAGAAGTAGAGCCAGTTGCGGCACTGCCACTCCATCTCCGTCATGTTCGGCAGGCGCTCCTTGACCCAGAGGTCGCCCTGGTTCCAATAGCACTGGGCGGCGACGATCTCGCCGATCTGGCCGTCCCGGATGCGCTTCATCATCTCGAGATAGCGCCGTTGGTGACGCCGCTGCGTCCCGGCGACGATGGCCAGGCCTTTCTGTCTGGCCAGGTCGGAGGACGCGATCACCGAGCGAATCCCGACGGGATCGACCGCCACGGGCTTTTCCATGAAGACGTGTTTCCCGGCCTCGACGGCGGCTTTGAGATGCAGCGGTCGGAATCCGGGTGGTGCGGCCGTGATGATGAGGTTGACGTCGGGGCATGCGCAGACCTTCAGGTAGTTGTCGAACCCGGTGAATCGGCGGTCGACCGGTACCTTGACGCGGTCGGGAAAGTCCTTCTTCAGCCGGTTGAGCGCGCTCTCGACCCGATCCGGGACGAGATCACCGAGGGCGACCACCTCGACACCGGTAGCCGCCTTGAGGCAGTCGAGCGTCGCGCCGGTGCCGCGCCCGCCGCAGCCGATGACGCCAATCTTGATGGCGTCCGACCCGGCGGCATAGAGTCCGAGGTTCCCCGGGAATGCGGCCGCGACGGAAGCCACGGCCGCCGTCTTGACGAAGTCGCGCCGGGTGACTGACGTGTCGTGCGTGCTGTTCATGTCGCCTCTCCCTTAGAACTGGTCGCAGGCTCGGTACGCGTCGATCACGGCGCGTTCGCCCTCGATGCCCGGTCTACTCTGGCCATGCTCCATGCAGAGGACGCCCTGATAGCTCTTGCCATGGATCCACTTGAAGATGTTGCGGTAGTTGATTTCGCCGCTCGTCGGCTCTTTTCGGCCGGGGTTGTCACCCAGGTGGAAGGCGGCGATCTCATCCCAGGCCGCCTCGATGTTGGGGATCAGGTTTCCTTCGGTGATCTGCTGGTGATAGATGTCGTTGTTGATCTTGCAGGACGGACTGTTGACCGCCTGGCAGATCTGATAGGCCTGCGGGATTTTCGTCAGGAACAGCCCGGGGTGGTTCTTCGGGTTGAGGGGCTCCAGGACAATGACCAGCCCGGCCGGCTGGCAGATCTCCATGCATGCGCGGAGGTTGTCGACGACGTTGGCAGTCTGGTAGTCCCAGGCCAGACTCTCGTCGAGACGCCCAGGCACGACCAGCGCCTGCTTGCAGCCGGTCCGCTTCATCGTATCGACCCCGTCGCGCATCTTCTGGAGGATGGCGGCCCTGATCTCCTTGTCGCGCGTGACGAAGCTATTCTTGCCAAACTCGGCCAGCAGCACAAACGGGCCCAGCATCATGCCGCGCTTGGAGAGTTCCCGCACGATCAGGTCCTGCTGCTCGACCGGACGGTTCATGATCCCGTTGTCGAACATGGCCGTGAACCCTTCGTCGGCGGCAAACTGGATCTGGGATGCGAGATCAGTGCCCGCGTGGGCCTTGAACTGCCCGAAGCTGGGGGCGTAGTTGAGACGGAAACGTTTCCCGGTGCGTGCGGGCACAGGCGGAGGGGCCGCCTGCCTGGCGTCCGCGGTGATCGGCGTCGTGGCCAGCGCGACCGCTGAAGCCAGGCTCCGTGTGATGAAGTCTCTGCGTTTCACTGGATGCCTCCTCTTGCCACTTCTGGCGGGCGGCGATGTGTGCAACTCGGGTGCGTCGACGAGGGGGGCGGAACTTCGAGGCGTGGCCAGATGGCGCCCTCGCCGCGAATAGTACGAACGGTGTCAACCGCTGTCAACACGAGGGCGCGAGGGCCCCGAGAGTTTGCGCGTGCGCCACGCGGGGCCGCAGGTCCTGTGTTCTATTTCCCCGTTCCCATGCGGTACGGATTCGCCGGTTTCGGGTCGTCGCCTGCGCCCGCGACGCGCGCGGCCCAGAGCAGCCCGCGCTTCATGATCTCGCGCGCCTCCGGCACGTTGAAGTCGGCCGCGACATGACCGAGCGTCGAGTGGAAGACGCGGCCCTTGCCGTAGAGCTTCTTCCAGACGGCCGGCATCACCACGCCCGCGATTGACGGCACAGCCTGTCCCGAGAACGTGG
Organism: uncultured Vicinamibacterales bacterium; assembly: GCA_964358795.1. Classification (GTDB taxonomy): domain Bacteria; phylum Acidobacteriota; class Vicinamibacteria; order Vicinamibacterales; family JAKQTR01; genus CAYHRK01. The sequence continues at coordinate 6,559 of CAYHRK010000193.1, forward strand.
TGGTGGCAAGGACCTCCACATTCGGATCCACGAGCATGTAGTACTGCTCGGAGTGCATGCGGAAGTCGGAGAGTCCCTTCGTGACGGGATCGTCGCGCTTCGCGATGTGTACGTCGTAGTCGATGACACCTCCCGGATGCGCCGCCCAGGATCCGCCCACCATCAACTCGAATTCCGTGTCGCTGCGGAAGGCATCGCTCAGTCCGCCGTGCCAGCCCGCGAGCCCGACGCCGGCGCGGACCGCGTCGAGCAGCCCCTTCTCCTGCTGAGGCGTGATCTGCCCCATCGTGAACGCCTGGACGACGAGCGCCAGGCCCTTCATCTTTTCCGCGTCGAGATACGAATCCAGCGTGTGCGAAATCTCCACGTCGAATCCCTGCTCGACGAGCCACGGCGCAAAGATGTCCACGCACTGCTTCGGCTCGTGGCCTTCCCAGCCGCCCCACACGATGAGC
>CAYHRK010000194.1:0-6963 GCA_964358795.1 uncultured Vicinamibacterales bacterium
ACCGGGCTGCGCCGTCCTGGCGCGGACAGTAGGACGACCAACGGATCGTGATCGGCCGGAACGAGCGTCTTCGGACCATCGCTTGTCTCGACGGTCACGGCCGCGGCGATCGGGACGCAGAGCCGCCCGTCGCTCGGCCACGGATAGGGGCCCTGCAAACGCCAGGCGCCATGAGCCCATCGCGCCACCCATAGGTTGGTCCGGGACGTTTCGCCGCGCTCGCCCGACACACACATCCGCTGCTGCTCGAGTTGGACTTCCGTGATCGCGAGCGTGGGCAAGGCGCGCGCGATCTCGTCCGGCAGCCCGCTGATCTCGGCCGGAACCACGCGCTCGCCGGCAGCAATCGTCGTGTCGGCGGGATAGACGCGCACGTTCAAGGCGCGGGTCCACGAGAGCGAGTCCACCTTCAAATAGGCCACCACCGCGTAGGTACCCGGACGGGCGTAGCGATGGGCGATCCGCGTTCGTCCGGCGCTGTCGATTGCGGGCGCGCCCTGGCCGTCTCCGAAGTCGACACTCACGGTGCCCCGCGCGGCGCCAGCGCCACCTCCCTGGACGTCCACGGTGATCCAGGTTGACTGTCCCGCGATGGGATGCGCCGGCGCCCGGTTGAGCACGAACTCCTGCCACGGATTCTCGATCGCGCGCCGCCGCGGCAGTTGGCCACGGGTCGAGGAGACGCAGCCCCAGCACCCGTGCGCCAGCCAGAAGTCGCGCAAGTGCGTGCGCGCGAGTCGAACGGGAAACAGGTATTCCGGTGTGAACGTCTCCGCGGTGAACTCGCTCACCGCGGACGCCGCCAGCCCAAACGCCGTGACAACGACCAGCAGGAGCGCCGCCGGCGAGAGGCCCGGCCGCCGAGTGCGAAGAAACGCGAGCCGGGACGCGAGAATCGGGCTGGCGATGCAGAGCGCGCAGACGAGCAGCCACGCCGGGAGCAGCCACGATTCAAAGCCGGGGTCCGTCCAGTTGAGGCCCGAGATGGGACCGGGGAAGAGGAGGTTCAGCTTCCAGCCGCTGAAGCTCTCGTCGTACATGCGGCCGATGGCCTTGACGTGGTGGTTGTTGTAGACCCAGGCGGCCTGCAGCGACACGAGCGCAAGGAAGAGCACGAGCGCCTTGAAGACCCGACTCTTGCGGAAGTGTGCGAAGGCTTCGATGAGTCCGACCCCCGCAAGCGGGATCACCGCCACCAGATACCGCCCCGGCGTCGAGCCAGCCGCGCTGAAACCGTGCGTCGCTGCCGGCGCGGCGACACTGATGATGACGAGTAACGCAAACAGCGCGAGGGATGGCTGGCGCCGCGCGAGCGGGACGAAGCCGGCCATGGCGGCCAGCAGCAGCGGGTCGTGCGGCAAGAGTCCGTACTTCCGATCGAACAGGAACCCGAACAGGCCGGGGCCGATGAAGTTGACCTGAAGGAATCCGGCCGCGGCCGGGTCGTAGAGCGCGGTCGGCACGATCGTGCCGGTGATGTGGTAGACGTAGAGCCCGAAACCCGCGATTGGGATCATCCAGCCGGCGGCGAACGAGAGGACGAAGCCTCGTGCTCTCCAATGCCGCACGAGAGACCACACGAGCAACGCCATCGCCAGCGCCGCGTAGCGCATGTGCAGCCAGGGGAGAAAGCCGGCCAGCAGACCGAAGGCCGCAGCCGTCAGCCGGCTCCCTTTGGAACCGAACAGCAGATATCGGGCGAGGAGGAACACGATCACCCCGGCCGCGACCTCGGGGTAGCACTGGAATCCGAAGGCCCCGATGGGGAGTGTGACGGCCATCGCGAGCGCGGCCAGCGCGGACGCCAAGGCCGAGCGTGTGGAGGCGTGAAGGAAGCGGAAGACGACCGCCGCGTAGACCGCGTACAGCAGGACGACGAACGTGACGCTGAAGAACAACTCGGTCGGAAAATCCGGATGGATGCGGCTGTCCCAACTGAGCAAGTACCGGTCCACGAAATACGCCGGGAACATCACGAAGCCCAGGCCCGGCGTGTGCACCTGGTAGATGCCGCCGGTCTTGCCGCGCACGAACCAGTCGCCCGCCGACTCGACGCGGGTGAACCGGAAGCCGGGTTCCCTGACGAGACGGACCAGATCGCCGGCCGCATTCTCCAGCTCTTGCGGGATCGTCTCGATCACCCATTTCAGGTTGTCGGCCAGCGGCGGTGCGTAGTCGACCGGCAGTTGTGACAGGTCTTTCCGGTTCGTGATGTCGAATCCCTGGCCTTGATACAAGTTCTCGGCGTAGCGGAAGTACTTCGGCTCGTCGCCATGCAGGTTGAAGCGATCCTGTGTTCCGCTCGTGACCGCGAAGGCCGCCGCCACGGCGGTCACGGCGAGCTCGATCCTGAACGACGTGTCGCCCGCGAACAGGCGTTCCCCCAGGCGCACGAGCGTCGCTCGGACCTTGCCCCCGGAACGCGCGTCGATGCTCGCGACGAACAGGCCTGCCGCAGCCAGTGTCAGCCACGGCCGCAAGTCGATCGCCAGGTACGACCAGACGAAAAGATGGCCGTAGGTCGCCGGCAGCAGGTTCGCGAGCGCGACGAAGCTGAAGGCCAGAATACCGAGCGGGGCAAGATACCGCAGGTCGCGCGCGCGGAAGCTCGTGGGCTCGCGGAAGACACGCGCGGAGAGCAGAACGTGCAGGAGCAGCAGGCCCAGCGTCGAGCCGGTGATTGCGGCGGCAAGTGCGGCCGGCGAACGCGAGAGCAGGACGTATTCGATGCGGCCGTCACCGAGGACGGGGACGAACGAGCTGGCGGCCAGCCAGGCGTGGCCTCCGGCCACGAGGCCGAGGAGCGCAAGGAGCAACAGGCCGGGCGCCGAGAAACGGGCGCGGCGCATCGTCAGGTGACTCGATGGATCACGGGCGCCCGGAGGCGGGCGCAGGCATCAGGTCGCGGGTCTTTCGCTTCTCGCGGGATGCCCGGAGCAGGAACTTGGCGTACGGCACGACCTGCTTGATCGCCGCGACGTTCATCTGACAGGGGCTCAGGCAGGTCGGGCACTTCTCGCGCCTGATGAAGTCGCGGCGTTCCTGGCTGGTCGCGCGGAAGTAGATGGCCTCGGCATCCTCGTCCCGCACGTTCCCCACGACCTCGCTGTTCTCGCAGAAGAAGAACCCGCCGTCGGGGTTGAGCATGACGCCCTGGGTCTGGAACGGGCACGGGGCCAGGCGGTGGTAGCCGTTGGCGATCATGTCCGCGTAGTGCATGTAGACGTAGTTCTGGCCGTCGAGCAACGGATCCACGCGCACCCGGTCGAGGAAGAACTGGCGCATGCGCTCTTCTTCGGGGCCGATCGGCTTGCACGTCGTCGCCAGGTCGGCGTTGCCGAGCATCGGCTCGGTGAAGCGGACCATGTTGAAGACGATGTCGAGCTTCTCCTTCCTGGCCCACGCGAGGATGTTCTCGGCGTCGTCCAGGTTCTGCGAGAAGATGGTCGTCGAGATCCCGAAGTTGAAGCGGTGCCGCTTCTGCAGCGCCTGCATCGCGCGAATCGTCTCGTTCGCTTTGTCGAAGCCGCGCTGCACGTGGCGGACCTCGTTGTGCATCTCGCCGATGCCGTCGATGGAGACGCGCGTGCTGAAGATGACGCCGCGCTGGCTGCAGAGCTCGACGATCTCGGTGAGCATCGGGATCGCGCGGTGGGGCGTCAGCCCGGTCGTGTTCAGCCCAAGCTTGCGGAGCCGGGGGAACGTGTCGAGCATCAGGCGGGCGATGTCCACCAGGTCGTTGCGCGTGGTGGGCTCGCCGCCCGAGATGTTCGCGTTCTCGATCTTCTTCCAGAGCCTCGAGGCAAACGTACGCTCGATCTCCCTGAGCGTCATGTCGCTCTTGCGGTCGCCGCGCTTCCAGTTGCTGCACATCTCGCAACGCGCGTCGCAGACGAACGTGCAGTGGAAGATCAGGACCGTCGGGCGAATGGGCCGGAACTGCGCGATGTAGGCATTGGCGAGGTCGCGAGGCGCGCTGAGCGCAGCTTTCGCGAGGTACCTCGCCGCATATATCTGTGCCATGAGCGCTTATTGTACGTCTTTCCTCGCCCGCAGGTAAAGCCAGGCGCCCGGCAGATTGCCCGCGAGGCCGCTCAGCACGATGAGCGTGGAGAGCGCGAACGACTGCGGGTCCGGGACGCCCTGCGGCCGGAGCATCCAGACGATCATGCCCTGTGGCAGCCCGAAGCCGCTGATCGAGATCGGCAGCAGGAGCATGAGCAGGCCCACCGGCATGAACACGAGGTAGTAGCTGAAGCCGACCGTGATGTCGATCCCTCGGCCGAGCACGTACGCCTCGAGCACGCGCAGCACCTGCACGCCGATCGACAGGGACATGACCGAGCCCAACGCGCCGTGCCGGCCGCGATAGCGCGCGAGTGCGTCGGCGAGGTGCAGCAGGCGTCCTGCGTGCCGCGAGTCGCGCCACGTCCCGGGCAACACGGCGCGCAGGAGTCGATCGGACCAGAACAGGCCGCCGGTCAGGCCCGCCGTCAGGACCGCCAGTACCATCGTGGGTTGCCAGAGTCCGGGATCGACGCGCCGCGTCCACACAGCCACACCCGCCACGCCAAGCAGGACGATGGACAGCATGCCCAGGACACGATCGACCGCGACCGACGCGAACGCCTCGCTCGTCTCCGCGGTCTGGCGGCCCAGCGAGTACGCGCGCAGCGCGTCGGCGCCCACGCCGGCGGGCAGGAAGCTGCCGGCGAACGAGCTGACGAGGTAGATCCGGATCGCGGATCGAACCGACACGGCCGTCCGACTCGCGCGCAGCAGCAGAATCCAGCGCCACACCATGAGCGCCCGGTCGATGGCGAGCAGGATCAGGACGAGGCCGGCGGCGCCAAGGTCGAGACGGACGAGCGCTCTGCCGGCCTCACCGAGGTCGATGCGAGAGCCGAGGTAGACGAGGATCGCCGCGGTCAGGAGGATGCGGAGCCACGTCGCGCCGGTCAGATGCGGTGTCACTCGGCTGGCTTGCGCGCGACGAATTCGAGCGTCGCGAACAGGTTCTTCCGGACCTTGAAGAGCAACTCGCCCGTGCCGGTGCGCCGGGCGAGGAGATCGATCCCGGGCAGGTTCGCGAACATCGCGCCCGCCGCGAGGAGATCGCGCGTGACACCGGTGGCGGCGCCGATGCTGTGCAGGATGCGTTCGATCTCGAACCCGCCGTCGTAGAGAAGCTGCCGCACGCGACGTTCGGTCGTCACGAAGTTGTGCGTGTAATCGACGTCCCAGAAAAACGTCCGCTCTTTCAGATAGTCGGGCACGACGACGAACAGCACGCCACCCGGGCGCAGCGTGCGGCGGGCTTCGGCGACAAACGCCCGGGCCGCGTCGATGCCGGGCATGTGTTCCAGCACCTGATCCGCATACACGACGTCGTGGCTCGCGTCCGGCGCGGGGATCGGCGGCGCCCACGCCTCGATGACCTCGAGGCCCTTTCGGCGGAGTTCCTGGATCAAGACGGGGCTGGCCTCGACCGCGCGATACCGCCAGCCGGCGGCGACCGCGGCTTCAGCCAGCGTGCCGTGGCCCGGACCGATCTCGATGAGATCGCCCGGCGCAGTGATGTGACGCATCAGCAGACCGAGACGCGATTGCTCGGTGCGCGCGCGGCGGGCGCGGCCGAATCCGGTCAGCTCCTTTTGACGGTCGGAGAACCAGCGGTAGAACGTCGCGGGCATGGCGGTCGCGAGTGTACAGCAAGAAGGGCGCAGCCGCAGGACCGCGCCCTTCATGGGTCGTACTCAGTTGTGCAATCGGCGATCAGAATCGGCCGCGGCCCGTCCAGCGGCCGATAGTCCGGTTTTCGGCCGTGATGCCCGTCACGTCCACCCACGCCGGCCCCGGGCTGGGACCGCAGTGGCCGCCGATGATGTCGATGATGTAGACCTCGGTGCTGTTCTCGTCCGGTCCGGGGCCCCAGTGGTAGTCGACGACGTCCATCGAGGGGTCGCCGATGTTGCCGCGCTTCCAGTTGTAGCCCCAACGAGTATCGAACTCGCGCAGGCGGTCCACCACTCGGTCCATGAAACGCCAACTGCCGCCGTGCTCCTGGCACGAGTTTCTGAGGTCTCCGGGGTACCTCGCCGCGATTTCCCGCACGATGTGCTCCATGTTCGGTCGCGGCAGGCGCTGGCCGGCCGGCGGATCGGGCGTGCGCGGGCCTCCCCTCGGCGTGACGAACGAGTGGACCGCCGAGAACGGTCCCGTGATGGTCCCGTTTGTGCCGTATGCACGCCAGAAGAATGTGGTCGTCTCGGCAAGCGGTCCGACCGAGGCCGAAGTGGTCGAGCCAGAGCTGCGCGTGGCCCTGCCCGTTGCCGTGACAGGTCCGAGCGCCTGCTGGCCGGTTGCTGTGACAGCTCCCAACGTCTGCTGGGTGGAGACTTCAAACACGTACGTCACCTGGCCCACGTTGCCACGCACCGTCCCGTTGGTCACCGTCAGGGTCGGGGTGCGGCTGGTGGCCGTAGCGCCACCGATCGGCGACAGGGGAGTCGGCGCGTCGATGAAGGTCTCTTCCGGCGTTCTGAACGTCTGCGCGGCCGAAAACGCGCTTGTGGCCCTCGTGGCCGTCGCCCACGTGCGCCAGTAGAACAACTGGTTCCACGCAAGTGTCCCCACATCGTGGACCGTGGTGGTTCCCGTGCTGCGTTGTATGCTCCCGCTGGCGATGATGGTGGAGAAGTCCGGATCAGTGGCGACCTGGAACCGGTAGACGATCTCGCCCGCCGGACCGCTAAACCCGCCGTTCGTGACGGCGAAATCCGGCCGGTTGCTGTCGACCGTGACGCCGCCCACCGGAGAAACCGGTATCGGGGTGTCGACCGTGACCGGCTCGAGCGTCCTGAACACCGCGGTGTCGGACCAGGGGCCGACGAACCCGTCCTGCTCGGCACGCACCCGCCACGTGAACGACGCTGGGGCCGGGAGCGGATCGGTGATTGGGAA
>CAYHRK010000195.1:0-6961 GCA_964358795.1 uncultured Vicinamibacterales bacterium
TGACGTGCTTCGCTCGAGCGTCGGGCGTTCGATATTTCACCAGATACCAGATACCCAGCCCGATCCAGAATGCGCCGGCCACCGCGCCGAGGTTGTTTCCCGTGTTATGCGTGAATGCCAAGGTGATGGATAGCATTCCGAGCACGACGAACAGCGCGGCCGTCGTGCGCGGCCGTCTCGGATAGATGAGCCCTGCCACTGCAAGAATCGCGATCCAGAGCAGGAAGGGCCACATGCGCGGGATTATATCAATCGACGCCGGCGCTGGCGGCGGAACATCCACCGGAATCCGAGATCGCGATCGCGACCATTGTCATGATCGCGGCCACGAATCCCGCGAGCACACTCTTGATCCAGATCATCTGTGCCGCTGCAGGAAGTCCATCTGAGCAGGCGTGTTAAGCTTATTGGCTGTTATCGGCCTCGGCACGTCCCCATCGTCCAGAGGCCCAGGACGTGGCCCTTTCAAGGCCAAAACACGGGTTCGAATCCCGTTGGGGACGCCAGCCTTCGCTCGCCCTTCGGGCGAGCTTCGGCTGGGCAAGCCAGCCCGCCTCGTCGAAGCCACGCAGTGGCGAAGACGGGCGAGCCCACCTTCACCAGCGAAGGCTGCCCCGCCGAAGCCGCAGAGCGGCGAAGGCGGGCACAATCTGCCATCTCTCCGCTTGCCCAGTGCGCAGGAATTGTACACCCGCTTGCCGCAACCTACGGACATTCAGCGCGTTTCGAAACGGCCCCCGTGTTGCAGCGAACTCCCGCTGTGCCCCAGATCAAGCGCACTGTGTACGTCCTACGCAGCACAAGCGAGGCGACGCGACACTACGTCGGATTGACCTCCGACGTTGCGGCGCGAGTCGCCGCCCACAACGGCGGACACTCTGACTACACGGCCCATCATCGTCCATGGCGGCTCGTGGCCTCTGTGGAATTCGCCGATGAGAGCAGCGCGGTGCGTTTCGAGAGGTACCTCAAGTCCGGCTCCGGCCGGGCCTTCGCGAAGCGCCACTTCCCCTGATCCACTCGTCAGCGCCGACGCCTTGCGGCTACCACGATGTCGAAGTTGGTCAGTGGTCTTCCGGGTTTTCCTCATGGGCCACCCGCCTTCAGTGTCTTTGCGATTGCCGTCAGGCCGACACCTCCGGCGAACATCCAGAGAAATCCGCGGGACGACGGTTGCCTCTTCTCGAGGATTCGGCGCTTGAGGTGTGACTGCCCGCCGTCCAGGTCCGCTCACGTTCACGCTGTCGCACCCCAGACACCTGGTCGCCCGTCATGTGTCCCGTCCGGGCCTTGCGCTGGACTGCCTCGTACGCGCTGCCAGCTCCGCTCGCGCTCCAACTCGTCGGCGAACGTGATCAGCGACAGCACGATGTTCTCGATCGGGCTGTCGAGCGTGCGTTCCCGGTCTTCGAGGTAGACGAACACCCGGACGCCGGCCGTGATGATCTGTTTCAGCGCGTACGACGTCTCGATCGCCTCGCGGCCGAGCCGCGATTCCTCCGAGATGACGAGCACCTGGAACGCCGGGCGCGGCGCGAGCGCGTTCATCAGGCGCTGGAAGCCCGGCCGGCGCTCGAACTCGGCGCCGCTCACGCCGTCATCGACGAACACCAGGTGCTCGTTAACGGTCCAGCCCTTTGCGGCGGCGTAGGCACGGGCGCTCTCGACCTGGCGCGTCACGGACTTCGCCTCATCGGCGACGCCATTCTGCTCGGTGCTCTTGCGGGCGTAGATCGCGGCAAGCATCTTCTCCTCCATCAGGTCCGGGCGTACAGGACGGCGGCTATCAGAAGACATACACCAGCCACGAACGACAGATAGAGAACAGCATCTCCAATGTCGCCAGCCCTTGATCGCTGCTCGCTTAGTCTGGTTATGTGCGGCACCAACCGATCCGCTCGTTCTCTGCCATCCTTCTCGTAGGGGGCGAGAAGAACCGCACTGATGAACTGAGCGTTGAGCGCCATCGCTTTGTTGCGAAAGTGGCGTTCGACCGCCTGGGAGACGACGCCGGTAAGGGCCGAGACCAACAGGCAAACACTCGCCCACGCCAGTAGCGATGGCGCAGCGGACATGTGCCTCTCAGCTAACAGCGGGACAACGACGCCAACAATGCCGAGGGCCATCAAGACGACACGGCCACGATTCTCCAGGTCCATCCGCGTGGTTTCCAGCGATAGGCGCTCTTCCTCCCGCTGGGCGTTTCTAAGGCGCTCCGCCTGCGCCACGAGCTCTGGGCCCATCGGTGTCGAAGGCATGAACTCCACCTGTCGTCGCGTCGAACGTTCGACTAGCGCGGGGCCCCCCAAATGACTTTGCCGTCGGGGCCAAACAGGAGCAGAGACGACTCCGGGTAGCTGGTGGTCCTGCCGTCGGGCGTTTCTGTCTCGGCCGCGCCGAGCGTGGCCCGGACCTTGCCCTTCGCGTCGGACAATTTCAAGCTTGACCCGGCGTTAAACACGCTCAGCTCGGTGCGGACGTTGCCGCTCGCGTCCACCAAGTTCAGCATCGTGATGTCGCCGAGCACGGACAGCACGGCGCGGCTCTCGCTGTTCGCGCCGGACAAGACCAGCGCTGGCCCGAACATGCTCAGTCGGACCCCGACCTCGCCCTTCTCGTCGAGCAACTCCAGACTTGGCAAGCGGCGACCGGAGAACAACAGGTGCAGTCGGGCCCGGACCTGACCCTTGTCATCCTCAAGAATGAACGCATTGGCGCGGATCTCCTTCTGGGCTTGTGCTGGCGCTTGGCCGTGAGCCGTGACCGCCGTGCCAGTCCAGCCCAGGAAGCCGCCCATCACCGCCAGGCCAATTCCTACCAGCAGCCAGCGGTCGCGGCGCTTCGCGCGGATGAGTTCCCGTTCAAGCGTTTCGAGGCGTTCTTCTGTGGTCATCTTGCCTCACTCCTGTCGGATTCGACCTGGCGCCGAAGAACAGCCAGCGCTTCCGCGAATCGCTGGCCGTGCTGTTCTAGCAGTCCCGAGAGCGCCAATCCCTCTACTGCAAAGTCTTCGAGAAAGCTGTGCCTGACTTGACCGCGCTTGTCCGCCACGTTCAGAGTCACCACCCACTGAACGGTCCGCGTCTTCATAGCTTCTGTCACGACCACTCGGCCCGACAGCCTTCCCGCGTGAGCCTCAAGGTGCGTGTCCATGTGTTCAGGCAGAACGCGGCTGCCGCCGGCTTCAATAGCCCCTATCGTGTCAACGTCCTCCGTCTTTCCATCGTCGTTAAGGGTCAGGACGTGTACGTTCACTGCGAGCCCTGGGCCCACGTTTCTCGCCACATAGCGAGTCTCGTATCTGCTAGGATCCAATGACGGAACAACATCTGCATCCAAGAACACGACCGGCTTGTTCAGCACACGCCACTCGCCAGCCCGCATGGCAAGCTGTTGGTGGGTGAGTTCCGCGTAGCGCCACACAGCAACGAGGGTCCACGTAAGCACGTAGACCGTGGTGAAGTCGACAATCGTCGCTAAGACATCCCGCTGGCCCGGCCACGCGATGACCACGATAACCAGGACGACGTAGAGACAGATGAGCGGGAGCACCCACCGGCGGGGCATTTCACACCTCCAGCGCGTGGTCAGCTCCGGCCGCGTGTTCGCGCACGCGGTCGGGGCGCTTCGACGCGGGCGCCCTTCGTCTTCAGCCACAACCGAATCCCGCGCCGGATCTGCTCGCTCAGCTCCCCTCGCAGTCTGCATCCGGGCTCGATCACGGCCGATTCTCCCGCCTGTTCTCGCCGGCGCGGTGGCGTCCGCCCGCGGACGCCACCGTTGCCACCCGCCTGGGGCCAGCCCCGCGCGGCAACGCCAGCGTGAGAATCGCGACGGCGCGCCGCACCACCTCTTGCAAACTCCACGCGTCGTCGGCCGCCTCGGCTGCCTGGTCTTTCACGCACTCGGCACGGCTTGCTCGTCGGCGGACAGCGGTCTCTATATCGTTCCGCGAGCCCTGACATATGCGGCGGACCGTCCCTGGCCTCATAGATCGAGGAACTCACGCAGCGCCGCCTTCACCTCGTCGCGCAGCGCTTCCGGCAACTCCCCGATCTCCCGCCGAAACAGAGAGTTGTCCCAGGCGAGGATTTGGTCGACGAGGATGTCGCTCTCCCGTTCGACTCCCGAGATGCCCTTCGGCACGCGCACTCGCAGCGGAAACGCGTTGCCGGATGTGAGGGTCGTCGTGAGGGGTACCACGACCGTGCTGTCGAGGCCGGCCTCAGCGAACTCGGTCGGCTGAATCGCCAGACAGCGACGCTGCTTCCCCGGCTTCGTGCCGACACGCGGCTCGAGGTCGACGACGTAAACGTGCCAGCGGCGCGGAACCGTCGTCACGACCGGGCCAACCTGGAATACCGCCGGAATTCCGCGTTCACCGAGCGGCTGGTCGCCCGGGCGAGCCGGACGGCGCGCCGCCATCGCGCGACGCGGGCCTGGCGGTCGGCTTCCCCCTCCAGCAGTTCGAGCCCGGCGCGCACCACGTCGACCTTGGTGCCAATGCCCAGCCGCCGCTTCAACGCCTCGATGCGCCGATCGTCGTGCTCCTGAATCATCAAAGGCTTGCCCACGACGCTCCTCCACATGTACTCACAGATATATTCCGAAGTATATCACGACGCCTCGGCCGTCTTCGTGCAATGGCCCAGCGGGTTGCACCCGGTAGATGGGATGGATCATGCTGGGGCCCCTGGGTGATCCGCCGGCGGCCCGAGGTCGCACTCGATCAGGCGGTTCCGGGATCGACCAGCCGCAACTCCGAGAAATAGCGCCGGTAGAAGCCTCGATCCCGGGTCAGGAGCTGATCGGCCTGCAGACGGGCGTGGGCGCCCACGAGGAAATCGGGAACCAGGCGCTCCCGCGGGCCCCGTTTCGCGCGCCGGTATTGGCGCCACAGGCGACCGGCTAGCTCCGCGGCTGCCGTACCAATCGGATCGAAGCGGATTCCCAACGAGTCGAGCGCGGCAACGAAAGTCTTGTCGCCCGGAAAATGGGCCCGCACCTCCGCCCAGACGATCTCGCAGGTTACGAGCGCGCCAGCATCGTACGCGACTCTCAGGGCCTCGCGCGATCGCTCACCGAAGGTCGGATCCGCCCCCAGCACGTCCAGCAAAACAGACGAGTCGACCGCCGTCCTCATCGTCCCCGTCGCCGCGTGCCGGGTCGCGGCCCTCGCATCTCGTCCAGAATCCGGTCCACCGGTCGGCGGAGGCGAAGCGTCCCGTAGACTCGGTCGACCGGGTGCGGCCCTCTGCCACCTTTTCTGAGCAGCGCGGCGCCCTTGACGATCTCGAACCGGATCGCTGTCCCTGCTCGGAGGCCCAGTTTCTCCCGCACCTCGACCGGCACGGTAACCTGGCCCTTGGCGGAGATGACGCTTTTCACGAGTAAAGCGTATCGTGTCTTACTTCCAGTGTAAAGAACTCGCCTCGCATCTTGTGATGGCCTTCGCGCGTGCGCTCGTGCCCGAGGAGGACGAGACCCGGCTGGGGAATCCCTGCGCTGATCAGGTGCGCGACGAGCGCCAGGTACGCGGAGACGGTCAGCAGTAATCCCCGCCCGTCCAGTATCTGGAAGGGGCCGGCAACTCGTCGACGGCGGCCGACACCGTCACCGCGCTCGAGCGTGACATCGCCAGGCTGGAGCGCAGTGTCGATCACAGCGCGGCTGAGCCGCAACCAAACTGAGGGCTCACCCGCGCTAGGCGGCGGGCCCACGGGCCCGCCGCTTCTAGTAATACAAACCCGCTCAGCGCTCGGACCGACTCCAGGAACTTCTTGTCAGAAAAACAAGATCTTGCGGGTTTGTATTACAAAGAGGCCGAGCAGGTCGCACGCCGGCTCGCGACGCTTGGCGCGCCCGCGCCCGACGCGCCATCGGACCGCGCCGAAATGCGGGAACTGCTGACCAGTCCGAGCGCGGCCTGTGCCACCTGCAGCGGGTGGTCAGTCGTGAAGCCGGTCCCTGAAATGCGCGCCGGCGCTGCGTCGTGATCCGAGGCCGCCATGGCACGTTCAGAGTCGAGTCATGAGAGATGTGTCGCGCCGTGCGGTTTCGGGCTAGAATAGCGGCGTGAAGGAGGTTTCCCAATGGCCATTCGAACCCAGCTTTCTGTGTCAATGGACAACACGCCAGGGACGCTGGCGAAGATGTGCAGCGCACTGGGCGAGAAAAGGGTGAACATCGTCGCCCACGTGTCGATCGAGCACGAAGGGCGTAGTCTCGTTCGGCTCGTCGTTGACAAGGTGCCGGTGGCCAAGCGCGTGTTGGAGGCGATCACCTACCCCTACACCGAAGAGCAAGTGCTCACCACGACGCTGACCAACCGTCCGGGCGCCCTCGCAGCGGTCGCGAAGGGGCTGGGCGACGCAGGCATCAACATCAACTATGCGTACGTAGGCGTCGAAGCCGGATCGTCGCGGCCTCTCGGGGTGTTCTCCGTGTCAGACCCGGCGCGAGCCAAGAAGGTGATCAAGTAGCCGGCCTGCACGACGCAAACCAAACGCCACAGGACCCGCCAACCTACTTGCTGAGCAACTGCTCAGCGTAATGCACCCCTCACCCGTACGGCTTGCTCGTCGGCACAGTCACGGTCTTCCCCGCCATGGCGTCTGTCAACGCAGCCGACACGTAGTTGGTGGCCGTGGCGACCTCGGCGAGATCTCTGGTCGGTTTGTCATCGATCGCCCCGTCGTAGATGAGCACGCCCTGCGGGTCGATGACGAACATGTGCGGCGTGGTCTTGGCCTCGTAAAGGTGCCCCACCTCTCCGCTCGGATCCAGTAGCACGGCCGTCGGAGACGCATCCTGTTCCTTCACGTAGGCAACCGATTCCGCAGGCGTCACGTACCCTGCCTTGCCCGGGCCTCAAGCTCATGACACGAACTGAGTGGTGTAGAACTGCGGACCTCTGCAGAGGTCCGCAGACGTCTGTCCGCAGACGTCTTGACAGAGGCGT
>CAYHRK010000196.1:0-6960 GCA_964358795.1 uncultured Vicinamibacterales bacterium
CGACAGCCGGCGCGTTATTCATGAACGCGGCCGCGTTCATGAATAATGCGGGCTAGCTGGCGTCCGGCCAGCCCATCAACGCGGCGCGTTCGCCCGAACCCACTCCAGCGCCTCGGCGAGGCGACGATCGAACTCCCGTTCATTGTCGCTGAACCGGTGGTTCGACGCCTTGAGGATCCACAACCGCTTGGGCTCAGCCGCGCGTGCCATCATCCGTTGGATGTCCGCAACGGGCACGAACTCGTCGCCGGTCGCGTGAATCGCGGCCAGTGGCAGGGGCGCCACGCGCTCAATCAGGTTTGCCACGCTGAAGGTCGGCTCGTCAGGGACCCCCTTCGTGATGTAGATCACCGCGTCTTTCCATCGCCAGCCGAGTTCGTTGCGGTCCGGCAGCCCGAGTGCGATGACACCGCCCACAACGGCGCGCACTGAAGGGTCGGTCGCGGCGAGCACCGAGAGGCCGGCGCCTTCTGACACCCCCACCAGCACCGGTTTGACGTGAGCCGACCTCGCCGCGTAGTCGATCAGCGCCCGAAAATCGCGGGGCACGTCCTGCGGCCGCAGGGTCGTCGTGCCCGCGGTGAAGGCGGACAGGTACTGCTTGCTGTCGACCCCCACCACGAAGTGGCCGGCGCGCGCCAGGACGTCGGCCACGTGCGGACCGAGGTGCACCCAGCCGCCATCTCCGCTGGCGACGATGACCGGGGCCCCGTTCACCGGGCCGTAGAGATGAAGCGTCAGGACCTTGCCGCGAAGGGCGAACCCTGCGGTGTTCTGCGCCCGCACCGGCGACGCCAGCCCGATCAGCAACCCACAGATGATGGCAACGACCGTGAGGGTCATCGGTCTCCACGGTGCTTTCATCCTCTCCCTCCCGCTTCTGCCTCGGCCCAGTCTATTCCGACACGCGGTGTGGCGGTTTGCCCCGGACCACGAACACAGTATGATGCCAACCACGAGCAGCCGCGAACCTGCCTGCGGCACTCGACTTGCAACCGAACTTGTAGCACATGTGTCGCCCCGTGGTGGAGGAAGGGCAAGGATGCTCGACCACGAACTGCTGAGGTACGGTTACGCCCTCCTGTTCCTCGGGGTGCTCGTCGAAGCCGACGCCTTCCTGATCGCCGGCGCATTTCTGGCCCATCGGGGCTATTTCGACATCCGCATTGTCATCGGCCTGGCGGCAACGGCCACAGCCTTCGCGAATCAGTTCTGGTTCTGGCTCGGCCGTTGGCGGGGCCGGGCCTACCTCGAGCGGAAACTCACCACAGACCGGCGGGTGCGCCGTATCCATGGGTGGCTCCAACATCACGGGACCGTCTTGATCCCGATGTCGCGCTTCCTGTGGGGGTTTCGCGCCGCCATCCCGGCCGTCTATGGCGCCTCAGGGTCCTCCCCCGTCCGCTTCACACGGCTCGATCTTGCCAGCGCTGGCCTGTGGAGCCTCGCTGTGGGGTTCGCCGGCTACGTCTTCGGCGACACCCTTGAGCTTCTCCTGGAGGACGTGGAACGGTACGAACGCCTCATCCTCGGCGCCCTCCTGGTCGCCGCCATCGTCATCATCGTGCGTCGCTGGCGGCGCCTCACCCAGACCGTATCCGCGCTTCGCCGCCCGCTCGAAGCGGGTGGAAACGCCGCGTTGCGTCTGTTCTTCCTGGTTCACCGCACGAGCCGTCTGCTGGTGGTGCACCCTCACGGACGTCTGGCGACGTTCGCCGTGATCCTGGGAATCCTCAACGGTGTGTCGGCTGTGATCGGGACCCGCATTCTCCACCTGGAGTGGCTGACGGCCGGGCTTCCCTTCGAAGTGACGGGGGGGAGCCGAGCGTTGATGCTGCTCGCCGGGATCGCCCTGGTCTATCTCGGTCGCGGTCTCGCCCGGCGCAAACGTTCTGCCTGGGCGCTGTCGTTGGCACTCGCAGTGGTCTCGTCCCTTCTGTACCTGGCTCATCACGGCAGTGTGCTACGGGCGATGCTGGCCGCCGGATTCGCCCTGGAGTTGTGGCGGTACCGGTCACGCTTCCACGCGCGCACCGACCCGCTGCGGCTCCGCCACGCCCTCGTTGCCGCGCCCATCCTCGGGGCGGCGGTCAGCCTCTACGGGCTGGCAGGGCTGCGGGAGTTCGGACACGCGTCGCCGGACCTCCTCAGCGCGCTGCGGGCGACATGGCTCGTTGCCGGGTTCCAGGATCTGCCGCTTGTGGCGACGACGCCGAGTACGATGGCCTTCGTGTGGTCGCTGCGCCTGTTGCTGGTTGTCTCGGCCGGCTACGTGTTCACCGCGGCCTTGGCGCCGGTCGCCTGGCGCGAGTACCGATCGCGCCTCGGCGCGATCCGCGTGGCTGGTGTGGCCTGGCAACACGGAGTCGATTCGATGTCGTACTTCGCCAAGCAGGACGACAAACGCCATTTCTCGACTGATGGGCGGGCGTTCATCGGCTTCCGCGTCAAGAATCGTGTCGCCATCGTCGCCGGCGATCCGGTCGGAGAGGACACCGCCGTCACGCCGCTCATCGAATCGTTCGTGGCGTTCTGCGCCACCAACGACTGGGTGCCCGCGTTTTACGAGGTCTCGCCACGCTACCTCGAGACCTATCGACGTTGCGGGCTTCGCTGGTTCAAGATCGGCGAAGAGGCCGTACTTCAGCTGCCGACCTGGTCGCTCAGCGGAGGCGCCGTCGCCAAAGTCCGACAGTTCATGAACAAGGTCCGCCGAGAGGCGCCGGACCTCCGCGTCATCGAGTACCACCGACACGTCCCCAACCCTGACGTCGACGACCAGCTCGAGGAGATTTCGAGCGAGTGGCTGGCGACCAAGAAGGGCGGCGAGATGGGCTTCAACCTCGGCGTCTTCTCTGTCGAGGATCTGGCCGACAAGCGCACGCTCATCGCACGGCGAGACGACGGATCCATCGAAGCGTTCGTGACCTGGCTGCCGTACCGCGCCGGCCAGGCGCTGGTGCTGGACGCGATGCGTCATCGGCAGTCGGCTCAGGCGGGCGTGATGGACCTGCTTATTGCTGAGTCGGCCCTGCACTTCAAGGAGGAAGGCGTGCAGGCGCTCAGCCTCGCGATGGCTCCACTGGCCAATGCGGACGAAGAGACCGCCCTGTCGCCGTACGACCGGGCTGTACGGTTGCTGTTCGATCACTTCTCCAGCGTGTACGGCTACCGGACCCTTTTCCAATACAAGAAAAAGTTTGCGCCGACGTGGGAATCCCGCTTCCTGGTCTTCCCGCGGCCCGACCTGCTCGCTCGCATCGCGTACGCCCTCGTCAGCGTCCACTACTCGAACCGGTAGGACACCCCGAGGTGACGCTGCCAACGGCTACTGCAGCCTCCCCCGACCAGGAGTCTATCAACGATCACAATTCTACTCTCGGCAGGAAGTCTGATTCCTGCGGACGGGGTGGTGCTCGACGCCAACGATTTTTTCGTCAACCAGGCGGTTCTGACGGGTGAGACGTATCCGGTGGAGAAATGTCCCGGCGTGATCCCCCCCAACGCCGCCCTGACCGAACGAACCAACTGCGTGTTCATGGGGACGAATGTCCGCAGCGGCTCGGCGCGGATCGTGATCGTTGGAACCGGATCGCGCACCGCGTTTGGGCAGATTGCCAAACGCCTGACCCTGCGCCCGCCGGAAACGGAGTTCGAGCGTGGCATTCGCAAACTGGGCTATCTGCTTACCGAGGTGATGTTCGTACTGGTGATCGGGATTTTTGCCGTCAACGTATTCTTTCACAAACCCATCATCGATTCGTTGCTCTTTTCGATTGCTCTCGCAGTCGGGCTGACCCCCCAGTTGCTGCCCGCCATCATCAACATCAACCTGTCGAAGGGTTCACAGGCGCATCGTCCGTCGCGACGGGGAGATCTGGCTGCTCGAGCACGTCCGCATCGATCGACCCATCGCCGGCGCCATCATGGACGCGCTCAATCCCCTTGTGGTGCGCATGATGGGCGCGAACATCAACCGGCAGACGGTCGAAGACGTCAAGCTGGCCGGGCTCAACCTGCTGGAAGCGGCGGACCTGAGAGGTCAGCTCGTGAACCTCATTCACGCGCGGTCGTCGCGATCGCACGCACACCGAGGTGCAGGGTTGGCTGCGCGACCTCACGCGTGGTGAAGGGCGCGTCGTGTTCCCGTTCGCGCTCGATGGCAAGTACCCGGGAGCCCCGACAGAGTGGGGCTGGCAGTTCGTGTTTCCGGCGTCCTGGATCTGTCGGGATCCGAAAAGGGGTCCACCCTCTCGCTTTCACCTGCACGTCAACCGGGGTGCGCTGGGCGTGCGAAGTCCTTTCGATCGGCT
Organism: uncultured Vicinamibacterales bacterium; assembly: GCA_964358795.1. Classification (GTDB taxonomy): domain Bacteria; phylum Acidobacteriota; class Vicinamibacteria; order Vicinamibacterales; family JAKQTR01; genus CAYHRK01. The sequence goes on from CAYHRK010000196.1 coordinate 4,314, forward strand.
GTGAGAACCACGCGGTCGTGATTGGCCGGGAGCTATGCAGCCGACCGCGTACAAGCCTTTTCCTGCCTGAAATGGCCAAGCTATTGTGCCAGCGGCATTTGTCTCGCGGATGCTGTCTGCACGTCTTCCGTGGTTGGCTGCCGCCGCCGCCGACAATCCCGCGGCTGCAGCCAACCACGACGACAGTCGACTGGGCCGCTTTGTGCTAACATGCGCCGTTGCGGACACATCGGAGTGAAGTCGACTCGGGCTGCGGCCGCCGGCTGGCCGCGAGCAAGGCCGTGCGGTCTACTTCAATACGTGTTAGCTGGACTGGCGTAACCGCGAAGGCTGAGTCAGAATGGTGGTGTGATGAAATACAGGGTCGCACTCAAGAAATCAAAGGAAGGCTACAGCGTTTCGTGTCCCGGCCTTCCGGGTTGCTGGTCACAGGGCAAGACCGAACAAGAGGCACTCGAAAACATCCAGTACGCCATTCGGGAGTACTTTGAAGCGGTCGCAATGATTTCAAAAGGCTCCAAGATTCGGGAAGTGGAAGTACTGGTGTAAACGGCCGTGCCAAAACTACCCGGCGTCAATCATCTTCGAGCGGTTCGAGCCTTGGAGAAAGCCGGTTTCACAATTGCCACCCAGGGCAAACATATCGTGATGACTGACGGCACTCGGATCATCACGGTACCTCGCAATAGTCCAGTAACGAATACACGATGGGCGGTATTGTTCGAGACGCCGGCCTCACCATCGAACAGTTCAAGAAGTTGCTCTGAATCAACGTGAGCCAGCTAACACGGCTTGCAGCCGACAGCGGCCGATGGGATCATGAGCCGCCGCGGCTGAAGCCGGGCGCTAGCCAGACCACGAGACTCTCGGAAGAGGTGAGATGGCGAAACTGGGTAGCGCCAAACGACCTGCTGTCGTGCACGTGCGAACGATGGATCGGGCCGAAGAGATCCTCTCAGTATGCGACAGTCATGGCTGGAAGGTGATTGTCGGCATCGAGCCAGACAAGCCCGAGGATGTCTGGGACGTCGAGGCCCTTCTCACTGGAGAGCAACGACGATCGGTTCCGCTCGTCCGGGCTCCGGCGGTTGGTCGTCACGATCCGTGCCCATGCGGCAGTGGCGCGAAGTTCAAGAAATGTTGCGCGTCATGAAAAGCCTTGGCTCAGCGCGGTGACAACCCAGACCGGCCACGGGAGTCCCAGTCGTAGAGGATCGTCAGCGCGAGGACCTTGCCGATGCCTGGGACCGAGCGCAGGCGGTGGAAGTTGCCTGGAAAGCGATCCGCGCCGTGTCGCGAGTGATCGCCTGACCTGATCCAGCCAGCCACCGCCGATCTTCCCGAATCACGACCACCTCTTCAGGCATCACACCTCGCGGCCTGCGTCTACTTCGCGAGATCGAACACCAGCGATGTCCAGGAGGATTCCCAGTCGGCGGCCTGCGGTCCCGACTCGCCGCCGCGCCGCACCATGTGCACGCTGCGCACCAGCCACGGCCCGGGCGCGTTGAGCACGAATCGCACCACACCGTCCGCGTCGCTGCGGCCCTTCAGCGGCCAGTCGTCCGGCGCCCCTTTAGAGCCCGCGTCGATGGCGCCGACGAGCGCGCCGGACACGGGCCGGCCGTCGGCGAGCAGCCGCACGGCGAGCGTGTCGCCGCGCCGGAGCGTCGTAGGATCCACGAGCGGCACGAGCTCCGCCTTCAAGCCCGCAGGATTCGTGACGTGATCCGCCGGACCGTCGCCCGCGCGAATCACGAGCTTTGCGTAGCGTGAGTAGCGCTCGCGTCCCGGCTTGCCCGACTCGCCCAGGCGCTCCCGCTCGCTGACGACGCGCTCCAGCCCTTCGTGCGTGAGATAGGTGGTGAAATCCCGTGGCGCGATCTCGATGAACCGGGGCTTGATGACCATCACGGCCAGGTAGGTGCCCGGTGCCGGTGGAAGATGCAGGTCTGCGGCGAGCGAGTCACGCTCGCGGCGGAAGTCGGGCTGTACCGCCACGCGGCCACCCGGCCCCAGCAGCGTGACCGAGTCGACGCGAGCCGGATCGGTGTAGCTGCCGGCGACGGGAAACCGGTCCCCGACGTTTGCCGTGAGCGTGACCGTCGATCCGGGCGCCGCCTGCCACGATGAGGAGGCGAGCCAGAAATCGTGCGCAACGAGCGACGCGGCGCACACCAAGATCAGCAGGACGATGACCAGAGGTTTTCGCATGGCCGGATTCTACCTCACGTCGCGTACTCCAGCGAGGCGTGCACGGTCTGGACGGCCTGCACGAGCTGGGGCGCCTCGTTCGATCGTATGGCTGGGCGGCCTGTGGTGGCCGATCGAGATCGTGGGGCCGGTCATGCGGGAGATTGCCTATCTCGTGCCAACCGGCTGGGCGATGGATGGCGTGAACGCCATGCTGGCGTTTGGTACCGGGGCCGTGGATGTGGCACCGTTCGCTGCAGGATTCCTGGCGCTGTTCGCGACGAGCCTCCCGCTGGCGGCCAGGCATTTACGCGTCTGAGACGACCCGCCACCCAACCATCCGGTGCCCGGCGCCTCACGGAGGTCGTCCATTCGGACGGTTCCGGTCGCCGCGCGTATTAGAAGACTCCGTGACATCAGCCTGAGCAGAATCTGCGACCGACGCAGGCGGCTC
>CAYHRK010000197.1:0-6922 GCA_964358795.1 uncultured Vicinamibacterales bacterium
CACGCCGTCGCGGTTTCTCTGATCGGCGCCGCCGCGCTTGCCGCGCAGTCGCCCGTCGAGGTCGCACCGACGATCGAGAACAAGACGCGCGCGTACCGGTCGATGGCTATGTCGTACGCGTTCGAGAGCAACTGCAAGGACGCGGAAACGTACGCGAGCCTGGCGTACGACATCTTCCTGGCCGCCAAGGACGCCTTCAACACGGGCGAGCTCGCCAACGAGCTGGCGCGTGTGCGCCTGTCGCGTTTGGTCCGCCGATGTCGGCAGGACACGACACATCGTGGTGGCCCGTTGAGAGTCCGCGCGTGGACGAGTTCGAACGCCGGCACCCTCGCGACCCGCTGCCTGCGCCGGCACCTTGACGGAGGCCCCGCCGAGGAGTAGTGTGACCCAAAAGGGATGGGCGGCCAGAGAGGCGCTTTTGGGAAGGGGCTCGGCCTCTGATCGCTAGTCTCGTCGCTCGCATTCATTAGTTGGCCGAAGCCGCCATTCGCTGCCCCTCCAGACGCGTGCCGCAGGTCGCCGCTGGGTCAGAAACTTCCAAGAGCAATCCAAAGACTTGGCCTCCGCGTGACAGTTGGATCGCTTCATAACGCCATCGGCATGACTGGAACTCTGAGGAGGAGGGATTCATGAGTCGGAACGTGGTCAGGCTGGCGTCGGCAGTCGTCTTCGTCGCGATCATGGCGATGAGCAGCACGCTCGCCTATGGACAGGGTGGGGCGACCTCTTCGCTGTCAGGACTGGTGGTCGACTCGTCGGGAGGCGTCATCCCTGGCGCTGACGTCACCGTCAAGAACAACGCCACCGGCGCGCAGTTCCAGGCCGTCACGGGGGAGGGCGGCACCTTTGCCGTCCCGGCATTGAATCCCGGCACGTACACCGTGACCGTCTCTCTCATGGGGTTCAAGACGGTCGTCCTGAGCGACGTCGTCCTGAATGCGGCCGTGCCGGGCTCTGTGAAGGCTGTGCTCGAGGTCGGCGCCGTCGAGGAAACCATCACCGTGCAGGCGTTCAGCGAGATGGTGCAGACGCAGGTCTCGGCGGTCACCGCCACGATGAACGTCAAGCAGATGACGAACCTGCCGCTCACCTCGCGCAGCGCGCTCGACTTCATCGCGTTCATGCCGGGCGTTGACACGCCGGGCGGCACCTCCGGCGTCCGCGACTCGGTCGTGAGCGGCCTGCCGCAGAGCACCATCAACATCACGATCGACGGCATGAACGTGCAGGACAACTACCTGAAGACGACCGACGGCTTCTTCACGCGGATCACCCCGCGCCTGGACGCCATCGAGGAGGCCACCTTCACGTCGGCCGGGCAGGGCGCCGACAGCGCCGGCCAGGGCGCGGTGCAGATCCGGTTCGTGACCCGCTCGGGCACCAACCAGTACATGGGCAGCGGCTACTACTACTACCGCGACGAGGCCCTCAATTCGAACACGTGGTTCAACAACCGGGCCGGGCTGCCGAAGAGCGCGCTCACCCGGCACGAGCCGGGAGGCCGTTTGGGCGGGCCCATCGTGATCCCTGGGCTCTTCGACGGCCACAACAAGGCGTTCTTCTTCTTCAACTACGAGGAGACGCGGCAGCCCAGTCGAGTCCTGCGCAATCGGATTCTCCTCAGCGAGTCGTCGCGGGCGGGTATTTTCAGCTACAACACCGCGGCGGGCGTCCGGCAGGTCGACCTGCTCGCCCTGGCCGGGGCCAACGGGCAACTGGCCACCATGGACCCGGTCATCGCGAAGGTGCTGGCCGACATCCGCGCCTCGACGAGCGGAACCGGCACCTTGACCGACTTGGCCGACCCGCTCGTACAACGGTTCACATTCCAGAACGACCAGAAGTCGGGCAACCGGTACCCTACGGTCCGCGTGGATTTCAACCTCTCGAACAGCCATCGGCTGTCGGGCTCGACCAACTACCAGCACATCAATTCCAATCCCGACACGCTCAACAACACCGACCCGTTCTGGCCCGGGTTCGGTGTCGGCGTCGGCACCCAGGATTCGTACCGCTACACCTACCAGACGTCACTGCGGTCCACCCTGGGCCAGTCTCTGGTGAACGAAGCGCGGTACGGCGCGACCGGCGGGGCCACCTACTTCTCGAACGAGCGGGCCGCTTCGATGTGGAGCTCTGGGTCGGTCGCCAATCAGGCGGGCTTCCACCTCAACCTGAACGGCGCGTGCTGCAGCACCGCGAGCGGGGGCATCGCGCTTACGAACGCGGGGCAGGGCCCCACGCCCAGTTCCCGGCAGGCGTCGACCTGGATCGCGGAAGACACGCTCAACTGGATCAAGGGCAAGCACAACCTGCAGTTCGGGGGCTCCTACACGCAGGTCAACCTGTGGCTGAAGAACCAGACGCTGGTGCCGACGATCAACTTCGACGTGGTCACGGCTGATCCGGCGGCCGCCATGTTCACCACGACGAACTTCCCCGGCGCGTCGTCCACGAACCTCCAGTACGCCCGGCGCCTGTACGCCATCCTGACCGGTCGCATCACGTCGATCACCGCCAACGCACGGATCGACGAGAGCACCGGCGACTACGTGCTCCTTGGCGAGGGCCTGGCGCGCGGCCGGATGAACGAGTTCGGGTTCTTCGCGCAGGATTCGTGGCGCCTCAGGCCGGGCCTGACGCTCAACTTCGGCGCGCGCTACGAGCTGCAATTGCCCTTCTATCCGACCAACAGCGCCTACTCGACGGCGACGATCGCGGACGTCTTTGGCGTCACCGGCGTGGGCCCCGACTTCAGGCCCGGGGCGATCGGGCCAGACAACCAGGCTCAGTGGGGTTACCTGTTCCAGCCGGGCGTGCTCAAGGGCCAGTTGCCGGCGTTCCAGCAGTTCAAGAAGGGCACGAAGGCCTACAACACCGACTGGGACAACATCGCGCCGAACGTCGGCATCGCCTGGCAGCCGGCCCTCGAGAATGGCTGGCTCCAGAAGATCTTCAGCAGCGAGCCCGTGTTCCGCGCCGGGTTCTCGACCGCGTACAGCCGCCACGGGATGTCCGACTTCTCAGGCGTCTTCGGCGCGAACCCGGGGCTGACGGTTACGACCGACCGCAGCCTGTCACTCGGCAACCTTGGCACGCTTCCGCTGCTCTTCCGCAACTCGAGCCAGCTCGGCCCGCCGTCGTTCGCGACGAAGCCGTCGTATCCGATGTCGGACGTGGTCACGGGCGACGTCAACATCTTCGATCCCAACCTCCAGGTGCCGTTTGCCAGGTCGTTCACGTTCGGCGTCCAGCGCGCGCTCGGGAGTCAAATGGCCGCGGAGGTGCGCTACGTGGGCACGCGCTACTACGACGGCTGGGAGGAGTTCGACTACAACGAGCTGAACATCATCGAGAACGGGTTCCTCAACGAGTTCAAGCTGGCGCAGCAGAACCTGCGGGCGAATCTCGCGGCCGGGCGTGGCGCGAACTTCCGCTACTACGGTCAGGGCACGGGCACCTCGCCGCTGCCGGTCATCCTCGCGTACTTCAGCGGCGTGCCGGCGGGGCAGGCCGGCGATGCGTCGCGCTACACCTCCTCCTTGTTCCGCGACACGACCTTCGTGAACCCGCTGGCCATCTACAATCCGCAGCCCCAGACGAGCGCCAACGCGCTCGATGCCGACGCAACTCGGCGCGCGAATGCGCTGGCGGCCGGTCTGCCGGCCAACTTCCTGGTGGCCAACCCGCATCTGTTGGACGGCGCCAACATCACGGCCAACGGCGGGTTCACGCGCTACAACTCGCTGCAGCTCGAGCTGCGCCGGCGCCTCCACCAGGGACTGCAGTTCCAGACCAGCTACGTCTTGGGCAAGTCGTACGAATCGCAGTTCCGCTCGTTCCGCAAAGACTGGCGCAGCGTTCGACAGTCCGGCGGTGAGGGCGGCGTGGCCCACTCCTTCAAGGCCAACTGGGTCTACGAGCTGCCGTTCGGGCGAGGCCGGCGGTTCGGCGCCACCATGAACCCCTGGCTCGACGGGTTCCTCGGCGGGTGGATGTTCCACGGCACGGGCCGCTTCCAGACCGGCCGCTTGCTGGACTTCGGCAACGTCCGTCTGGTCAACATGACGAAAGAAGACCTGGCGAAGATGTTCAAGCTGCGGTTCGACGACGCCGGCAGGAAGATCTGGATGCTGCCGCAGGACGTCCTCGACAACACCGTGAAGGCCTTCGGCGTGAGCGCGAGCTCGCTGACGGGCTACGGGCCGCTGGGTCCGCCCGATCCGAACGGCCGCTACATCGCGCCGGCCAACTCGCTCGACTGCATCGAGGTCGCGCCGGGCTACGGCGACTGCGGCGCCAACAGCGTCGTCGTCACCGGGCCGGCCTACGTTCGCTTCGATTTCAGCGTGGCGAAGCAGGTGCCGATCAAGGGGCGCGTCAACTTCGAGTTCCGCGCCGAGATGCTGAACGCGTTCAACAAGACCAACTTCACGCCGGTCAGCGGGATGAGCACCGATGCGAACCCGAACGTGACCAGCGGGGACTCCTTTGAAGTGACGACCGGGGAATCGGGCCGCACCATCCAGTTGGTGTTCCGCATCAACTTCTGATCGCCTGATGCGCCGGCGTTTCCGGATTCCGTTGAGGAGGACTGATATGTCTCGCAGAGTTCTCTCTTTGGCGCTGTTTTGGTTGATCCTCTCAAGTGTGACGGTCGCCGCACAGACCGGTGACGGCAGCCTCGTCGGATACATCAAAGACGAGCAGGGCGGGGTTCTCCCTGGCGTGACCGTCACCGCGACCAGCGTCGAGCTCATCCGCCCGGTCGTCGCCGTCACCGACAGCACGGGCTACTACCGGCTGCTGAACCTGCCGCCGGGCGCCTACACCATCACGGCCGAGCTGTCGGGGTTCGCGATCTCCAAGCGTGAAGGCATCCTGATGCGCGCCGGCAGCACGTTCAGGGTCGACATCGTCATGAAGCTCGGTGCGCTCAGCGAAACCATCTCGGTGGTGGGCGAGACGCCGATGCTGGAGGTCAGCCGGCCGGGCAATTTGATCACCATCGACGGGCAGCTCCTGCGGGCCGTCCCGATCACGTCGCGCCGGATCTGGAGCGACGCGATCGACATGACCCCGGGCGTCAACTCGCGGACGGTCGATACCGGCGGCGGGCAGATGGTGTATTACGCGCGGGGCGCGGAGGTGTACAACCACTCCTTCAACATCGAGGGGGCGCCCGCGTCGGCATTTGCCGACGGCGCGGCGACCGGGTTGTCGCTGAGCGTTGACTCGATCGCCGACGTGGAGATCAAGCTGGGCGCCGTCGATGCGTCGTCGCCGAGCACCACCGGGGTGGTCGTGAACATCGTGACGCCGCGCGGCGGCAACCAGATCAAGGGCGCAGCCGCGTTCACCTACCAACCGCTTGACTGGAACGCTGACAACACCAAGAAGGGGGTTGGTGGCGGCGTGCCGACCATCCAGGAGGTGAAGCAGTTCGACGCCTCGCTCGGCGGCCCCGTCGACCGCGACCGCATCTGGTTCTTCGGCGCCTTCCGCGCCGCGCGGCTCGTCAACGGCATCAGCCGGCGCGACGAGGAGATCGCGAACCTGAAAGCCCTGAAGCCCGGCTTCGAGCCGTTCAACAACAACTCGCGCAGCTACCAGCCGTACGCCAAGGTCACCTCGCAGCTCACCAGCCGGCACGAGTTCTCGGGCATCTTCCAGTACGATCGGCAGCGCAACAACAGCGACCGCGAGCTGCAGGCCGATCGCCTCAACTACAGCGGCTATGGCGGGTCCATGGTCACGGCGCGGCTGTCGTCGGTCTGGGCGAACCGTCTCGCCACGCAGATGCTCGTCTCGTGGAACAACAAGAGCCGGGAGAACGAGGACACGTGGAAGGATCTCGAGGGGTCAGGGCCGCAGGTCCTGGTCCACAAGAGCACGTTCATCTCGGGGGGACGGCCGACGGGCTCCGGCTCGATCGCTACGATGAACAACCAGCAGAGCATCAACCTGGCGCCGGCATCGGCCCTGACGATCCGGGCCGATCTCACCTACTTCCTCGAGAACTGGTTCGGGTCGCACGAGATCAAGACCGGCCTCTACGCGATGCCACGCAGCCGCTACGACATCACGAACGTCTACCAGAACAACGGGTACGTGCTGGAGGAGGTGCGTCTCGCGGACCCGAACAACCTCTCATCGGCGCTCATCCCGTTCCACCGCCGGACCCGGACGCCGGAGAGGGTCCAGACGCGGGCGGCGCGCGCCAGCGACATCGCCCTCTACGTACAGGACTCATGGAAACCGACACCACGCCTGACGACGACGGCGGGGGTGCGCGTGGACGTCATTCGCCGCAGGAATGCGCTCTATGACGTGACCACGATGAAGAGCACCGAGTGGGGTCCGCGCGTGGGCGCCTCGTACATGGTCACCTCGGACGCGCGCAACATCGTCCGCGCGAGCTACAGCCGCGTGACCGAGATCGTGAACGGTCGCGACAGCCTCTCGAGCATCGGGACCGCGCCGGGCACGACGATCGCAGACCTCTACGACGCGAACGGCGACGGGGTGTTCGAACAACAGCAGATCACGCCGCCGGTCACGCGCGCCCTGGCTGAGCTCGAGATCGATCCCGACCTGCATCAGCCGTACATCGACGAGTTCGTCCTGGGCTACCGCAGGCAGTTTCCCGGGCAGATCTCCATCGACGTCTCAGGTGTTCGGCGCTACATCAAGCACACGCCGGCGCAGATCGAGATCAACGGCTTCTGGCCGGCCGGACCGGGCCTGCCCTTCAGCGGGTTCGGCCAGGTCGATCCGAACCGGGGGACGTTCTACCAGCAGACCAACAACACGTGGAGCAAGTACATCCTGACGGCGATCGATGCGGTGGTCGCAAAGAACCTCTCCAACGGGTTCCAGCTCATGGCCACGTTCAGCCGGCAGTGGCAGAAGCTCGACG
>CAYHRK010000198.1:0-3191 GCA_964358795.1 uncultured Vicinamibacterales bacterium
GATGGCCGGGCCGACGGTAAACATCGCGGCGACCACCACGGACGCCAGGACACACTGCACGAGCCTTCTTCTCATTCGGTCATCTCCTCACGGTACAAGACGGGAAGCAGTATCAGATCCAGCGTTTCTACCATGCCCGCGCCGACGTGACAAGCCAGGATGAACCACTCCCGCTACTCCGGGAGTGGTTCTTGAATCATGTGGAAAACTGACCTGTCCCCCTGTCACACTGTGCAGCACTCCGTTGGGTCCTCGGCTGGAGCCGGATGTTTGGCCAGGGATCGCCCCGGCCGTGTCAAATTGTGATTTCGTTGCGCCCAACGCGCGCAGACAGGGTGCTGGTGATGGCTTCGCGACGTTTTCTACCCGTGTTGCTGCTGTTGTTTGTCGGAAGCGGTTGTGCGGCCCTGATCTATGAGGTGGTCTGGTTCCAGTTGCTCCAGCTGGTCATCGGATCCTCCTCGATCTCTCTCGCCGTCCTGCTTGGCACGTTCATGGGCGGACTGTGTCTGGGCAGCCTCACCTTGTCGCGAGTGATTCCCTCGAAACACCATCCACTGCTCGTCTACGCGGTGCTTGAACTGGGCATCGGGCTGATCGGCGTGATCGTGTTGTTCGCCATGCCGCTTGTGGGCAACGTGTACACGGCCTGGGCAGGTTCCGGGACGTGGGGTCTGGTGATGCGCGGGATCGCGGCCGGCGTGTGCATGCTGCCGCCAACCATGCTGATGGGTGCGACGCTGCCCGCGCTGGCGCGATGGGTCGAAACGACGCCAACCGGCGTGTCGTGGGTCGGGTTTTTCTATGCCGGCAACACCGCCGGCGCGGTGGTCGGCAGCCTGCTGGCCGGCTTCTACCTCTTGCGGGTGTTCGACATGCCGACGGCTACCTACGTGGCGGCCACACTGAATACCGGGATCGCGCTGGTGGCTTTCCTGTTGGCCAAGGCCACCCCACATCAGATGACCGCTGCGACGCCGCAATCTACAGAGCCGCCAGCCGGCGCCCGCCGCCGGTCCCTGCCATCGACGACGACAGCTGTCGGCAGCAGTCAGTCGGAGCAGGGCACGAGTTTCGTCTACTTTGCCATCGCGCTCTCGGGCATGACGGCCCTGGCCGCCGAGGTGATCTGGACACGAACGCTCTCGTTGCTGTTTGGAGGATCAACGTACACGTTCTCGCTGATTCTCGCGACGTTCCTGGTTGGTCTTGGAATAGGGAGCAGCGTGGGGGCCGCGCTTTCCCGCGGAACGGTCTCGCCACGCACGCTGCTGGCCTGGTGCCAGGCGCTCCTGGTGGGCGCCATCGCCTGGACGGCATTCCTGCTGACCGAATCGCTGCCCTACTGGCCCATCGATCCGTCGTTGTCGATGGACCCATGGTTCAACTTCCAGCTCGACTTCGCCCGATGCCTGTGGACGGTGCTGCCTGGCGCCATCCTCTGGGGCGCCAGCTTTCCCCTTGCGCTGTCCTCGGTGGTGACGACTGACAAAGACCCCGCTCGACTTGTTGGTGGCCTCTTCGCCGCCAACACCCTCGGTGCCATCGTCGGCGCGATCGGAGCAGGTCTGGCCGTGGCGTGGTACGGCAGCCAGCATGCCCAGCAGTTCCTGATGGCCGTGTGCGCGATCTCGTCGCTGGTGGTCATCAGTTCGGCTCTGACGACAACGGCATCAGGTGGGGTCCTTCGTTTCGCGATGGTCGTGCTCGTGATTGGCGCCGGCAGCGCTGCCTTGGCCGTGCGTGCCGTGCACCCGGTGCCGGGACTGCTCGTCGCGTATGGCCGTTACGCCGCCACGCGGGTCGGGACGGCTGAGTACATCTACGTGGGCGAAGGTCTGAATTCGTCGGTGGCCGTGTCCCGGCTGTCGAACGGCGTCCTCAACTATCACAATGCCGGCAAGGTGCAGGCGTCGAGCGAACCCCAAGACATGCGCCTGCAGCGGATGCTCGGCCACTTGACGACACTGGTGCCGTCCCGAGCGCGTTCCGTCCTGGTGATCGGGTGTGGTGCCGGCGTGACGGCGGGTGCGGTCAGCGTCGACCCGATGGTGGAGCGCGTCACCATTGCGGAGATCGAACCGCTGGTGGTGAAGACCGTCTCCACGTATTTCAGCGAGCACAACTTCGACGTGGTGCGCAATCCGAAGGTGCACGTGCAGATTGACGATGCCCGGCACTTCCTGGTGACGACCACGGAGAAGTTCGACGCGATTACGTCGGACCCGCTGGACCCGTGGGTGAAAGGTGCCGCCATGCTGTACACGCGCGAGTTCTTCGAACTGGCGAAGCGGCATTTGAATCCGGGAGGCGTGGTCACGTTGTTCGTACAGCTCTACGAGAGCAACGAAGGCGCCGTGAAGAGCGAGATTGGCACCTTTTTCGAGGCATTCCCGAAGGGTGTGGTCTTTGGAAACACCTACAACGGCGCGGGCTACGATCTGGTTCTGCTGGGGCAACTCGAACCGGCACCCATCAGCATCGACGAGATGGAGGCCCGCCTGCGCCGACCGGAGTACACGCCGGTGGCCATGTCGCTGCACCAGATCGGTTTCTCGTCGGCCGTCGATCTGCTGTCGACCTATGCGGGCAGCGCACCCGATCTGGCGGGTTGGCTGAAGGACGCCGCGATCAACCGTGACCGCAACCTCCGGCTGCAGTACCTGGCCGGCCTCGGCCTGAATCTCCGCCAGGGCGACATGATCTACCGAAACATCCTGGCCTACCGCCGGTCGCCTGAAGGCGTGTTCTCCGGGTCGGACGAGATGAAGTCGCTCCTCCGGAACGGCATCCTTAGGTAAGACGAGCCCTGATGGTATGCTTCGTGCGCTGCATTACTGCTAAGTGAGGATTGACATGCCTCGAATTACCCGAACCGCCGCCCTTCTGGGCTCGTTGCTGTTTACGCTCACCTGGGTCAACACGGCCGAGCCGCAATCGAAGGGACGCTTCGGCAATGCCGACGCGATCACCGAAGATGAATTGAAGGTGTACGAGTACTTTCTGGCCTCCGATCAACTGGAAGGGCGCAATGCCCCATCCCGCGGCTACGACACGGCTGCGCTCTACGTCGCGAGTCACTTGAGGCAGTGGGGGTTGAAGCCTGGTGGCAGCACCACGGGCACTAACGGACCGCTGCAGCCGTATTTCATGCCGATCGAGTTGGTCAGCAATCAGCTCGATGCGGCCGG
>CAYHRK010000198.1:3291-6888 GCA_964358795.1 uncultured Vicinamibacterales bacterium
GCCCCCCTGGTATTTGTGGGCCCCGGCTACGTGATCAACAAGACCAACACCAACCCGTACCAAGGCATTGATGTTCGCGGCAAGGTAATCGTGGTGGCTGGCGTGCCCCCCGAGATGGCGGCGGCGCAGGCCGCGGCGGCGGCGGCCGCTCGTGGCGGTGCGGCAGCCGGGGCCGGTGCGGCAGCCGGCGGACGAGGCGGTCGAGACGGTGCGCCCGTCAATCCGCTCGGGGTGGAGAATACCGATTACACGACGCCACAGGGCTACGCGGCCAAGAACGGTGCCCTCGGCATCATCATGATCCCCACGTTCCAGCAGTTGACGGCCCTGTCCAACCCGGTCGGCGGCGGCCGTGGTGTGGGCCCCAACGGCCCGCCCTTCCAGGTCGTGTCGTTCCAGACGGCTTCCGCAGCGGTGCCCGTCATCACGGCCGGCGTGCAGTTGACCAACGCCATCTTCCAAGGCGAGAAGCTCAGCGGCGCGCAGGTCTTCGAAGGGGCGGCCGCGAATGCCAAGCTCGAGTCGTTCGGTTTGAACGCCGAGAAAAAACTGTCGCTTCAGATCAAGGTCGCCAGCGAGCGCGGCCACACCGAGAACGTCATCGCCATGCTCGAGGGCAGCGACCCGGTGCTGAAGAACGAGTACGTGGTGTTGAGCGCGCACCTCGATCACACGGGGCTCGGTGCGGGCGACGCCACCGGCGACACGGTCTTCAACGGCGCAGACGATGACGCCTCAGGGTCCTGCGGGTTGCTGGCCGTCGCCCACGCCTACGCGCAAGGGGCGGCGAAGGGCATGCGACCCAAGCGCACGATGATCTTCTTGTGGGTGGCTGGCGAAGAGAAAGGCCTCTGGGGCTCGCGGTACTTCAATCAGTTCCCGCCGGTCGACATTACCAAGGTTGTGGCCAACGTCAACATGGACATGATCGGCCGCACCAAGACGCCCGGCTATGTCGATCCCCCGTCCTACAAGCTGGTTGCGCCGGGCGAGATCCTGGTGGTGGGGCCCAATATCAGCAGCGACGATTTGGGGAAGACGCTGGAAACCGTGAACAACAGCTACCAGAAGTTGAAGCTCGATCATTTCTACGACGTGACCGCGCCGGATGCCACGCACGACAACCTGGGGCCCTCGGCGGCTGGCCAGCGTATCTTCTACCGCAGCGATCACTACAGTTTCGCCAAGATGGGGATCCCGACCGCGTTCTTCACCTCGGGTCTGCACCCGGACTATCACCGGCTGAGCGACACGCCCGACAAGATCGATTACGTGGCGATGGCAGCCGTCTCGAAAACGGTGGCGGCTGTCAGTTGGGCGGTGGCAAACGCGGCCACCAGGCCCAAGCTGAATGCCAAGCTTCCGGACTTGTTGGTGAACGACATGAAGGCCGCCCAGGCGGATGGATGGGGAAAACTGACCCCGGTGCCGCCACCTCTGCCGAAGATGCCGTTCTAGACATCTTCTATGGAGAACTGAAAGACGCGGTCGAGCCAGTCCTTGTCTTCCGAGATGCTCCGCGCGTACTTGTAGAGCAGTCTCTGGATTCGCGTGTCGAGCAGAATCGTCTCGACATCCGTGCAGGTGATCAGGGCGCGGACAAGCGCCCAGTTCCGCGGCAGGTCCAGATTGGCTGCCGTTCCAGGCGCGTACCACCTCGCCTGTCCGCCCTTGTAGTAGAACCCCACGTCGACATCCCGCCCGGCCTGGTGGGTTTCGTGGCGCTTCAGGCGCCCGCCGTCGGTATCGCTTCGGACTCGACCCGCTTTTTCAGTTCGTCGTCGGACAGGTCCAGGAGCGACCTCGGGTTCTCGCGCGCTAGTCCGACTGCGCCGTCCGCCTCACGCAGTTCGGTAGTCGCAGAAACGAGCTGGGGAACGCCGCCCCATGGCGATCCAACCACCAGCCACAGCAGGGCGATCGCTCCCGCGGGTGTTGTCATCGTGAGTATCGAAGCACACTCTACCCGATCGCCACTGCCGCCAGTCAAGGGTCTTCCGTGGTACGCGGGCGACTCGGCAAGGCCAAGGTCCGGATCCCGGGATGTCGCCGCGAGGCGGATCGCCTGCTAGACTCGTTCGATGATCATCGCGATACCCTGGCCGACACCGATACACATCGTGCACAGAGCAAGGCGGCCGCCACTGCGGTGCAACTGGTAGAGCGCCGTCGTCACCAGACGGGCACCACTCATACCGAGCGGATGGCCGAGGGCGATGGCACCCCCATTCGGATTGATGCGAGGATCGTCGTCTGCCAGACCCAGTTCGCGCGTGACCGCCAGCGCCTGCGCCGCAAAGGCTTCGTTGATCTCGAGCACATCGAACTGGTCCAGCCGCATCCCCGTCCTGGCCAGGACCCTTCGTGTGGCGGGAACCGGCCCCATGCCCATGATCCGTGGCGGCACGCCAACCGTCCCCGTGGCGACCACGCGAGCCCGCGCAGTTAGGCCATGTTTCGTCGCGGCGTCTTCGGACGCCACAATCAGGGCACAGGCGCCATCGTTGACGCCCGAGGCGTTGCCCGCCGTCACTGTGCCGTTCTTGCGGACGAGCGCGGGCAGTTTGCTCAGCGTCTCCACCGTCGTCCCCGGCCGCGGGTGCTCGTCGGTGTCGACTCTCTGCGGATCCTGCTTTCGTCTCGGGACCGAGACCGGCACAATCTCTTCGGCCAGGACGCCGCTGGCCATCGCCACGGCCGCCTTCGCCTGGCTCCACGCCGCAAAACGATCCTGGTCTTCGCGCGAGATCTTGAACTCCGCAGCGACGTTCTCGGCCGTCTCTGGCATCGAGTCGACACCGTATCGCTGCTCGATCAGGGCGTTCACGAAGCGCCAGCCGATCGTCGTGTCGAAGATCTCGGCAGTCCGGCTGAAGGCCGCCGTTGCTTTGCCCATGACGAATGGCGCGCGCGACATCGACTCGACGCCGCCGGCAATCACCAGGTCCTGCTCGCCGGTCACGATCGCCCGGGCAGCGATGCCGATCGCATCCATACCGGATCCACACAGACGGTTGACTGTGGAACCAGGCACGGTATCCGGGAGCCCCGCAAGCAACAACGCCATACGCGCGACGTTGCGATTGTCTTCTCCCGCCTGGTTGGCGCATCCATAGACCACGTCCTCGATCTGCGTGACGTCCATGCCCGGATTGCGCTCGACCAGGGCGCGGATCGGGATCGCCGCCAGATCGTCGGGTCGAATCTGGGACAGCGCGCCCCCGTAGGCACCGACGGGGGTGCGAATGGCATCACAGAGAAAGGCGTGTCGCATCGTGATCTCCCGTGTTCGCCCCTACCACGCGGGCGCCACGCATCGGCGGTTGCTGGGCCAAGAATAGCTTCTCGCGCTGCATGTCGAGGAGATTGACCGAGAGCCGTTCGTGTTGCCGCAGTGATGGTCAGCGTGCCGCCTCCGCCTCCAGCCTTGGTAGCGCCTTCACCTTTGGCCGCTGACCTCGGGCACGCAGGGCGTGCCACAAGTCCCACTTCGCCTGCAGCGTCAACCAGATCTGCGCGTCCCAGCGTGTCAGCGCTTCAAACAGGAGCGCTGTGTCAGCGCTAACCCCCCGCCGCCCTTTGACAATCGCGTTGAGA
>CAYHRK010000199.1:0-6881 GCA_964358795.1 uncultured Vicinamibacterales bacterium
GATCATCAGCGGTTCCATCAGCGTCAACATGCCGGCCACCGCGGTGTCGACCTCTTCCTCGTAGAAATCGGCGATCTTGGCCAGCATCGTGTCCAACGCCCCGGTGGCCTCTCCGACGCCAATCATCTGGCTGACCATCGAGGGGAACACCCCGGTGGCCTTGAGTGGGGCGGCAATCGTCTCGCCGCGCTCGATGCTCTTGCGCGTCGACATGATGGCCTCCTCGATCACGGCATTGCCAGCGGTCTTCGCCGTGATATCCAGGCCGTCCATGATGGGCACACCCGAGCTGATCAGCGTCGACAGCGTGCGACAGAAACGCGCCACGGCAATCTTGCGAAGGATGATCCCGATCACCGGAGCTTTCAACGCGACGCGGTCCACCGCCATCCGGCCGGCGACGCTGGCGTAGTACTGCCTGAACCCGTAGGCGATCGCCACGATGGCGACCACGATGAACGGCATGAACTTCACCAGCGCATCGCTCATCCAGATGACGATTCGGGTCGGCAACGGCAGTTCGGCGCCCAGACCGGCGAACAACGACGCGAACGTGGGGATGACCTTCCACAGGATGGCGGCCACCACGATGATGGCGATCGAGATCACCGCGATCGGGTACATCATCGCCGCCTTCACCTGGCTGATCAGTTTGACGTTCTTCTCGATGTAGATCGCCAGACGTTTCAGAATGGTGTCGAGGATACCTCCCGCTTCACCGGCGGCCACCATGTTCGTATACAGGCTGTCGAAGGCGGTGGGGTGCTTCCGCATGGCTTCCGCCAGCGACGCGCCCGACTCGACATCCCCCCGCGTCGACAGAATCATGCGGGCGAAGTGCTTGTTCTCCTCCTGGTTGCCCAGAATCTCCAGGCATTGCACCAGCGGCAGTCCGGCGTCGATCATCACCGAGAACTGCCGGGTGAAGATGGCCTGGTTGCGCGCGGGGATCTTCTTCCCGCGTGCGCCCGTCTTGACGACCGGCGCCGCCTTCACTTTGGACGGCGTGATTTTCGTGACGAGGATCTGCTCGCGGCGCAGCGCGGCCACCGCGTTCTCCATCGTATCGGAGGCGCGTTCTCCGCTGACGGTCTCACCGCTGCGTGTCCGTCCCGAGTAGGCGAATGTAGCCATGGTGCAACGTCCTTCGTAAACCCCTGCGCCGGCGCGCGTGCCCGCCGGGCGTCCTGGATGCCCTTATCGACGGTGGGGGTGATCCCCGGCTGGCCGGCTTCCCGCCGCCGTGCGGGCGCCCCCGGCGGCTGGCACGACGCCGACCCCTCGGTTGATCATGTCCATCAGTTCGTCCTTCAACGACGAGGTCTGGCGCGCGGTGTCCAGCGTGATGGCGCCCGCGAAATACAGGCTGGCCAGCGACTGATTGAACGTCTGCGAACCGATTCTCTCCTGGCCGGTCTGCAGCGTGGAATAGATCTGGTGAATCTTGTCCTCCCGGATCAGGTTCCTGATTGCCGGCGTCGGAATCAGGACCTCCGAGGCGACGACGCGTCCGTGCCCCCCGGCGCGCGGCAGCAGCGTCTGGCACACGACACCTTCGAGCACCATCGACAACTGCGTGCGGATCTGGGTCTGCTGGTGCGCGGGAAACACATCGACGATCCGATTGATGGTCTGCGCGGCGGAGTTCGTGTGCAGCGTGGCGAAGGTCAGGTGCCCGGTTTCGGCGATGCGCAGCGCCGATTCGACCGTCTCGAGGTCCCGCATCTCCCCGATGTAGACCACGTCTGGATCCTCGCGCAAGGCCGACCGCAGGGCGGCGCCAAACGCCAGCGTGTCAGTCAGCAGTTCGCGCTGATTGACCAAACAGCTCTTGTGCGGGTGAATGAACTCGATCGGGTCTTCAATGGTCAGGATGTGCTGGTGGCGCTCGGTGTTGATCTTGTCGATCAGGGCCGCCACCGTGGTGCTCTTGCCGCTCCCGGTGGGCCCGGTGACCAGGACAAGTCCCCGCGCCCGTTCCGCCAGCGTGCCGACGACGTCGGGGAGGCCCAGTTCCTTGATCGTGCGGATGCGGTCCAGGATGACGCGGTAGACGGCGGCCACGGCCCCGCGCTGGCTGAAGACGTTGCAGCGAAACCGGGCCATGTTCCGAACGCCGAATGAGAAGTCCAGCTCGCGGGTCTCTTCGAAGCGTTTCTTCTGGGCGTCGGTCAGCACGCTGTACGCCAGCTGTTTCGTGTCGGCCGGGGTCAGATCCGGCGCGTTGAGGCGCTGCAGGCTGCCGTGCACGCGAACTTGCGGAGGCGAATTGGCGGTGAGGTGCAGATCCGACGCCTCCATGTCGAGCGTGGTTCGCAGCAGTTCTGGTAGCGTGGCCATGTCGTCGTGTCCTTGTTGTGTGTCGTGTCGCAGCCGCCCTGCGGCTAGTTCACGGTCTCGCGCAGCACTTCTTCGACGCTGGCCATCCCAGCCTTGATTTTGTGGAGGCCGCTTTGTCGGAGCGTCAGCATGCCTTCCTCGATCGCCTTGCGGCGCAGCTCCATGCTGGAAGCTCCAACCAGGATCAGCTCCTTCAGCGTGTCGCTGATCTCCATCACTTCGTAGAGCCCGACACGGCCCTTGTAGCCTGTGTTGTTGCACTTCTCGCAGCCGGTGCCGTGCTGGGGCACCACACTTTCGGCATCCTTGGCGCTGAAGCCGATCTTGATCAACGCGTGCGGGGGCACGGGGTTTGGCTGCTTGCATGCCGCGCACACGCGCCGCACCAGCCGCTGGGCGCAAATCAAGTTGACTGAGCTCGACACCAGGAAGGGCTCGATGCCCATGTTCATCAGCCGGCTGATGGTGCTGGGCGCGTCGTTGGTGTGCAGCGTCGAGAGCACCAGGTGGCCGGTCAATGCGGCTTTCACGGCGATTTCCGCCGTCTCGAAGTCGCGGATTTCGCCGACCAGGATGATGTTCGGATCCTGTCGCAGGAACGCGCGCAGCGCGGCGGCGAACGTCAGCCCGATGCCGTCGCGAATCTGCACCTGATTGACGCCGGCCAGATTGAACTCGACCGGGTCTTCGGCCGTCATGATGTTGGTTTCGGGCGTGTTGATCCGCGAGATTGACGAGTACAGCGTGTTGGTTTTGCCGCTGCCGGTCGGGCCGGTCACCAGCACCATGCCCCAGGGTTTCCGAATGGCCTCCTCGTAGCGGGCCAGCGACGCGACCTCGAACCCCAGCTTCGTCATGTCGAGCATCAGCTTATCGCGGTCCAGCAGGCGCATGACGATCTTCTCGCCAAACAACGTCGGCAACACTGACACGCGAAAGTCGATTTCCTTGGACTTCCCATGATCGTTGTAGCGGATCTTGATGCGACCATCCTGCGGCAAACGCTTTTCGGCGATGTCGAGCTTCGCCATGATTTTCAGGCGCGAGGCAATCGCGTCGCGGAACTTCAACGACGGGTTCATGATGTTGTAGAGCACCCCATCGATCCGGTACCGGACGCGGTACTCTTTTTCGTAGGGCTCGACGTGGATATCGCTGGCACCCTTCGAAATGGCTGACATCAACAGCACGTTGACCAGGCGGATGACCGGCGCCTCGTCGCCCTGCTTCATCAGGGCGTCAACGCTGATTTCCTCGATGTCCTCGAGCACCTCCACGTCGCCCTCGGGCAGCGTGGGCATCTCGTCAAGGACACGCGAGGCCATTTCCAGCGTGCTTTCCCCGCCGCTGGAGCTGGCACGGTCGCTGCCCGTTCCCGTCTTCGCCACCGCCGGGTAGTACTTCTGGATGGCCTCCTGAACGCCAGACTCCGAGGCCACCACCGGCTCCACGTTGTAGCCGGTCATGAACTTGATGTCGTCCATGGCGAACACGTTGGTCGGGTCCGTCATGGCGATGGTCAACGTCGCCCCGATGCGGCTCACCGGAATGACCTGGTACTTCTGTGCGGTCTCGACCGGAACCAGCTTGATGACCGCCAAATCGAGGTCGAACTGGCTGAGATTGATCGAGGGCACGCCGTATTGCTTGCTGAGCAGTGCCGTGATGTCGTCGTCACGCACCATACCCAGCTTGACCAAGGCAGTCCCCAGGCGGCTTCCCTGGACCTTCTGGTAGTTCAAGGCCTGCTGAAGCTGCTCGGGCGTTATACGTCGCTCCTTGAGGAGCACTTCTCCGATGCGGACGGCCATGGGTTCGACAATACTACCGGACGATTACGTTTTTTGTAACACTAGCGCTAAAAACGTCAGAATTCAGGCACATGAGACAAAATAATGGCAGATTCGTGCGGTGATATTGGCTTCATTTTTCGGTCATTTAACCAATTACATGAATCAAGTGGTTGCACACACTACTCGCGACATGGACGCGAGTTCGGCGCTACTTCTCTAGTGTCGGCTCTTGCTGGCATCCACATGAGCGGAATCGACCGCCCTGCGACCTTGCGCCGGCCTTCGGTATGGCTGCCAAGACCGGGCCAACGCCTATCGGGGGTGCCAATGGGAACACGCGCAAGCCGGAAGTCGTCTAAACTAGGAAGGTTGCGGTGACCCGATGCCGATCTGCTGCTGATGCGACTTGCCTGTCAATCGCAGTTTTTTCCATGAAAGGCCCACGACCATGAGTGAAGCACCTGCCTCGACCTTGCCAGCGCCGGCCGGTTTGAGCCTCATCGCCAGGTTCTGGGGCATCCTCTTCTCGCCAGGTGCGACGTTTGTCGACGTGGCAGCCAGACCCAAGTGGTTTGGCATGATGGCACTCGTGATTGTCGTCGCGGTGGTGTGCACAGGTGGCTTCCTGATGTCCAAGGTCGGCCAGGAGGCATGGCTGGACGCCGCCTACCAGCGTGCCGACAGTCAAGGCACGCCGATGCCCGAACAATCGGCCGCCTTCATGGAAAAGTTCAAGCCGTATGTCGGGTTGGCCGCCGCCGTGCAGTTCATCGTGGTCGGGCCGCTGATGACACTGGCCCTGGCTGGGATTTTTTTCGCCGTGTTCAACGCCGCGCTCGGCGGGGACGCGACGTACAGGCAGATTTTCACGGTGGTCGTGCACGCCGGCGTGCCGACGGTCGTCCAGCAGCTCTTTGTGACGCCGCTCAACTACTTCCGCGGGTCGATGATGAGCGCGACCAACCTGTCGGTGTTCCTGCCGATGCTGGACGAAAGCAGCTTCCTGTCCAAGTTCTTCGGTACCATTGATCTGTTTCTCCTCTGGTGGGTGCTGGTGCTCGCGATCGGTCTCGGCGTGCTCTACCGCCGCAAGACCGGCCCGATCGCGATCAGCCTCTTCGTGGTCTACGGCATCATCGCCGGCATCATCGCCTGGTTCACCTCAGGCCGTGCGGGAGCGTAAGCGTGAATCGCAAGAAAATCATCATCGGGGTGTTGGTGTTGGTCGTCGCGGCCGCGATGATCGGCGCCAACGTGTACTTCAAGCGCGACCCGGGCGTCGCCGTGCAGGTCGAGAAGATCCAGAAGCGCGATCTGGAGGCGATCGTGTCGGCGTCCGGCAAGATCCGGGCGAAACGGTCGGTCAACATCAGCGCCAACACGATGGGCCGGGTCACGAAACTGGCCGTGGAAGAAGGTTCCCGCGTGAAGGCGGGCCAGTTCCTGATGGAAATCGATCCGAGGTCGCTCCGAACCCGGGTGGAACGTAGCGAGGCCGGCATCAGCGTCCAGCGCGTCGCCGTCGATCAGGCCAAGGTGCAGCTCGAATCTGCCAGGTCGCAGCTGAAGCTGGCGCAGGACAGTCTGAAGCGCCAGCGCGATCTCTGGAAGGATCAGCTGACGACGAAGGAGGCCCTGGACCGCGCGGAGAACGAAGTCACCCTGCGCGAGCGCGACGTGGAATCCCGGCAGACGGCGATCACGATGGAGACGACACGCATCCGCCAGACATCGGCCGATCTGGACGATGCGAAGTACAACCTGAGCCAGGTCACCATCGACTCGCCCATCACCGGGATCGTGACCCGTCGCAACATCGAACAGGGCGAGAACGTCATGATCGGGACGATGAACAATGCCGGCACGGTGCTGTTGACCATCGCTGACATGTCCGTCATCGAAACCGAGCTCGAGGTGGACGAGACCGACATCCCGAACCTGGCGATTGGCCAGACGGCCAAGGTCACCATTGACGCCATCCAGGACAAGACGTTCACCGGCAAGGTGACCGAGATCGGCAACAGCCCCATTCAGGGTGCGGCGGCCGCCGCCTCGCGCGCCACGAATTTCAAGGTGGTGGTGACCATCGAAGGCGAGATCCCCGAGGTGCGACCCGGCTTCACTTGCACGGCCGACATCACCACGGCGACGCGGCGGGGTGTAGTGGCCGTGCCGATTCAGGCGACGACGGTCCGCGAACTGGTGTTCGATGAGAAGAACAACGTGATTCGCGAGCCCGCGACCGACAAGAGCAAGCGCCGCCTCGGCCCGGCCGCCGCCGCGCAGGCGGAGCTGAAGCCAGGCCAGACCCGGAAGGAAACCGAGGGTGTCTTTGTAATCAAGGACGGCAAGGCTCTGTTTGCCCCGATCAAGATGGGCATCGCCGGAGAGAAGTACCTCGAAATCCTGTCGGGCCTTGATGCCGCCGCCGACGTGATTACCGGCCCGTTCAACTCGGTGCGGGATCTGAAGGACGGCGATCCCGTGAAACTCGAAGACGCGAAGAAGAAGTAGGCACCCCGTGGGCCGCATTCTCGAAGGCGTCGTCATCGCGCTCCGGGCCATCTGGGGCAGCAAACTGCGCTCGTTCATGAGCGTGCTCGGGAACATCGTGGCCGTGACGTCCATCATCGCGGTGGTGTCGCTCATCCAGGGACTGAACGCCACGGTCACCGATGCCATCGTGTCGCAGGTGGGCGCCGACTCCTTTGTGGTGGATCGCTACGGCGTCACGCGCAGCCAGGAGGA
>CAYHRK010000200.1:0-6865 GCA_964358795.1 uncultured Vicinamibacterales bacterium
CACCCGCAGAAGGGGTCGAGCACGGTGTCGCCTTCGTTGCTGCTGGCATTGATGACGCGTTCCAGCAGCGCTCTGGGTTTCTGCGTTGGGTAGCCGAGGCGTTCTGCGGCCGCGGAATTGATCGGATCAATGTCTGTCCATACATCGCGAACCGCCACACCCGGTAGGTCTCTGAGGGATGTCTTGAGCCGGGGCTGACCGCCACGAGAGAACACAATTCGACCTTCAGCTAGAAGCCGGTCTACGCCTTCCTGATCGAACATCCAGTGACGACCGGCTGGGGGCTCAATAGGGCCGCGGTCGCCGAATACTCTCGCCGGACCGGCCCCAGCCCCGCTGAAATCCGACACACGAAACACCCCACGCTGGTCTCGCATCAGGTCGTGTCCGCGCGCGCTATCTTCCGATTGCGGAACTGTCGGAGGGTTCCAGATGTTCTGGTCACTCTTGGAGTAGAAGAGCAACACGTCATGAACCCGGCCGAACTGTTGTCCACCTTTCCGACCTGTCGTTCGTTCCCAAACAACCTCGTTCCGGAAATTCCGCGGCCCGAAGATCGCATCCATCAGCATCTTCAGGTAGTGACTCGCCGTCGGGTCACAGTGCAGATAGATCGACCCGGTCGGCTTCAACACGCGCCGCAGCTCCACCAAGCGAGGGGCCATCATGGCCAAGTAGGCCATCATGTCGCTATCACCGAGAAGCGTGCGGAACGCCTGCATCGCCTCGGACACCTTGCCGCCCGTTTCGATGACCTCCAGACACGCACGCGCCGCGCTCGCGTCCCACTTCCATGTGTCCTCGAACGCCTTGATCTGCGAGGCGGCCTCGGTTCCGTCGCGCTCAGCGAACAGGACGTTGTAGCTGGCGTTCGAGTTGAACGGGGGATCGAGGTAGACGAGATCCACGCTCTCGTCTTCAATGTGACGGCGAAGCACGTCCAGATTGTCGCCGTAGTAAAGCTGGTTCATGACCGGCCGATTGTAGCTCAGGCGCGGTCGAGCAAACCGACGATCTCCGTCGTCGTGCCGATGCACTGCGCCGGGCTGCAGCCGAAGATCCTCGATTTCGGGCTGGCCGCCAGCGGCCCAGCCACTACGTGTCCGCGCTGGCCACGCGCGACAGTTCCTGGGGCGGCCCGCCGGCAGACAGAAGGGCATTGGCCAGCAGTGTCGCGGCACTCAATCCCAACACCGTCAGGAGCCGGCGTTGGGATCGTCGAAAGCACGCACTCTTCACGTTGAACCCCCTACAGCCGGTTGCACAACCCGTTCTTGGGGCACCAACATGCTGTGGCACGCAGGTTGTGAAACCGTCTCTAGTCAGTGCCTCAGGCAGTCGTTCCGGCATCTTGCTAGTGTTGACTCCGGCCGGGGCTGAAGTTCGTGACAAGAGTGTAAAAAGATGAACGCGTGACCAAGCCTTACTCCCGTTTTTCGTCATCATCGTCGTCGGAGTCGCCCTTCGCCGGCACCGTGCGCACGAACGCGGCCCGAACCGGCGGCGGCATGATGCTGGCCGCACCCTTGACCGACTTCCAGATGATGATGTTCAGCTCCTGCTCTGGCGCCAGGTCCGCTTCCGCGAGGTACATCCGCGCTGAGGCGGCCGCTCCCCAGGCGTTGGCGGCGTTTTTCTCGGCGAGGTCGATCCGGGCCGGCAGGGACTTGTAGGGCGTCAGCACCGGTGTGGTCTGGAACGCGTTGTACATCGGCGTGGCGCCGGCATCGAGGTTGCTCATCGGTGGCAGGCCCAGGACGAGCTCTATCGTGCGCAGCATGCCCGATGTCGTGTAGAGCGTGCTGTCGACCGCCGCGCGCTTCGAGAATGGACTGATCACCAACGCGATCGAACGGTGCGTGTCCACGTGGTCCGGTCCGGCCTGCGCATCGTCTTCGAGCACGAAAATGGCCGATTCCTTCCAGAACGGGCTGTGGCTGACCGCCTCGACGATTCGACCAAGCGCCACGTCGTTTTCCGCCACCATCGCCCGGGGCGTTGGGTAGCCGGCGCGGGTGCCGGCCGTGTGATCGTTGCCGAGCCGGATGATATTCAGCCGCGGCAGCTTGCCCGTCTGCTCGAACTGCCTGAACTCCTCGAGCCACACATCCACCCGCTTGTTGTCCGGAATCGTCAGATCGTAGGGCTGGTACTTCGGGTGCACCTTGCCCTTCAAGCCGGGCACCGTGGCGACGACATCGCCGTTACCCGAGTCCTTCTCGCCTTCGGGATCGTCGCCGCGCATGGCGAATTCGCCGTAACTGCGCACGCTGACGCCAGCCCGCGTGGCGGCATCCCAGATGTACCCGTTCAGCGGGGCGGTGACGTTGCCGTAGGCGTTGCGCATCTTGCCGCCGCCTTCGCTCAGGTAGCGGGCGCCCCGGCTGGCGTAGTTGGTGGGCCAGATCTTCTCGACGAAGTCGGTCGCGTAGGCCCCCGTCGAGTACGCGTGCCCGTCGTAGCTGACCTCGGCATCCACGTAGAAGTTGTCGAACACCACGAACTGGCGCGCGATGGCGTGCGCGTTTGGCGTGACGTCTTCGCCGAACAGGCACAGGTTCGGATCGCCGTTGCCGCGTTCGAGGTCGCCCAGGATCTGATCGTAGGTACGGTTTTCCCGGATGATGTAGAACGCGTACTTGATCGGCGACGGATCGCCGACTTTCCTTGGAATCGGTGACGCGACCGGTGCTCCGGCCGGCGCGAGAATCGTCGCGCTGGTGAACGGCGTCAGGCTGTACACCGTCTTGGTCATGGCCTGCAGCGTACCCGCATCCGGCACCGGCAGGATGGAGAGGGAGCCCTGCAGCATCGCGCCGCTGTACTGGCCGTCGCCCGAACCCGGCACGCCGGCGTTGGCGCCGCGCGGGTTGGCGAGCGAGGTCAGTCCCTTGCCGCTCAGCACGTAGATCTGCGATCCGTCCTTGCTGAACATCGCGCCGGTGGGATACCAGCCGGTCGGAATGAATCCTGTTACCGTGCTTCGTGTCGGATCACTCACGTCGACCATCGCGACGGTGTTGTTGTCGGCATTGGCCACGAGCAGACGCTTGCCGTCGGGCGACAGGGCGACGCTGTTGGGCGTGGCTCCGGGGGGTGCGTCCGGGAAGAGCGCAATCGAGATCTGTTCTGTCGCAAAGGCCGACGCCAGGTCCACCGCCCAGACGGCGTTGGTGTTCGCGCACGCCACAAACAGGCGCTTGCCGTCTTTCGAGATCACCATGGCATTGGGGTGTTCGCCCACCGTCACTTCGCCGCGTTTCGCGAGCGTGGCCGCATCGAACATCAGTACCTTTGCGCCACCCCACAGCGAGACGTACACGGTCTTGCCATCGGGCGACACGAGGCAGGTGTAGGGCTCGGCGCCGACGTCCACCGTTTCCTTCACCAGGCCGGACTTGAGGTCGAGCAACGTCAGGGCCTCTCCCAGCACGTGCACGGCGTACAGGAAGCGCCCGTTGGGTGAGATGGCAATGCCGCCCACGAAGCTCTGCTCGACCGGCTCGGGACGGTTGATCCCGGGCATCGGTCGCTGCGTGTCGCGGCCAAGGGCATAGATGGCTCCCGGTGTCAGGCTCCTGGTTGCCCAGTAGAACTCGTTGACGGTGGTCTGTCCCGCTCCCGACGAGAACACGCGGCGGCCGTCGGGATGCCAGGCCAGACCCAGCCAGGCGTGGTCGATGTTCGCTTTCGAGCTGACGTAGCCGCGCTTCACGTCGACGACCGTCAGCGTCGGCTTGGCGTACCCGTTGTTCGTCACCACCAGGTAGTTGCCGTCGGGGGACTCCACCATCGCCAGTGGCAGGTCACCAATCGACATGTGCCGGCCGGCCGGGGCGATTTTCCAACCGTTGGGCAGAAGCGTCACGCCCTTGCCCAGGCTGCCGGGCCACTGCGGCGGAGCCGGACCCTTCTGGGCGAGAGAGCCCACGGCGGCCAGGACCAGCAAGAGCGACAGCGAGAACGACAGCAGAAAGGTTCGTGAGCGCATGCCGGGATTCTACCCGGAATCCACCCCGCGGCGTAGCAGTACCGCTTGCTAGCGTTTGCCCAGCAATTTCAACACGCCCAGCGACATCGTATCCGTATACGTAATCAGCAGCACGCCGATGGCGGTGATGATCAGGAACGGAATGATGTGCTTGTAGAGGCTCGTCAGCGGTTTGTTGAACCGTGATGACGACAGGAACAGGTTCAGGCCGACCGGCGGAAACAGGAAGCCCAGTTCCAGGTTGGCCAGAAAGATCACGCCCATGTGGATCGGGTCCACGCCGAAGGCCACACCCATCGGCGCGATGAGGGGCGCCAGGATGATGATGGCCGAGTAGATCTCCAGCACGCTGCCCAGCACCAGCAGGATCACGTTGAGCGCCAGCAGGAACACGACCTGCGAATGGATGTGCGTCTTCACCCACGTCAGCAGCATGTCCGGAATCATGGCGTCGACCAGATAGCTGGTCATGCCCATCGCGATGCTCAGCAGGATCAGCACCGCTCCCATCAAGGCCGCGGCCTTCAGCAGCACTTCTGGCAGCGCCTTGAAGATGTGGATGTCGCGCGTGACGAAGCACTCGACGAATACCGCATACGCGAGCGCCGCCGCCGCCGTCTCGACCATCGACGCATAGCCGCTCACAAACAGCGCCACGATGAACACGGGCAGCAACAGTTCCCACTTTGCGCCCCACAGCGAGGCGGCCACCTCACGCCAGGCGAACGGCACCTTCTTGCGCTCGACATGGCGTCCGACCAGGATGCCGTAGCCCGCCGTCAATACCACGAGCAGGAGGCCCGGCAGCAGGCCGGCCAGATACAGGTCGTCGGCCGCCACCGTCGACTCGCGTGTGCTGGCGACCACACTGTAGAGGATCACCGGCAAGCTTGGCGGAAACAGCAGGCCGAGGCTGCCAGACGCCGTCACCAAGCCCAGCGAGAAGCCCTCGGAGTACCCATCCTTGCGCAGGATCGGGTACACCAGGCCGCCCAGCGCAATAATGGTGACACCCGAGCCGCCGGTAAACGTCGTGAACAGCGCGCACACGGCGGCCACCATGACGGCAATGCCGCCCGGCATCCAGCCGAATATCGCGCGGAAGAACCGCACGAGGCGTTCGGCGGCACCGCTTTCGGCCAGCACGTAGCCGGCCGCGGTCAGAAGAGGGATGGCGGGCAAGGTAGGCGAGGCAATCAATCGGTAGACTTCAGCCGAGACGGCCGCCACCGGCGTGCCCTCGCTGAAAAACAGCACCAGCGCCACGCCGCCCATGGCCACAAACACCGGCGCGCCCAACAGCGCCGCCCCCAGGATCACGAGCGTCAGCGGCCAGAGCCGGCCCACCGACTCGGGCGACACCAGGCCAAGCGCGAAGGCGGAGGGAATCGCCAGAAAGCCGATCATCCGCCCCCACCACCGATCGGAAGCCTCCCACGCAAACTGCAGCGCCATCAACCCGAGCGCGACAGGCATCACGATTTCGCTGACCCACTCGGGTAGACCAATGGGCAGCACTTTGGCCTCGACCCGGTTGGCCAACACGACTTGTGCGGCGGCGTACGCCAGAATGCCGACCACGGCGGCGGCGACCGAATAGGCCATCAGCCGAGACAACTTGCGAGCCAGACCCTCGTCGAAGAACTCCGAGGTGGACAACGTGAGGTGCTTGGCCTGGCTGGTGGCGGCCAGGCCCCCGACAAAGGCCAGCCACAGGGTGAGCTGCTGGACGTAGGCGGCCGAGCCGGGAATGTGAAACCCGCCAAGCGGCCGCCCAAAGGCGTCGATGAGCGGCAGCAGCGTCGCCAGGGCCAGCGTGGCCACCAGCACCCCCTGCTCGGTCCGACGAAAGATCGCGTGGAGCGTTTTCACTTCTTGGGAGCCGGTTGCTGCTTGCGGTACTCGTCTCTGTACTTCAACGCTTCGTCAAAGGCTTCGGCAGGCACGAACCCGCCGCGAATCCCGCCGTAGGTGGATTCGGCGGTCGTGCGCCACAGATCCAGCGTCTTGGCGTCGACTGGCGCCACTTTCAGGCCGCGCTTCTTCATCGACTCGACGTCGGCCGTGCCGTTCTGGCGTATTTCGGACTGCAGCTTCTTTCCAGCGTCGCGCGCCGCTTCCAGTAGTGCCGGGCGAAGATCAGCGGGGATCTTTTCCCAGGTCGCCTTGTTGATCACCGTGGCGCCCAGCAACAGCGCCCAGTTGAGGTCGGTCATGTTCAAGGCGTCCTTGTAGTAGCCGGTGATCACCGCCACCTGGGGCGGCATGCTGAAGGCTTCGACCAGTCCCGTCTTGAGGGCGGTGGCAAGCTCGGTTGAGGGCAGCGGCACGGGATTGAAACCGGCGGCCTTCCAGATTTCCAGCGACTTCGGATCGCCGGCCCATTGGAAGAGCTTCACCTTCTTCAGGTCGGCTGGCGCGGCCACCGGTGTGGTGGCGAAGAAGTGCACCCATCCGCCGTCGGCCCAGTTCAACACGATGAAACCCTTGGCCTCCATGTTGGCTTCCAGCCGCGGCCGCATCTTGTCGATGACGTAGTACGCCTCCTCGTAGTCGGTAAAC
The DNA here is from genome assembly GCA_964358795.1 of uncultured Vicinamibacterales bacterium. GTDB lineage: Bacteria > Acidobacteriota > Vicinamibacteria > Vicinamibacterales > JAKQTR01 > CAYHRK01. The sequence continues at coordinate 6,554 of CAYHRK010000200.1, forward strand.
GCCATCGGGATGCTCAGGGCATACACCGACTTGTCGATCTCCGCCAGGCCGACAGACGTCAGCACGCCGGCGTTCAGCGTGCCGAGTCGCATCTTGCGCACCACGTCGGGGTCGTCACCGGCGGTGCCGCCGGCATACAGGTTCACTTTGACCTTGCCGCCCGAGATCTTGTTCCATTTGTCGGCCACTTCCTTCAGCACCAGGTGCCAGGACGAGCCCTCTGGCACCAGCGTGGCCATCTTCACGAGCATCTGGGCGCTAGCCTGCGCCGGCGCTAACCAGGTCACGGCCGTCACCATCAGCCAGGCGGCC
>CAYHRK010000201.1:0-6797 GCA_964358795.1 uncultured Vicinamibacterales bacterium
TGGCAAAGGGGACCGACAGCATCTTGGCCAGCGTCTGCGCCAGCAGCGTCTTGCCGGTGCCCGTTGGTCCGATCAGCAGGATATTGGACTTCGTCAGCTCGATGTCGTTCCGGCCGCGCGCCTTCTGGATTTCGATGCGTTTGTAGTGGTTGTACACGGCCACGGCCAGCTTCTTCTTCGTGCGTTCCTGGCCGATCACGTAGTCTTCGAGGAACTTCTTGATCTCGGGCGGCATCGCCAGCGAGGTCCGCGGGGTGCCCTTGGTCTCGAACCGGTTGTCGTCGGCGATGATGTCGTTGCAGACCTCCACGCACTCGTCGCAGATGAAGACGGTGGGCCCTGCGATGAGCTTGCGGACATCGTTCTGATCTTTGTTGCAGAACGAGCAGCGCAGGACTTCCTGTTCCCCGTTTTTCTTGACCATAAGCGGACCTGTCCCCGGCGGCACCTCCGCGCCCCTGTCGGGGCGGACGGCCACGGATGACCGTCAGGTGCGTTTTCGGATCACATCGTCAATGATACCGTATTCCTTCGCCTGGTCGGCCGTCATGATGTGATCGCGCTCGGTGTCCTGCTGGATTCGCTCCAGGGGCTGACCCGTGTGGTGCACCAGGATGCCATTCAGGTGCGCGCGCATCCGCAGCAATTCCCGCGCGGCAATATCGATGTCGGTGGCCTGGCCCGCCAAGCCCTGCATGAGCGGCTGATGAATCACGATGCGCGAGTTGGGCAGCGAGAACCGCTTGCCTGCCGCGCCGCCCGCCAGCAGCATGGCCCCCATGGACGCCGCCTGCCCCAGGCAATAGGTCTGCACGTCTGGACGTATGAACTGCATCGTGTCGTAGATCGCCAGCCCCGCGGTGATCGATCCGCCCGGGCTGTTGATGTAGAGCAGGATGTCCTTTTCCGGATCTTCCGCCTCGAGAAACAGCATCTGCGCGATCGCCAGATTCGCGATCGCATCGTCGATCGGCGTGCCAATGAAAATGATGTTGTCCTTCAGCAGGCGCGAGAAAATGTCGTAGGCTCGCTCGCCCCGGTTGGTCTGCTCGACCACCATCGGCACCAGTTGCATGTGGGCGTCGCCGGAATTGCGGTTCATCGTGGGTGCCTCTAGCCAATCGTGATGCTGGCGTTGGCCAGCAGGAACTCCATCGTCTTCTCTCGCCGCAGACCCATGCGCAGACGCGCCAGGCCGTTGTCCTTCTCGAGCGTGGCGCGCACGGCGGCCGGCGACCGCCCGCTGCTGTCCCCGTAGCGCTGCACCTCGCCGTCGAGGTCCTCGTCACTGACCGTCAGCAGCTCGCGCCGGGCGATCTCGTCCAGCACCACGGTGGCGTTCACCGTGCCGACGGCCGCCTCGCGCTGGGCCGTCCGGAACTCCTTCCAGTCGATCCCGGTCGTTCGTGGATCGACCTGCTGCTCGATCAGCCGCCGCGCGAACTCCTCGACGCGCCGATCCAGCTCGTGCTCGACCAGCGGCTGCGGCACCTCGAACGTGATCCGCTTCGCGAGAGCGGCCTGCAGATCGCTTCTGAGCTCGCGATCGGACTCGTGATTGGCCTCGTGCTGCAGGTCGTGGCGCACGCGCTCCCGCAGATCGGCAAGCGCGTCGAAGTGGCCCATGTCCTTCGCGAAGTCATCATCGAGCGCCGGCACGACGCGCTGCTTCACGGCCTTCACCGTGACCGCATACTTCACCTCCTGGCCCGCCAATTCGGTGCCGGCGTAGTCGGCGGGGTAGCACACCGTAAACGTCTTTTCGGCTCCGGCCGCCAAACCCGCCAATTGTTCGTCGAATCCGGGCGGATTGGCAGAGGCCCCCAGTTCGATCGTCACGTTCTCGTGCTTCTCGCGCGGGGCCGTGCCGTCCCCCCCGAGCACCTGCCGTTCCAGGTCGACCGTGGCCCAGTCGCCGACGGCAAGCAAATGGTTCTCGATCGGCTCGAACCGGGCGGCACGCTGGCGGAGCCGCTCCAGCGCGTCGTCGACGGTCGAGTCTTCCACCAGCGCGGGCTTCTTGCGCAGGGCGATCCCCCGGTAGTCGCCGGGATCGAACTCCGGGACCGTGTCGAAGCTGGCCGTGAAGGTGAGCGGCTTGCCCGGTTCGACCACCACGTCGTGGACATCCGGCGTCTCGATCGGATCCAGATCGCGTTGCTGCAGGGCTTCGCTAAGGGCGGCCGGCACCAGTTCGTGGGCGACTTCGTGCAGGATGTCGTCCTTGTACCGCTGCCAAATGACCCGAGCCGGCACCTTGCCTGGCCGGAATCCCGGCACCTTCGCCGAGCGGCTGAACCCTGCCGTGATGCGGTCGATTCCCGCATCCACCATATCGCTGGGCAGTTCGATGGTCAGACGCTTGCGCGTCTCGGTCACGTCGACAAACTCGGCCTTCATCGTCTGTATATCGGTTTCGAATGGGGCAGGCATCAGCGGCCAGCCGGGCCGCAGCGGAGCGGTACGATGGAACGGGCGATTTGGTGCGAAAGGGGGGATTTGAACCCCCACGACCTTTCGGCCACCGGATCCTAAGTCCGGCGCGTCTGCCAGTTCCGCCACTTTCGCGAGTAACTGTGGCGCGTCTCTGTCGTGACCTGCTTGAGCCTGCCGCGCTCAGGTGTTCCCAGAGGACCGCCTGAACCCAGCGTAACACGCCGTTTTCCGGGGGGTCAACGACACGACGCTAGCGTCCCGATGTTGGCCGTCCCGTCTGGCGGCCGAACCAGGCACCGGCCAGCATGGCCGCCCCGAACACCAGCATCCCCAATCCGGCCCACACGTTCACGTTGATGCCGAGCGACGCCTGGTAGACCGACGGGTCGCCAAGCAGGCCATAACCTACCAGGAGCAGCCCCAGCAGGCTGAACAGCAGGCCGAGTGGAACGCGCAGGTCGAGTGCCATAACTGCCCTCATTACCAGAAGTAGATGTTGATGGCGATGGTGACCGCGCCGACGATCACCGCTAGTGGCACCGGTCGTTGGTACCACGCGGACCCCGTCTCGCGAACCTTCGGCGTCATCGAGTAGACCAGGCCCTTCAGATCGGAGGCCGCGCGGGGTTTGGTGACCAAACTGACCGCAATCGTCACCGTGAAACACGTGGTCCACGAGTAAATGGCGCCCCAGAAGTTGCGCGCCATGTCACTCGGGTAGGCGTGCAGTCGTCCAGCGCCGTCCGCTCCGACGCCGGTCAGCGCGTAGTGCGCGGCGCAGGCCAGGATGCCAGACAGCAGGCCCCAGAAGGCGCCGTTGGCGGTCGAGCGCGCCCAGAACATGCCCAGCAGGAAGGTGGCAAACAGGGGTGCGTTGATGAACGAGAACACCAACTGGAGCAGGTCCATGACGTTGCCGAAGCGCATGGCCACATAGGCCGTCGCCACGCTCAGGATGGTGCCGAACACGGTGGCCTGGCGTCCCACCCTCATGTAGTGGGCATCGTCACCATCGCTCTTGAGATACGGTTTGTAGATGTCGTAGGTCCACACCGTGTTGAACGCCGTGACGTTGCCCGCCATGCCCGACATGAAGCTGGCCAAGAGTGCCGTCAGGCCCAGACCGAGCAGCCCGGGCGGATAGAACTTCTGGAGCATCAACGGCATCACCATGTTGTAGTCGGTCTGGCCGTTGAATTCGAGCGCTGCCGCCGGCAGGATCGCCAGGGCCACCATGCCCGGCAGGATCACGATCGCGGGCATCATCAACTTCGGAATGGCCGCCAGGATGGGCGTCCGCCGCGCCGCGTTCATCGACCGCGCGGCCATGGCGCGCTGAATCACGAGGAAGTCGGTGCACCAGTACCCGAACGACATCACGAACCCGAGGCCCATCACCATGCCGAACCATTCGATCCCCATCGGGTTGGCGGTGGCCGTGCCCATGTGCCGCCACGATTCGGTCCACGCCCCGGCCGCAAGTCCCGCGTCGGTGGCGACGTGGCCCAGCCGCGCTTGCAGGCCGGTCCAGCCACCGGCGCCCTTCAAGCCCAGGAAGACGAGCGGCAGGAAGCCGAACACGATCAGGAAGAACTGCACGACCTCGTTGTAGATCGAGCTGGTCAGTCCACCGAGCAGGATGTAGACCAGCACCACCACCGCCGAGACGATGATGCTGATGTTGATGTCCCAGCCGAGCAGCAACTGGAACAGACGGCCCATCACGTACATACTGATGCCCGACGAGAAGATCGTCATCACCGCGAACGACGCCGCGTTGAGCGCGCGCGTTTTCTCGTCGAACCGCAGCCGCAGATACTCGGGCACCGAGTGGGCCTTGCTGCCGTAGTAGAACGGCATCATGAACACGCCCACGAAAATCATCGCGGGAATGGCGCCCACCCAATAGAAATGGCTGGTCATGATGCCGTACTTCGCGCCACTGGCCGCCATGCCGATCACTTCCTGGGCGCCCAGGTTGGCCGAGATGAACGCCAGCGCGGTGATCCAGGCGGCCAGGCTGCGGCCCGACTCGAAGAAGTCGAGGCTGGTCTTCATGAAGCGCTTCAGCGCGGCCCCGATGCCGAGCACAAACGCGAAGTACAGCACGATGATGGCGTAGTCGATGCCGTGCAGCCGCATGGGGGGATTCTAGCGAGATTGGGCCGGGACGCAAGCGTTAGTCACCGCTGGTTTCGGTTGCGCGGACAGACCCTGTACACTCTGCCGTCATGAACACGCTGTTCCCCGATCCCCACTCGCCGATTCCTGATTCCCGTCCCGTTGAGGTGCCTCGGGCCGACTACCTGCTGTGGGCCAAACGCCGGCCCCATCCGGCCAACGATCTCGCGCGAAGCGACGTTGTCGGCCTCACGCTGCGCCAGTCTCCGGTCCCGATCCAGGGACCGCGCATCCAGCCCTCAACAGCCGGGCGGCTGCTCGTAGAGCACGCGGAAGAACCGCCGAACCCCCTCGAAAAAGCGCGTCAGCATGTCAGCTTGCCGGCTGCACCAGCGGGGCGCGTGGTCCGAACCAGCGGCGCATCGCGGCGCCCACGATGATCACGACGCAGACCATCATCGTCACCGTGAGGATCGAGTTCAGGTAGCCCTGGACGTGCAGCGCCGGGTTCGGGCCCACGGCCTTCGGCCAGAAGTTGTCCCGCACGCTCATGAACCCGCCCGTCAGGGTCGTCGTGGCCAGGAAGACCATCGGCGCCAACGTCACCCATGCGTAGCGTGCGCGGCCGAGGTTGATGAGGATGGTTGTGCCAATCGCCAGCGCCACCACCGCGAGCATCTGGTTGGCGATGCCGAACATGGGCCAGATGGTGTCGATGCCGCCGGTCCAGATGAAGTACGCCCACGCCAGCACGACGAGCGTCGTCGAGACGATGGTGCCCGGCATCCAGTCCTGTCGGCCGAAGGGCGCGTAGAAGCGGCCACCGAACTCCTGGACGAGGAAGCGCGCGACCCGCGTGCCCGCGTCGATGGTCGTCAAGATGAAGAGGGCCTCGAACATGATGGCGAAGTGGTACCAGTAGTCCATCAGGCCCGTCATGCCCGGCAACTTGCCGAACACCTGTGCCATGCCGACAGCCAGAGAGACGCCGCCGCCGGTTCGTCCCGCCACGAGTTCGCCGACTTCCGCTTCGAGGACGTGGAGGTTCTCGATGGGAATCCCGAGCGTCTGGAACACGGCCGGGGACGTGTTGATGGCGAAGTAGTCGCCGGGGGCGAGCGCCGTGGCCGCAATCAGCGCGACCACGCCCACCAGCCCCTCGATGAGCATCGCGCCGTAGCCGATCGCCCGAATGTCGGACTCCTTGTCGATCATCTTCGGCGTCGTGCCGGAGCCGATCAGCGCGTGGAAGCCCGAGATGGCGCCGCACGCGATGGTGATGAAGACGAAGGGGAAGAGCGGCCCTGGGATGATGGGGCCGCCCCCGCCCGCGAACTTCGTCAGCGCGGGCATCTTCAGCTCAGGGTTCACGATGATGACGCCCACGACCAGCAGCGCGATCGTCCCGATCTTCATGAACGAGCTGAGGTAGTCGCGCGGCGCGAGCAGCAGCCAGACGGGCAGCACCGAGGCGAAGAACCCGTAGATCGCCATCGCGATGATCAGCTGCTGGCGGGAGAGCAGGAACATCTGGCCGAACGACGTCGCCGCCAGCGGCTTGCCCAGAATGACGGCCAGCATCAGCCCGATGACGCCGATGACGGTGGCCTCGGCGATCTTCCCCTTGCGGAAGCGGTACATGTAGAGGCCCATGAAAATCGCCAGCGGGATCGTCGTGCCAATCGTGAAGGTGCCCCAGGCGCTCTCGCTGAGCGCGTTGACCACCACGAGGCCGAGTCCGGCCAATGCGATGATCACGATGAAGAGGATAGCGACCGCGGCGGTGGCGCCAGCGACCGGGCCGATCTCCGTGCGGGCAATCTCGGCCAGCGACCGGCCGCCCCGCCTGGTCGATGCCCAGAGGATGATGAGATCGTGCACCGCGCCGCCCAGGCAGACGCCGGTGACGAGCCAGATGAGCCCAGGCGCGTACCCGAACTGGGCCGCCAGCACCGGGCCGATGAGCGGGCCGGAGCCTGTGATGGCTGCAAAGTGATGTCCGAAGAGCACCCACTTCGACGTCGGGTAGTAGTTGTGCCCGTCGTAGCGGGTGTGGGCCGGCGTGGGCCGGGTGTCGTCGAAGACGAGGATCTTCGCCGCGATGAACGCGCTGTAGTAGCGATACGCGATCACCAGGATGCAAAGGACGGGGACCAGGACGTATAGGGCGTGCATAAGCCTCGCAACCGCTCAGTCGTTACGTGAAGTGTGGCCCGTTGTACCGAGACTGGCTGTCATGA
>CAYHRK010000202.1:0-6795 GCA_964358795.1 uncultured Vicinamibacterales bacterium
AATCGTTGACACCCGGCAGGCCCCGCACTAGACTGGATTTTTCGCGCACATGCATTGTCTGAGGAGCCGCATGCCACGCTCCGCCGCTCGACAGCAACCTGCAAGTGAATTTCCTGCGGTCACTCTCATCTCTGAGTTCTATCGACAAGAGTTCCTGAAACATCAACAGTTCCTGCGGCTTCAGCGCGAGTACTACTCCGAGCATGCCGTCGCGTGCGCAGAGGCAGCCGTCTATCGCATCCTGTCGCAACTAGATGCGCTGTGTTCCCGACGGAATGCCGAGCAACTGGTGAGCCGGCTGTTACGCAGCCTGGACGTCGTCACCGGCGTGTCGGCACTCTCCGATCCGAAGAAGGCCAACTGAGTTCAAGGCTGGCGTCCCTCCGTGAAGATGCCATGGCGGTTGTCGGCGCCGCGATTGCCGCGGTCGAGCCTGGTGCCTGCCTGCGCGCGCCGCTTTCGCGACTGCGGTCAGCGATCGATCAGGCCAGCGCGTGGCACGCGGTCGCTGCCGGCAAGGCGGCCGGTGCCATGATGCGTGCCTGCCTGGCGTCCATCGGACGGAGGCCGGCGTCGGCGCTGTGTGCCTCGCCCGGGCACGTTGATGGTCTGCCGGCGTGGATCAGGCAGTTTGCTGGCGGCCATCCCACCCCAAACGATCAGAGCGCGGCCGCAGGGCGTGCGGCGCTCGATGTGGCTGCGGCGGCTGGTCCCGACGATCTGCTGGTCGTGCTGCTGTCAGGCGGGGCATCGGCGTTGTTCGCCCTGCCGGTGCCGGGAGTGTCGCTGGTCGACAAGCAGGCCACCACAGACCGCCTGCTGCGGGCCGGGGCCACAATTCACGCGCTGAACAGCGTTCGAAAGCACCTGTCCGCCGTCAAGGGGGGCAGGTTGGCCGCCTCCACTCGCGCACGCACCGTGTGCCTGGCGATCTCGGATGTGGTCGGCGACGATCCATCCGTGATCGGATCGGGACCAGCCGTTGGCGATCCCACGACCTACGCCGATGCGCTGAGGTCACTCGATGCTCATGGAGGCCGGGCCGGCTTCCCGGCCAGCGTCGTCCAGACGCTTGAGGCCGGGCTGCGAGGAGAACTGGCGGAGACGCCGAAACCGGCGTCGGCCGAACTGCGCCGGTCCGAGACCCACGTGATTGCGAGCCAACGAGACGCTGTCCGTGGTGCACAGACAGAGGCTCGGGCGCGTGGCTATGAGGTGCACCTTCACGAGGCACCTATCGTCGGCGAAGCGCGCGACGCCGCCATCGCGCATGCCGCCGCGCTGCGCCTGCTCTGCGACACGGTGGCGTCGTCGTTCTGCGTCGTGTCGGCGGGCGAGACCACCGTGCGTGTGACGGGCCAAGGGTTGGGCGGACGGAATCAGGAATTCGCGCTCGCGCTGGTCGAGCCTCTGGCGCGCTGGCCTAGGGCGGCCGTGGCGGTCAGTGTGGGCACCGATGGCATCGATGGACCGACGTCTGCCGCCGGCGCCATCATCGACAGCACCTCACTCGAGAGAGCTCTCGAGTCCGACCTCATACCGGCGCGATACCTGGCCGCCAATGACGCGTATCATTTCTTTCGACCCCTGGGCGATCTGGTGGTGATGGGACCAACCGGCACCAACGTAGGTGACGTTCAGGTGGTGGTCGTGGCCAATCGCCGGCCATGAACCTGGTGAGGGCTGGATTCCATGACCAGGGATGACCTGCTGAAGGCGTTCGAAACCCGGGTGGCCCACCCGGCGTCGGCCCGCGAGCTGGTGCAGCTGCTCAAGATCCCACGCGACGCGCGCGTCACGGTCAGCCGGCTCCTCAAGACGCTGGTCGTCGACGGCACGCTCGTGCTGGTGCGCGGCCACCGCTACGCCCTGCCGGGCACCTTCGACCTGATCGTCGGCAAGCTGCAGCGCCATCCCGATGGCTACGGTTTTGTCGTCCCGGAACAGCGTGCAGAGCAGGACGAGGGCGACATCTACGTGGCGGCCGCGAACCTGAAGGACGCGATGCACGACGATCGGGTCACGGCTCGCATCCTGCACCAGTCATCCGCCCGGCGCCGCGAAGGCACCGTGATTCGGGTGCTCGAGCGCGGCAATCAGCGCGTGGTCGGCCGTGTCGAGCTGGGCCGGGGCGGACATGCGCGGGTCGTGCCCCACGAACGTCGCGTGGGCCAGGACATCCAGGTGCTGCCCGCGGACATCGGCGAGGCACAACACGAGGACATGGTCGTGGTGGAGATCATGCGATGGCCCACCGCGACGCGGCCGCCACTGGGACGGATTGCCGAAGTACTCGGCCCGCTCGACCGGCAGGGTGTTGATACGCAGGTCATCATCCGGAAGCACAACATCACCGACCGGCACAGCGACGCGGCCGTGGCCGAAGCCACCCGACTCGGTTCCGACGTGCGGCCGCGCGATGTGGAGGGCCGCACGGATTTCCGCACATGGCCGACGGTGACCATCGACGGCGAGCACGCGCGCGACTTCGACGATGCCATCACATTGGAGCTGCTGCCGAACGGGCACTACTGGCTTGGCGTACACATCGCGGATGTCGCACATTACGTGCGTCAGGGCAGCGCCCTCGACGAAGAGGCCTACGAACGAGGCACCTCGGTGTACTTCCCCGAGCGTGCCGTGCACATGTTCCCTGCGGAGCTGGCCACGGGCCTCTGCAGCCTGAATCCGCACGTCGATCGCCTGGTGCAGTCGTGTGTCATGGAAATCAATGCGCAGGGCGACGTCGTACGCTACCAGTTGCACGACGGCGTGATTCAGAGCGATGCGCGAATGACGTACACGGCGGTTAACGCGATTCTGACCGACCGCGATCCCGCCGTCATCGCGCACTATGCGCCCCTGGTTCCGCTCTTCGAAGGCATGCGCGGCCTGTTCGACATCCTGCAGGGACGCCGCCGGCGGCGCGGCTCGATCGACTTCGATCTGCCCCAGGCGGAACTGACGCTCGATGATGAGGGGCTCGTGGCCGAGATTACCCGGGCCGAACGCAACGTGGCGCACCGGATCATCGAAGAGTTCATGTTGCTGGCCAACGAGACGGTCGCGCATCACCTCGACATCCAGTCCGCGCCGGCGCTCTATCGCGTGCACGAGCCGCCCGATCCCTTCAAGGTCTCCGAGTTCGAGACGTTCCTCTCGAGTCTCGGCTACAGTCTGGCCGCCACGGCCGGTGGTGTGCGGCCGCGGGATTTCCAGCACCTGATCGACCGTGTCGCCGGAACCCCGGTTGAACGCCCCATCGCGTTCCTGATGCTACGAACCATGCAGCAGGCGAGATACGACCCCGCGAACCTGGGCCATTTCGGATTGGCCGCGCCCTGTTACACCCATTTCACTTCGCCGATCCGGCGGTACCCCGATCTGGTGGTGCATCGGCTGTTGCGGGCTGTGCGGCGCGGGGCCATCGCTGCCGATCGACGAGAGAAGTTGAACGAGGAGCTTCCAGAGATCGCGCGGCACACCTCCGAGCGCGAGCGTCGGGCCATGGACGCCGAACGGGAGCTGGTGCAGTGGAAGAAGGTCCGCTTCATGGCCGGCAAGGTGGGCGACGAGTTCGAGGCCTACGTCACCGGGGTCAGCGCGTTTGGCATGTTCGTGGAGCTGGTGGAGCACTTTGTCGAGGGCCTGATTCATGTCTCGACGATGGCGGATGACTACTATCGGTATCTCGAGTCCGAGCACGTCTTGAAGGGAGAACGAACCGGCCGGATGTTCCGCCTGGGCGATCGGGTCCGGGTGCAGGTTCTGCGAGTCGACACCGAACGGCGGCAAATCGATCTCGGCATTGTCGATCTGCTGGAGAACGTCCGCGCGGGACGGTTTGGTCCGCGGCGCAGCGCCGCGCGCACCAAGTCAGACCGGCGTTCGACGGCGCCACGGCGGCGCAGCACTCCGCCACCACGCCGCCGTCGTCGATCGTGAGCGCCATGCTGCACATCGTCGTGGGTACGGCGGGGCACATCGACCACGGCAAGAGTGCGCTGGTGCTGGCATTGACCGGTACAGACCCCGATCGATTGAAGGAGGAGAAGGCCCGGGGCATCACGATCGACCTCGGATTCGCGCACTGGGAGGGGCCCAACCTCGGCGTGGCGTTTGTCGATGTGCCCGGCCACGAGCGGTTCATCAAGAACATGTTGGCCGGCGTGGGGGGCATCGATGCCGTGCTCCTGGTCGTCGCGGCCGATGAGTCGGTGATGCCCCAGACGCGCGAGCATTTCGACATCTGCCGCCTGCTCCAGGTCCCGGCCGGCATCATCGTGCTGACCAAAGCCGATCTGGTCGATGCCGACTTGCTCGGCCTTGCCGAGCTCGAGGTGCGCGAATTGGTGCGGGGCTCGTTCCTCGAGCAGGCGCCGATCGTTGCGGTGTCATCGAAAACAGGCGAAGGCCTCGCCACCCTGAAGGAGACGATAGCCGGGCTTGGTGCGAGGGTGACGGGGCGATCGAGCAAGGGACCGATCCGGTTGCCAATCGACCGTGTCTTCTCGGTGAAGGGTTTTGGTACCGTGGTGACCGGGACGCTGGTGTCGGGATCGCTGGCCGTTGACGACCAGGTGGACGTGCTGCCACGTGAGCGGACGGTGAACATCCGGGGTCTCCAGGTGCACGGCGCCACACAAACGATGGCGAGAGCAGGTCAGCGGGTGGCGGTGAATCTGGGCGGTGTCGACGCGAGCAGTCTGGCCAGGGGCGATACGCTGGTCTCGACCGGATCCTTCACCGCCACGCGCGTGCTCGACGCCCGGATCGAGGTGTTGCCCTCGGTTCGTCCCCTTCGTCACGGAGCGCGAATCAGGTTTCACCAGGGCACCAGCGAGGTGATCGGGCGGGTGGCCGTGTCGTCACTGTGCCCGCTAGCCGGCGTGGACGATCCGCTTGTGGCGGTAGAGATTGCTCCAGGCCGCGCAGCCTATGTGCGCATCCGGCTGGAGGCACAGGTGGTCGTGACCAGGGGCGACCGCTTCATTCTGCGGGCGTACTCTCCTCCACTGACCGTGGCTGGCGGGGCGGTGCTCGATCCCGTCCCACCGAGGGCGGGCATTAGGACAGCCGCCGGGCGCGAGCGGTTCCGCCAGATCGATCCGGCGTTGCCGCACCCGGATGACGAGACCCCAGACCAACGGGCGATTCACGTGATGATGACGGAAACTGGCGACCGCGGTCTCGATCAGGCTTCCGTGATCAGCCGCGGTGGCCTCTCACCTGAAGAGGCCGGCCGTGTGGTCGAGCGGCTGCTGGAGCGTCGCAGCGCGACTCGGATCGCCGGCCGCATCGTTGCCGTGTGCACGATCGATGCCCTGGCCGTTCGGGTGCTTCAGATGCTGCGGGATTTCCATCGAGAGCAGCCGCTGCGCGACGGGATGCCTCGCGAAGAAGTGCGCGAGCGGTTGTTCGCCTCGTCGGCGCCTGGATTGTTCGACCGTGTACTGGACGATCTGGTGGCAGGTGGCCGTATCGTCGCGCGTGATCATCTGGCGCTGGCATCCCACCGCGTGGAGGTGTCGGGCGATGAAGCCGACGCACGCAGCCGGATCGAGCACGCGTTTCGGGAAGCCCGGCTGACGCCGCCTGATGTGGGCGACGTGGCGGCGGCCCTGGGACTGCGCGTGGACCTGACCGAGAGGATGGCGTTGCTGCTGGTTCGCCAACGTGTTTTGGTAAGAGTTGATTCGTTGCTCGTGCACGAATCGGCGTTGGCCGTACTGAAAGCAGACCTGGCCAGCCTCAAGGCGGCCTCGGTGAATTCGGTGGTGAAGTTGGATGTGGCCGCCTTCAAGCAACGCTACGGCGTGACCAGGAAGTACGCCATACCGCTACTGGAGTACTTGGACCGGGAACGGGTCACACGCCGGGTCGGAGACAGTCGTCTCGTGATCTGAGGCGAACGCCAGCCGACGTCAGTCCTCTTTTCCGGACTCTTCGTGCGTGGCTTCCTTGAAGTTGCGGATGAACTTCCCGACGCCCCGGCCAAGATCAGGGAGCTTCCGCCCTCCGAAGATCAAGATGATGATGGCCAGGATCACGAGCAGTTCCGGCATGCCCAGTCTTCCCATGGCTCGGATTGTAGCACCGTTCTGCCGGGCAAGCCGCCGATCTAGCCCGAGTCTCCGCGCCGCGGTCCGGAGATATCGAGGTTAGGATCCGGGTCCTTACGGCTTGAAGAAGCCGGGATTCAGGCTTACAGTAATGAGAGCCCCTCTGTGCAGGCTCGCGATCACGGTAGCGGAGTCGTTGAATGGCTGAAGTCGAACAGACGTTGTTTACGGTGGGTGTGTTTCAGGATGTGGCGTGGGCCGAGCGGGGTATCGACGCCCTGAAGAGGCGGGGCTTCACATCCGCGGCGCTGTCGGTGCTGGTGAAAGACGCTCCGGATGCGGCCGCGTTCGTTGAGCGCATGGTTGGCGTGGCGCCCCAATCCCTGGCGATGCCTGCCATCGGGGCCGCTCTCGGCCACGGCAGTTTGCTGGATGCGCTGCAGGGGACATCGCGCGATCTCGCCCGCGTCGGCATGGCCGCCGCCATCCGCCGCGTGGGGTTCCAGCCGCACGACGGGTTGATTTTCGAAACCCTGACCGGTCGCGGCGGGGTGTTGGTGGCCATCGAAGATGCGCCCCGCGCCGCCGACGCGCTTGCGGTGATGCACTCCTACGGCGGTGGCAACGCCGCGATTGGCGCCTGGGCTGGACGCGTCTAAGTACCTCGTTTCCGAATTACGACGACGATAGTCCGAAGCGCGGCGCCCGGATCGCAAGGCGCGACGACCGAGCA
>CAYHRK010000203.1:0-4939 GCA_964358795.1 uncultured Vicinamibacterales bacterium
GTGACCGTCGATGCGCCAGCCTGTGCCGAGCCGGATCCTTTCCTGCGATGGCTGACGGCGCTTGAAGAGCGCCACATGGCCGACCTTCGGCCCGCCGAAGTCTCGCGCGCGCTGCGGGCGTTGTCGTCGGCCTACGTGGAGCGGCGCGACCGGCTGGGGCGCGGGGCGGCACTGGATGGTGCCGGCAAGCGGGCCGCCTTCGCCCTGTTCTATGGCCCGTTGCACTTCCTGGCGACGCGCGAGATCGTGCGGGCACTCGGCATCGCCGACCCTGCTCCTGGGGTGATCACGGACCTCGGGTGCGGTACCGGCGCGGCGGGTGCCGCCTGGGCGCTCGAGGCTTCGGGCCGGCCGCGCGTCGTGGGCATGGATCGCCATCCCTGGGCGGTCGAGGAAGCCCGGTGGAGCTACCGCACACTCGGTCTCGATGGCGACGCACGCCGCGGCGACATCGTGCGCGCCAGACCCGTGTCGCGTGGCGCGGCCGTCGTGGCGGCCTACACGATGAACGAACTGGACGATGCGGCACGTGCGGTGGTGCTGCCGCAACTGCTCGGCGCTTCAGGGCGAGGCAGTTGCGTGCTCATCATCGAGCCCATCGGCAGCGTGGTTGGCCCGTGGTGGCAGACCTGGCGCACGGCGTTTCAACAGGCTGGCGGGAGAGCGGACGAGTGGCGGTTCGCGTTGACCCTGCCGTCTTTGGTCGCCCGCCTTGACCGCGCCGCGGGGCTCGACCATCGCGAACTGACGGCACGATCGCTATACTTGCCACGTCCACTCGACAGATCCCGAGCCACGAAAGAACCGAGGAGCACGACGTGAAGACGGCCGACGCCAATGACTTGACCAACCCTCCCGAACTCGGCATTCTCGAACGCGAGATCAAGCGGGTGCCGAGGGGGCGGGCCATCACCATCCCGTTTGGCGACAAGACACCCGGCCACGGCAGCCATACGATTGCGACGCTCTGGAAGACGTATCTCGCCGAACTGCTCACTCAGAGCGAGCGGTAGCCCGGGACACTTGCACATGATTCAGATCGAGCGAGTCGATACACGGTCGAAGCCCGAGGTCCGGCGGTTCGTCGATCTCCCGTTTCGCCTGTACGAGGGTCATCCGCACTGGGTGCCGCCGCTTCGGCGCGACATCGCGCTGATGTTGAACCGCGACAAGCACCCGTTCTACGAACGCTCCGAGGCCGAGTGCTATATCGGCGTTCGCGACGGCCGCGACGTGGGCCGCCTCGCCGTGCTCGACAATCGCGCGTACAACGACTGCCACGGCACGCGCGAGGCCAACTTCTACTGTTTCGATGCCGTCGACGACCAGGACGTGGCCGACGCCTTGTTCGCGCGGGCGTTCGAGTGGGCGCGCGACCGGGGACTGAACCGGATGGTGGGGCCGAAGGGCTTCAGCGCCTTCGACGGCTACGGCATTCTGGTAGACGGTTTCGAGCACCGGCCGATGATGACCATGACCAACTACAACCTGCCGTACTACGGCCGGTTGGCTCAGGGCGTGGGGTTGGGCAAGGACATCGACTTCGTGTCGTACCACATGGAACCGAGCACCTTCAGCTTGCCCGACCGGATGCGCCGCGTGGCGGATCGGGTGCGGGCCAAGGGCTCGCTCGGCGTCTTCCCGTTGAACGGCAAGCGCGCGTTGTTCAAGGCGGCCCGCCGGATTGGCGAGACCTACAACAAGGCGTTCGTGCACAACTGGGAGTATTACCCGCTCAGCTCGCGCGAGATCGACTATCTGGTCGAACAACTGGTGCTGTTCGCCAATCCAAAGATGATCAAACTCATCCGCCACGGCGAGGACATCGTCGGATTCCTGTTCGCCTTTCCCGATGTGTCGTCGGCGCTTCAACGCGCGCGCGGGCGACTGACGCCGTGGACGATCGCCGACGTGTTGCTCGAGGCCAGACGCACGTCGTGGGTGGCGCTGAACGGCGCGGGTATCCTGCCTGAATTCCAGGGACGCGGAGGCAACGCGTTGCTGTACTCCGAGATGGAACGCACGATGAAGGGCACCCGCTTCCACCACGGAGATCTGCCGCAGGTGGCCGAGACCGCCGTGCAGATGCGGCGCGACCTGGCCGAGCTGGGCGCGGTTCCCTACAAGACGCACCGGATCTACGTGCGAGATCTGTGACGCATGGGGATCAGGGGGCGCCTCACGCGACGGTTGTATGCCGCCGACCTGCTGACCGTGGGCGCGGCCCTCGCGTTGGGTGTGCTCGCCATCATGGGATCGAGCCGCATCCCGCACTGGCCGGCCGTCGTCTTGACCAGTGCCGTCATCATCGCCGGGCTGCCAATGCTGGCCTGGTGTCGCGCCCACACCGAGTTGCGTGTCCTGGGCTTCTTGCACGATTGGTCGATGGCGCCGCTGATCTATGTGATCTACCTGCTCGTGGCGATGATCAATCAGCCTCTGCAGGCGGGACGGCTCTGTGACGCCTGGCTGATCGCGGCAGACCGGTGGCTGTGTGGCACCGACCCGACGGTCTGGATCGGGCGCTTCGCGAACCCGGCACTGACGGAGATCCTGCAACTGGCGTACGCGCTGTTTTATGGGCTGCTCCTGGCCGTGGGAGCCGAGTTCTTCCTGAAGGGCGACGATCGCCGCTTCCGCCAGTGGGGGTTCATGTGCGGCTGTGGCTTCTACCTGTCGTACCTCGGGTACCTGCTGGTACCGGCCGTCGGGCCACGCTTCACGCTGCACGACTTCTCGGCGCTCGACCGCGAGCTGCCCGGTCTGTGGCTGACGCCGTGGCTGCGTGCCTTCGTGAATGTGGGCGGGATGGTGCCCTCCGGCGTCTCGAACGAGATGGCGACCGCGCTCGCCAACCGCGATGTGTTTCCGAGCGGACACACCATGATGACCCTGGTCACCATGATCTGGTGCTGGCGCGAGCGACTTCGCGTGCGCTGGCTGGTGTCGGCCATCGGGGTGTTGTTGCTGGTGGCCACCGTCTACCTGCGGTATCACTATGTCGTGGATGTGGCCGCCGGCGCCGTCGCGGCGCTCTTCTGCCTCGTCACGGGTCCACGGTTCCATCGCTGGGTGTCGCGGCGTGCGGCGACGCTGGACCTGTAGGAACCAGACATTTTCTATGCGCTTCATCGTGCCAAATGAAGCAAGTTCTTCGTCACCCCCGCAAGAAGCTTGCCCCGCACTTGATGCGGGGCGGGGGTCCAGGCTGGATTCCCGCGTTCGCGGGAATGACGGGAGGGGAAGGCCATGGCGGCGCGGTTCCGGCTGCTGACCGAACATGACGTGCGGCGGGCGCTCGAGGGCGAGGATCTCGTCGCGTTGATGGCGTCGGCGCTCGAGTGTTCGTCGACTCGCGGGCGGCCGCGCTGGTCGAGTCAGGTGATATCGTACAGAGTATCGCCGCGCGCTCCGGTCCGGTGTCGGCATCGACCTGGTGTTGTAGATCGCAACCGTGGCGCGATCGTCGGCACGGACCTTGAGACGGAGGCTCTGCTGGATGCACGCCGACCTCGAACGAATTCTCGAGCTGGTGACCGGAGCGACGGCGAATCTGCCCGTTGAACGTCTGGACGTGCATCGGCCCGACAAATGGTCGATTGCGCAGATCCTGGAACACCTCGAGAAGACCTTCGCCAGCACGGCGTACATCCTGAACCGGTGCGTGGAGCAGCGGCAGGCCAAGGCGAAGCCGACCACCCTCGGTCAGCGGGTTGGTACGTGGGTCGTCGTGGACCTCGGCCATTTTCCTTCCGGCCGGCGCTCACCCGATGTGGCCTTGCCCACCGGCACGCCGGCGGCCGAGGTGATGGCGTCGCTGACCACGTCACTGCACCGGCTGGACAGCGCCGCAGCCATGGCCGAAGCGATGTTCGGTCCGCGAGTGAAACTGGCGAATCATCCGGTTCTAGGTGCGTTCAACGTCCGCCAGTGGCGCCGCTTCCACCTGATTCACACCCGACATCACATGAAGCAGATAGCAGCACTGCGGCCCGGGACGTAGAGCATCTGCCCTTTCGACCGGAGACAGCGATGGATACGGCGAAACTGCGTGCGTGGTGGTGGCAACGGCAGGGTCTTGATGGCAGTCTGGCGGGCCGCACGGCCGGCGACGTTCTCGAGCGGGCGGGCTGGTCGCGCTCGGTTGGCGGTGTGGGCCCGTACCTGACGCTGTTCTCGCGAGCAGGCATCGGCCGGGTCGCGGCAGAACAGGCCGCGGCGAGCCTGGAGATCCACGAACTTCCCAGCGCGCGAGGCTGCACCTACGTGGTGCCGGCGGCCGACTTCGCGCTGGCGCTGAAGGTCGGACAGGGATTCGGTGGCGACATGAACACCGCGCGCAAGCTGGGCGTGACCGACAAGGAAGTCGACCGCCTGTGCGGCAAGGTGGTGTCGGCGCTCGCCAAAGAGACGCGCGGTCCTTCAGCCTGGACAGCCCGAAGAGCCGCGCGCCCAAGATCGCTGCGCTGAGAAAGGCCTAGCGGCCCATGGCTCCTTGACTCGATGGCGGCACCATCTTGTTCAGGCGCATGTAGGTGACCAGGTTGCCGTAGTGCTCGAAGTCGTGGGCGGTGTTGAAGGCCAGGATACTCAGCTTCGCCATGTCGCCGCCCATCATGAACTTCACCGCTTTGGCGCCTTCCGCGTCTGTCATGGCGGCAAACACCGTGTCGCAGTAGGAGAACGACTCGCCAAGGGCGCCACTCAGGTCAGCCTTGGTGGTTTTCGTTTTCTCGATGTCTCCGGTGCCGGGCGATTTCTCGCCAGCCGCCGCGGAGCAGATCATGTAGTTAGCATCGGCGATGTGGCCGATGATCTGGCCGAAGCTCCGCACTTCGGGCGTCGCCTTGAACGCGAAGACGGCATCCGTGGCGGCCGCGGCCGACTTCGTGATGTAGCCCTTCACCATGTCGTAGGGCGTCTTCGCACCGGCGGTGAT
>CAYHRK010000203.1:5039-6753 GCA_964358795.1 uncultured Vicinamibacterales bacterium
GGATCCTCGACGTGGATCTGGCCGCCCGAACCTACGCGTTCA
Source organism: uncultured Vicinamibacterales bacterium (assembly GCA_964358795.1). Lineage (GTDB taxonomy): Bacteria > Acidobacteriota > Vicinamibacteria > Vicinamibacterales > JAKQTR01 > CAYHRK01. Next base: position 5,082 of record CAYHRK010000203.1, read on the forward strand.
AGCCGCTCGACGAGGAAACCGCCAGGCTCTATATCGGCGGCAAAGGATACGGCACGCGGTTGCTGTACGACATGACCGCCGCCGGGATCGATCCTCTTGGTCCCGCAAGTCCGTTGATCTTCGCCACGGGTCCCTTGAACGGGTCGGTGGCGCCCCAGTCGAACCGTTTCGCCGTGGTCTGCAAGAGTCCGCTGACCGGTGGCATCGGCAATGCCGCGTGTGGGGGCTCGTTTGCCTACGGGATGAAGCGGGCGGGCATCGACGTGCTGGTGATCAGAAACCAGTCAGCCACGCCCGTGCGCCTCGAGATTGACGGCGACCGAAACGACGTCGCCTTTCTGGATGCGGCCGACCTGTGGGGCAAGGGCACGTACGCCACTCAGGAGATGCTCGGCAAGAAGAAGCACCACGCGGTGATCGGCCCGGCCGGCGAGCACGTGGTGCTTTATGCGGGCATCGTGTCCGGCGAGCGCATCGCGGGCCGCACGGGGGTCGGCGCCGTGATGGGGTCCAAGCGCCTGAAGGCCATCACCGCGAATGGGTCGCGCAAGCTGGAGATGGACGATGAGCAGGCGTTCAAGGAGTACACGAAATGGGTGCGCGAGATGTTTCGCGGTCACCCGGTACTGGGCGAGAAACTGAGGCGCTTCGGCACGGCCGGCATTGTCAGCACCACCAATCCCCGCAACATCCTCCCGACGCGCAACTTCAAGTACGGCCATCACCCCGACGCCCTCAACGTGTCTGGGGAGTACATGGAGGACCACGAGCTGACGGGCGTGAAGTCCAGCTGCATCCACTGCCCGGTCTCGTGCGGCCGCGATGTCGAGCTCAAGGGGGTGGGCCGGGTGAAAGGACCGGAGTACGAGACGGTCGCGCTGCTGAGCCCGAACCTCGAGATTCTGGACCTGAAGCAGGTGGCCGAATGGAACTACCTGGCCGATGACCTGGGCATGGATACCATCAGCCTCGGTACGGTACTCGGGTTTGCCATGGAGCTACAGGAACACGGCTTGCTGCAGGCCGGGATCCGCTTTGGTGACGCGACGGGCATCAGCGAGCTCATCAAGGACATTGCCCACCGGCGCGGGCTCGGCCACGATCTGGCCGACGGGGTGAAGCGGATGAGCGAACGCTATGGCGGACACGACTTCGCCATGCACGTGAAGGGTCTGGAACTGTCGGCCTACGACCCGCGCGGCTCGTTCGCGCAAGGCGTCGAATACGCCACCACCAACCGCGGCGGGTGTCACGTGCAGGGCGCCAGCATGTACATGGAGTCGGTCGGTCCGTTCACCATCAATCCGCAGAACCTCAAGCTGAAGGCCGACATCCCGATGGTGCTGCAGAATCTGGCGTGCTCCATCAACTCGATGGTGCTGTGCATCTTCACCACGTACGGGATGATTCCGGCGGTCATCCACAACATGAGCCCCAACTCCCTGATCTACAGAAGCCTGACGCTGCTGTTCGAGAATAGCGGGCCGGTCCTGCGCACGGCCATCAGGCTGAAGCTGACGCCGCTGCTCTGGTTCGAGAAGTGGCTGACCTACATCACAGGAGAGAAGTTCACCGCCGGTCACCTGCAGGAGATCGGGGCGCGCATCTTCAACCTGGAGCGCATGTACAACCTGCGCGAGGGGCTGACGGGCCGCGACGACACGCTGCCGCC
>CAYHRK010000204.1:0-6704 GCA_964358795.1 uncultured Vicinamibacterales bacterium
GATAAACTCCTCGCGGAACACCAGGCCGGTCGGGTTGTTCGGGCTGTTGACGATGATCGCCTTCGTGTTGGAGCCCACCGCCCGCTCGATCTCGCCCATCCGCGGGTGAAAGCTGCCATCCTCGGGTGTCACAATCACCGGCACCCCGTACACCATCTTCACCATCTCGGGGTAACTCACCCAGTACGGTGCCAGGATCACCACCTCATCCTGGGGATTGACGATGCAATAGAGCAGATTGAAAATCGCCTGCTTGGCGCCAGCCGACACAATCACGTTTTCGGGCGCGATCACCTTGTCGTAGCGCTCTTCGGTGTACCGGATAATGGCTTTCTTCAACGACGGGGTGCCGTCGGTCGGGCAGTACTTCACGTCGCCCTGGCTCAACTTGGCGGCCGAACTCAGGATCGCGGTGATCGGGGTCTTGTTCTTCGGCTCGCCGATTCCCAAGTGGATGACCGGTTCGCCGCGCTCGCGCAGGAGCCGGGCCTCCTCGTTGAGCCGCAGCGTCGGCGACTCGATGATAGATCTAGCCAGCTCACTGACGCTCATGGAAGGCTCCTACTGAATGCTGTTCCGGTGGGAACGGGCCGCACCAGCCCGGGGGACAATCGCGCTGATTATACCCTGTTCTGCGCCCGTTTTTCCCGCAAGCGAACCTCGACCACCTCCGGCACCAGGCCCGTGATCGGACCACCGAGGGCAAAGACTTCCTTGATCAGCCGGGAGCTGACGTAGGTATACTGCTCGGCCGGCATCATGAACACGGTCTCGATTGCCGGGCCGAGTCGGCGGTTCATCAGCGCCATCTGGAGCTCGAATTCGAAGTCGGACACCGCCCGCAAGCCGCGCACGATGACCGATGCCTGCTTCTGGCCGGCGTAGTCCACCAGCAGCCCCTCGAACGACTCGACCTCGACGTTGGGGTTGTCCTGAAACACGTCGCGCACCGTGTCCACACGTTCCTCGGGCGTGAACAGCGGTGACTTCTCGGCATTGCGCAAGATCGCCACGACAATCCGATCAAACAGGCGCGCGCCACGCAGGATGATGTCGACGTGGCCGTTGGTCAGCGGGTCGAACGATCCGGGAAACACCGCCACACGCTCGCGGTTCGTACTCATGACTCCTCCAGGCCATCCGGTTGATTCGCCGTCGCGCCGAGCCGCGTCTCCTCGTCGCTGACGCCGGCTGCCAGCCGGTACAACGACAGCGTGCTCGCGCCAGACTTGACGCGGCGCACGCAACAGAGGGCCCCGACCCGATCCGGTGCACGGCGGCGTGTGGCGTGCTCGACCACCAACAGTCCGCCCGGGGCCAGTCGCTCTACCGCGATCCCCAGCTGACCGTCCAGCGCCGCTTCATCGTAAGGGGGATCCAGCAGAACAAGATCGAAGCGCTGATGTGCGGGCAGCCGGCGCAGGGCTCCCTCGAAATCGCCGCGCATCATAACACAGCCATTCGTAATGCCACAGTGCGCCAGATTGGCCTCGACCAGCGTCGCCGCGCGCGGGTCGCGTTCCACGAAGACGACGCTGGCGGCGCCGCGGCTCATGGCCTCGATCCCGATCGCACCGGTGCCTGCATACCCGTCGAGCACTTGGGCGCCCTGAAGGTGCGGCGTCAAGATATTGAACAGCGTCTCCTTCAAACGGTCCGATGTCGGACGCAGCCCCGGCCATGCCGGAGATTGCAGCCGCCGTCCTTTGTACCGTCCCGCGATCACGCGCACATCCACCTCGTCTCAAGACCCGGAGGGGCTGATTCTAGCCGACCCCGGCCAGGCCGAATCGGTGGCCCCAGCTTCGCCGGACCTCTTCTATCAGGCCCGTGCCCCCGTCTTTGTTCAACGCGAGTGCGGCGTACCGGCGGGCTTGTTCCATCAGCTCATGGTCTCGCATCAGATCACCGGCACGCAACGTGGGGGCTCCCGATTGGCGCGTGCCAAAGCAGTCTCCCGGTCCGCGCAACGCCAGGTCTCGCTCGGCAATCACGAATCCATCGCTGGTCTCGATCAGAGCGTCCAACCGCTCCCGGCCCTGTCCCGTCAGCGGCGCCTGGAACAAGAGTGCGCAGTACGATGGGTGCGGACCACGGCCCACGCGCCCGCGCAGTTGGTGCAGCTGCGAGAGCCCGAATCGTTCGGCATGCTCCACGATCATCAGCGTGGCGTTGGCCACATCGATCCCGACCTCGATCACGGTCGTGGAGACCAACACCTGGATGTCTCCTGACGCCACGGCGCGCATCACATGGTCTTTCTCCTCGGAGCTGAGGCGGCCGTGCAGCAGACCCACGCGATACTCCGGAAACACGTCGGCCGCAAGGTAATCGGCCGCCTCGGTGGCCGCCCGCACATCGACTTTCGCCGATTCCTCGACCAATGGATACACGATGTAGATTTGGCGGCCGGCGTCGAGCTGGCGGCGCGCGAAGGCATACACCTCGTCGCGAGCCGACTGCGGGCGGGCCACCGTCCTGACCGGCGTCCGGCCCGGCGGCAGTTCCCTGATGGTGGACACGTCCAGGTCTCCGTAGGCCGACAGCGCCAGCGTGCGGGGGATTGGCGTGGCCGTCATCACCAGCACATCGGGTCGCCACCCCTTCTCACGCAGAACGGCGCGCTGCATCACACCGAACCGGTGCTGCTCATCAATCACCACGAGCCCGAGCCGGTGAAACGCGACCGCTTGCTGCACCAGCGCGTGCGTACCGACTACCAGTTGAGCGTGGCCGCTGGCCAGCGCCTCAAGGGTCCGACGTCGCTCGGCGGCGGCCGTGGAGCCGGTGAGCAGGACTACCCGGTACGGCGCCGTCTCGAACATCCGCCGAATGGTCAGGAAGTGCTGCTCGGCCAACACCTCGGTTGGCGCCATCAGTGCGGCCTGAAGACCGTTCTCCATGGCGATCACCGCCGCCATCAACGCCACGATGGTCTTCCCCGCGCCGACGTCTCCCTGCAGCAGCCGGTGCATGGCCTGGGGGCGAACAAGGTCGTTCGCGATGTCGTTGAACGCCTGTTCCTGTCCCGCCGTCAGCCGGAACGGCACCACCCTGCCGATCGCCTCGCGAACGCGGTCGTCGACCACGGCTATCGATGGCTTCTGTTCGGCGTCGGCCTCGCGACGCCGCAGCAGCAGCCCGAGCTGAAAACAGAAGAACTCCTCGACGATCAGTCTGAGCTGCGCGGGGCTGCGAAAGGCGTTCAGCTGTTCGAGGTTCGAGTCCGGCGGCGGAAAGTGCGCCTCGGCGACCGCCACGCGCCATCGCGGAAGCTCCAGCTCGAGTTCCAGCCACTGGGGCAGCAGTTCCTGACGGCTCTCTGGCAGTTGCCGGATCACCTCAGCCATCAGACGGCGCTGGATACGCCCGGTCACCGCACCGGCTTTCTCGTAGATCGGCACGATCCGACCCGTGTGGATTGAATCGTTCTCACCGTCTCCCGCCAGTTCGTACTGCGGCCCCGTCATCTGCAGACCGGCCGGTGCGCGCTCGTCGACCTGGCCGTAGAGGACTACGCGCGACCCCTGCTGCATCACGCGAGCCATGAACGGCTGATTCAGCCAGACCGCACGGATGGCGCCAGTGGCGTCGCGAATGAGGGCATCGAAGATTTTGAAACCCGGCCGCCTGGTCAGACGCGTCGCCGACGAGGCGACGGTTCCAGCGATGGTCACCGTCTCGCCGGGCCGGATGCCCGCGATGTCGCGGAACCTGGCCCGATCCTCGTAGCGAAGCGGGAAACGACTGATGAGATCGCCGACCGTCCGCAGCCCGACACGTTCGAGGTCGGCGGCTCGGCGAGGTCCGATGCCCTTTACCGTCGTCAACGAGTCGTCCAACGTCACTGGATGATAACGGCCCGACCAGGCAGCACGTTGATCTGGCGGATCGCCGCAGGCAGGGCGAAGGGCGCGTCCATGTCGACACCGGCCGGATTCGCGGCGGTTCTCGAGTAGTAGCTGACCAGCTCGCGCAGAACCGACCTCGGCACGGGCAGTCCGCCGACGGTGGCCGATTCCAGCTCGAATCGGCCGACGCCTTCTGATGTGCTCAATACGCCGGTCGCACGCACGAGCAAGCGCCCCCGCAGGTAGCGAATCGGGTCGAGCCACCCCCGGGTCTGCGAGTCACGGACAACATCCAGGTCCACGGTGGCCGCACCAGACAGCCGGCCACTGGACTGCGCCCACACGTAGGGGGCCACGACCCCCGCGGGAATCTGGGCCTGCGCTTTCAGACGAAGATACGCATTGAGTTCGGCTTCCGTCACGGCCGTGCGCTGCGACGCGCGAGAACGGGAGGCGGGGACTGATGGCAGCGTCCCGTTCTGAACAATCGTCAGCAGCTTACGTTCGAACTGGTCGGCGTCGACCATGGAGAACGCGGTCTGCGGTTCGCGTTGGGCGCCAGGCAAGGCCACCGCGACCAGCGCCGGGGCGCAAACAACCGCTGCGAGAATGCGGAGTGCTGTCGAAGACGGCATGCGTGCGACTCAGAATAGGCGGACACGCCGAGTCTAGCACGGGCCGAGCGAGGATGGACTACCTGATGCGACCGGCCGCGGCCCCGCGCGCGCGCAGCAACAAATCGAACTTCCGGCGCTCGATCTGTTGCTCGAACACGCGGAAGCGCGCCTGCCGCCTCACGTCGAGCACCTGGTCAATCGTGTCGTAGGCGCGCCGCAACTCAGCCGCCGCGCGTCCATCCAACTCCTGCAGCGCCCGGAGTTTCTCCTTGAGAGCGTTCTCGTCGATCGTCAGGCCAGGCGCCGTCATGCGGGCCATCTCGGCGATCAGCTGATGGCGGGCCTGATCGCTGCGGCGTCGCGTTTGCTGCAGCGCTTGCAGCCGGGGCAGCAACTGGACGAACTGCGCATCGTCGAGCTGCAGTGCGCTCTGTGCCTGCACCACGAAGTAGGCGTCAAAGAGCCGCTGAACCTCCCCGGGCGGAAGCGGGTCGATCTGCCCTGGCGGTGCCGGGCGCGGCAAAGGCGGCTGTTGGCCGGCGAGCGCCGGCGCCGCGGTGGCTAACACGAGCAGCGCCAGCACGGGCCACAACCGCCGCCCGATCATCGAACCTCTCCGCAAATGCCCACTCATGTGCGTATGCCCTCTCTGCAGCCGCCGTCTAATCTCAATACTGTTCACGTATCGTCACCCCGGTGAAAACCGGGGTCCAGTGTGGTCACCCTGACTGGATTCCGGGTTCCGCTCGGCGGCCCCGGAATGACGGCAGGGTGCTAGCTGAACGGCATTGCGTCTAATCTGCTACAGCGGTGGTCGTGCGATTTCCTCTTTGATCAAACGAGCCAGTTCGGCGCGATCGACGTCGGACAACTGATCGGCTGCGCGATCGGCAGAACCCGGCGACGGCGCCAGCTGCGGTGCCGTCACGTCATCGAACGCCACATCGGTCGCCAACTGCGACATCAGCCACCAGGCTCCATCCTCAACAGGTTCCTCGGCCAGCAGGCCCTCGGAATCCGCCAGCCCCGCCGACATCGTCGCCGGCGTCAGCGTCAACCCATCGGTTGGCCGCGCGCCGTTGCTCCGGTTCAACAACCCGATGCCGGCGGTCACCACGACGATGGCCGCAATCGGAACCGGCGCCCAACGCCACACCGGCAGGTGCCACCACGGTTTCGGTTGAGGTTCCTGATGGACAGCGTCCCGAACACGGGCCGACAGATGGTCCCAGAACAACGGCGATGGGTCGGGCGTGCGGTCTGTCGCAGCCAGCGACATCAACTCGTTCAGCTCAGCCGCGCTGGCCCGGCACGCCGCACACGCGTCGGCATGCCGGCGTTGGGCAGCGGTCGCGCGCCCTTCGGCCAGATCAATCAACGCTGCGGGGGACAGGTGTGCCATGACGCTTACCCCAACGCCTGGTCCGCCAGCAGTTTCTTCACGTTGCCCAACGCGTGGAACAGATTCGCTTTTGCGGCACCGACTGATGTCCCTAGCACGGTGGCGATCTCCTGGTGCGACAGGTCGTGATACATCCGCAGAATCAGCGTCGCCCGCTGCTTGCGCGGCAGGCGTCCGATGGCGGCGCGCACCTTCGTGGCACGTTCGGCGCGAACCAATCCGCCGGCCGGATCGTCGAAAGCCGCCATGAGCGGCGGCGCATCATCAAGGGATGTCTGAGGCGGTACGCGCGCCGACACCTTGTTCAGGCACACGTTTACGCCAATGCGGTACAGCCAGGTCGAGAGCGACGCATCTGCGCGGAACCGGCGCAAGCCACGGTAGGCACGCAGGAATACGTCCTGCGACAGGTCTGCGGCGTCCTCGTGCCGGTTCACAAACCGGCGGCACAACTGGTAGACGTGACGGCGGTGGCGTTCGACAATCAGATCGAACGCCTCGGTTCTGCCGCCAAGGCAGGCCTGCACCAGGGAACGATCGTCGAGCTCCGCTAGCCCTACCGGGTTGGCATCGCCGTCTCGGGTCATCGACACGACCGTCAGCGTCCACTCGGGTTGTACGCCATTTCCGGCCAGCTCACCGGTGCGACTCGACATCACGTCCACCCATCCATTACCGGGTTAGACTGCTCAGCGACCGGAAAGTGACAGCACCGGCGGCTATCGTACCACGGGAATTGACTTTCGCCTTTCCTTTGCATACAGTGATGCGGCGCCGCCTTAGTGCCCCGATTCCGAAATACGGCAACGATAGTCCGGAGCGCGGCGCCCGGAT
>CAYHRK010000205.1:0-6541 GCA_964358795.1 uncultured Vicinamibacterales bacterium
CAACCAGGGAATCCCCTGACGACATCCCCCGTAGAAACCAGGGTTCTTCCCTAATTGTCAGTGCCGCGGCTTCTCGCTAGAGTGTGATTCCTCGGTAGCGTAAGGCGACTCTCCGGGGTTACGGCCCCGACCGAGAGAGGTGTCTATGCTGGGAGGGGGAAGCATGCGCAGACTCGCACTCGTCTTACGCCGTAGGCATCCTACCGCTCGCCGCCGTCCCAGCCGCCGCCCAACAGGGTGTCTCGTCGATCCAAGGACACGTGGTTGACCAACAGGCCGGCGCGCTGCCCGGCGTCACGCTCGTCGTGACGCACCAGGACAGCGGGATCTTTCGGCAGGTGGCCAGCAATCAGGACGGCTCCTACTTCGTGACCGGCATCGTACCCGGCGTGTATCGGGTCGTGGCCGAGCTGGCCGGCTTCAAGAAGTACGACCGGCCGAATGTGCTCCTGGAAGTCGGCAAGACGGTGACGCTCGACGTCGCGCTCGAGGTTGGTAACCTCGAGGAGTCTATCACGGTGACGGGCGCGGCGCCGCTGGTCGACCTCACGTCGAAGCAGGTCGGTGGCAACGTCTCCGAGAGAGAGTTGACCGAACTGCCGAACGCGACTCGGAACTGGCTGGGCTTCGTTGGTCTCCTCCCGGGCATCCAGGTCCAGACCACGGTCATCTCGTTCGGTGGCGACACGACCAACGTGAACGGGCAGAGTTCGCGTAACAACAACTTCCCGATCGATGGCGGCGGGAACAACGACGACTACTACGGCCAGACCTACGGCGCTCAGACCCGCACGCCGCTCGAGGCGGTCCAGGAGTTTCGGGTGTTGACGAACCAGTTCGACGCCGAGTTCGGCCGCACGACCGGCGCCGTCGTCAACGCCGTGACCAAACAAGGCACGAACAGCTTTCGTGGCAGTGCCTTCGGATACTTCACGGACTCATCGATCACGGCGAAATTCAAAGCAACCTGACAACAGCCGTTTCTCCCGTCCGTTCGGGGCGGGCGCGGCCGGCAGGAGGGGCAATGAAGTTTCTCAGTCGGACGATGACGGTGCCGGGCATGCTCGTGCTGCTCGCCAGCGGGGCCATGGCCCAGACCGTGACCTCGACAACCGGCGCCATCAATGGCACGGTGACCGACAGTTCAAAGGCCGTTGTTCCAGGCGTGACGGTCAGCCTGTCGGGGCCGGCGCTGATGGGCACCACCACCAGTGTGACCGACGAGAACGGCTTCTTCCGTTTCTCGGCGGTGCCCATTGGCGACTACAAGCTGACCTTCGAGCTAGCCGGGTTCGGGACGGTCACGCGCGAAGGGATTCGTGTCGGGGTCGGGTTCACGGCGACCGTGAACATCGAGGTGAATCCGGGTGCCGTCGCGGAGACCGTCACGGTCAGCGGCGAGTCGCCGCTCGTCGACGTCTCGGCCACGAGCGTGGGCAGCCGCTTCGACAGTGAAAAGCTGGCCGAGCTGCCGGGCTCGCGCGATCCGTGGATGCTCATTGCAGTGGCGCCGGCAGTAGCCATGTCACGTATGGACGTCGGGGGCAGCGGCGCCTGGACGCAGCAGTCGTATCGGGCCTACGGCGTCAGCGGCGGCGAGCGAAACGAAGTTGAGGGCATCCTGGTGAACGAAGGGTCCGGCCAGATGTACTACACCGACTTCGGCTCGTTCGAGGAGATATCGATCACGCCCGTCGGGAACACCGCGGAGGTCGGAACCCCCGGCGTATTCAGCAATTTCGTCAGCAAGTCGGGGAGGAACACGTATCACGGGAACGTGTACTTCGATTGTCGTCTTCGCGTCGGTTGTGGCCGGTCGGGTTGACACTTTCTCCAGGAGGGAAACCATGCGCAGGTTCACGGTCGCGTTCGTCGCAGGTCTCTTCGTGCTCGCTGCTACCCCAGCCATTGCCCAGGAGGGTGTCTCGTCGCTTCGAGGACGCGTGCTCGACCAGCAAGGCGCGGTACTCCCGGGCGTCGTCATCGTCGTGACCCACACGGAAAGCGGGATTTTCCGGCAGCTCGTGAGCAACGCGGACGGCTCGTACTTCGTGACCGGCCTCACCCCGGGCAGGTATCGGGTTGCGGCCGAGCTGGAGGGTTTCAAGAAGTACGAGCGGCCGAGTGTCCTGATGGAGGTCGGGAAGACAACCCAGATCGACCTCACGCTCGAGGTCGGCGCGCTCGAGGAAAGCGTCACGGTGACGAGCGCCGCGCCGCTGATCGACCTGACGTCGAAGGAGGTCGGTGGCAACGTCTCCCAGGCTGAGCTGACCGAGCTGCCGAATCAGACGCGTAACGCGCTCAATGCTGTCGGCCTCATGCCCGGCGTCGTCGTCACGAGGGGAAGCTTGTTCGCCAGCGACAACCTCAGCGTCAACGGCCAGAGCAACACGAACAACAATTTCATGGTCGATGGCGCCGGCAACCAGGACGACTATCTCGGTGCGAACTACGGCGGACAGACGCGCACGGCGCTCGAGTCGATCCAGGAGTTCCAGGTCCTGACGGGCCAGTTCGACGCCGAGTTTGGCCGCACGACGGGCGCGATCATCAACGCCGTCACCAAGTCGGGCACGAATGTGTTCCGGGGCAGCGCCGTCGCCGTCTACAGCGACTACAAGATGACGGCGAAGGATTTTCTCGTCAAGCAGAAGAACCTCGAGAAACCCGAAAGCACCCACATCGAGTATAGCGGCACGCTGGGCGGCCCCATCGTCAAGGACAAGGCCCACTTCTTCTACAGCCTCGAGCGGGTGATGCTCGACGACCCGCGGCGCAACACGTTTGAGGCCCGCCCGGAGCTGGATTATGCGAGCACGCAGCAAACGCGGGTGTGGAACCACATGTGGCGGTTCGACCACCAGGTCAACGCCAACAACACGTGGGGCGTCCGGCATCTCATAGAGTGGTCGCCGACCTTCAACCAGATCTCCGGACGAATCACGCTCGCTGCGAAAGCGACCGAGCACGACATCGACCGCACGACCGTGGGGACGTGGAACTCGGTGATCAGCAGCACGAAGTTCAACACCATCAAGATTTCCACGACCTACGAGGACAACGGCTTTGCCAGCGATGCCTACTGGGCCGGCACGCCGCAGGAGGAACTGCCGCCCCGGCTCAACATGCTGACGTTTGGCGATCAGATCACGACCTCGGCAGGCAGCCGGATCAACAACAACTTCGAGCTGGTCGACACGTTCAACTGGTTCTTTCCCAATGCGGCCGGCGGTGAGCACCAGGTGAAGATGGGCTTCCAGTTCATTTACGCCAGCATCGCCCTGCCCAGCGATGCCAACAGGAACGGGACGTTCAACTTCTCGACGGACAAGGCCTTCAACGCGGCCGATCCGTCCACCTATCCGGAGCGCTTCTCGATCCTCGTGCCCGACGGCTCGAGGGCCTTCCAGAAGCAGCGCTCCTTTGGGCTCTTCCTGCAGGACAAGTGGAGGCTGGACAACGTGACCATCGACCTGGGCGTGCGCTACGAACTCGAGGTCACGCCGACCACGGCGCCGGTCAACCCGCTGATGGCGGCGGGCCAGTATCCGGTCGACAAGAACAACTTCGGCCCTCGCATCGGCTTTGCCTGGAACCCGGGCGGGAGCCGCGCGGCGGTGGTGCGAGGCGGCTACGGAATGTTCTTCGAAAAGACCCGTCTGGGGGCGACGGCGGGGTTTGTGTCGCCGACCAGCATGGTCTTCTCGGACTCCTTCACGGCGGCCTTCCCCACCGACCGGGCGGACCCGGGTCCAAGTAGGGGGCAGATGCCGACAAATCCGTACCTCGTGAATGGTCCGGTCGTGAATTGGGCCCTGCTCAACGCGGCGTACCCGCCGGGATCGCAAAACCGCAACACCGGCACGGTCTACCTCGACAACCCCGATCGGAGGGTGCCCTACATCCATCAGGTCTCGCTCGGCTACCAGCGGCAACTCGGTCCGCAACTCTCCACGGCCATCGACTTCATCCAGTCATGGACCCGCGATCAGCTCATCACGTTCAACCTCAATCCCGCAACGCGGGCGACCACGGCTCGGACCGGGTCGCTTAGCTATACGGACCTCTACGGCATCGCGGGCCAGTTGGGGATCTCGCCGTTCCGGAACCAGGTCCTCACCCGCCAGAACCTTGGAGAGGGGCGGTACTCCGGGCTGAACTTCCAGCTCGAGAAGCGGATGTCCAACAACTGGAGCTCGCGGATTTCCTACGCGCTGGCCGCCGCGAGCTCGAACTTCGAGAACGGCAACCAGACCGACACCAACCCGTTCCAGCTGCTCGACGATCCGCGGCTGGACCTCAACGAAGGGCCGAACGGCTTCGTCCGCCGACACAACTTCGTGTTCAGCGGCCGCGTGCAGGTCCCGAGGACGGGCGGCTTGACGGCCAGCGGCACGTACCGCTGGATGTCCGGCACCGGGATAACGATTCACGACACAACGTACGACGTGGACCGGAACGGACAACTGTACGATCCGCTGGCGGCCGGTGAGTACTGCGGTGCGGGGCAGAACTCCATTTGCGTGGACAACGTGGGTGGACGCAACGGCGCACGGGGTCCCAACTTCCAGCAGACCGACATGCGGTTCGGGTGGCGGCTGCGTCCGTTCGGCGAGACCACGCTCGACGTGTACTTCGAGGTGTTCAACATCTTCAACGAAACGAACTGGTCGAACCCAAACGGCGACCAGCGATCGACCGACTTCCTCGTCCTGACGTCCCTGTTCGGCGCCAACGGCTACCCGCGGCAGGGGCAGTTCGGTTTCCGTTTCGGCTTCTGATCGGCGTCCACGCGGGCGGGAACGGACCGCACGGTCCGGCCCCGCCCGTTTTCTTCGAGCAGTGCGCCATTCCTGAGGAGGATTTCCATGCGTCGCGTCGTGTCGGTCGCCCGGGTGCTGCAATTCGCTGTTCTCGCGTTGGGGCTGCTCTGCTTCGCCGGCGCGGCCGCCGGCCAGATGGCGGGGATGGTGAGGGGCACCGTCACCGACGCGGAGGGCAAGCCCGTCGAGGGCGCGCGAATCATCTTCAAATTCGAAGGCATCTCCCGCGACCAGGAGACCCGCACCGACGGGAAAGGCATCTACGCGAAGGTCGGCATGGCCCCGGGGCCGTATACGCTGGTGGCCGAGAAGCAGGGCATGGGGACGAAGACCGCGAACATCACGCTCAGAATCGGCGATCGGCTGATTGTGAATTTCGAGCTCGCATCTGAGGCGTCGCTCGGGACGCCAGCCGTGGCCAAGGCATTTCAGGAGGCCGTCGCGGCGAGCGCGGCGGGCAGAAACGAGGAGGCGATCGCCAGGTTCCAGGAAGCGCTGGCCCTGAACCCGAAGTGCTACGACTGCCAGTACAACATGGGGCTCGTCTACGCGAAGATGAAGGAGTACGACCGCGCGGTGACCGCGTACCAGACAGCGATCGAGTTGAACCCGAAGGCCTCCGACCCCTTTGACGGGCTTGCGGCCGTCTACAACGCGCAGCGTAAGTTCGACGAGGCGGCGAAGGCGGGGCAGTCGGCGGCCAGCCTTCGGGGAACGACGGGCGGCGGGGGCGATGCCGGCGCCGTGTTCGACCAGGGGCTGATCCTCTGGAACGCCGGCAAGACCGAGGAGGCCAGGGCGAAGTTCGAGGAAACCCTGGCACTGGACGCCACGCACGGGGAGGTCCACTACTGGCTCGGGATGGCGAACCTGAACCAGGGCAAGATGCCGGAAGCCGTGCAGGAAATGGAAATCTACCTGCAGCGCGAGCCGAAAGGCCGGTTCGCCGCTGAAGCGACCGGGCTGCTGAGTCAGCTCAAGAAGTAGTCCTTCACCGGGGCGTGACGACGACGCGCTTACGCCCGCCACTATCGAGGCTGGACACCCTGGGATGGCGGTAACCACCCTCGCCCATTGAATCGATGGCGTTTGCAGTACGTTGAAAAGGGCGGCCCGCCAGGGCCGCCCTTTCTTCGTGCGGCCGGGGCAGGCGGCCCCGCCGATCCAAGCTTCTGTTGCTCGCGTCAGAGATCCGCCTCCGACGTGAGGTTTTCGCCCGGCCTATATCCTTTGGCCTATTGCAGGCGCCTTGTCGACCTGCCTAGACTCCGCAATCATTTCCTCTCGATGTCGTAGCGGTGGTTTCCGGCCTAATTTCGCGGGTTTCTTTCTCGGCCGAGCCGAAGTCCTTGTTGGGCAGCACTGTCGCGTTCCCGGCATGTGGCGGCGGCGCTAGGCGTGGCGGCAGTCGTCTTCTTTCGCAGAGGCTGTCGCTGCTTGGTGTGTTGTCTTCGCGTCGGTTGTGGCCGTCCAGATTGACACTTGCTACAGGAGGGAAACCATGCGCAGGTTCACGGTCGCGTTGGTCGTAGGTCTCTTCGCGCTCACAGCGATCCCAGCCACTGCCCAGGAGGGCATCTCGTCGATTAGAGGAAGCGTGCTCGACGATTCGGGCGGCGCGCTGCCCGGCGTCACCATCGTCGTGACGCACGAGGGAAGCGGGATGTTTCGGCAGGTCGTCAGCAACGCGGACGGCTCGTACTACGTGACCGGCG
>CAYHRK010000206.1:0-6534 GCA_964358795.1 uncultured Vicinamibacterales bacterium
CTGCGTACGCTTCAGGCCATGGCCTCTGGAGGCATGCGCGATCACATCGGCGGGGGGTTCCACCGGTATTCGGTGGATGCCGATTGGCGCGTGCCCCATTTCGAGAAGATGCTGTACGACCAGGCGCAACTGTCGCTGGCCTACCTCGAAGCCGCGCAGGCGACCGGCGATCGGATGTATGCCGATGTGGCCGATGACACGCTGCGCTACGTCGCGCGCGATCTAACCGATCGCGAGGGCGGCTTCTACTCGGCCGAAGACGCCGACAGTGTGCCCCCGGAACAGGCGGACCTGCCTGGGGCCCACAAGTCGGAAGGCGCGTTCTACCTGTGGACACATGCTGAGGTTGGCGAGATCCTGGGGCCGGATGCCGATCTCGTGCGGGCGCGCTTTGGCGTAGAGCCGAACGGCAACGCCCCGTTCGATCCACAGGCCGAGTTCACCGGCAAGAACCTGCTCTACCTCGCGCGTTCATCTACCGAGCTGAGCGACGAGTTCAAGTTGGAGCCGGCCGACGTTGCCGCACGACTCGATGCTGCCCGCACCGCGATGTTGGACGTTCGTGGGCTGCGGCCGCGCCCTCAACTGGACGACAAGATCCTGGCGGCCTGGAACGGCCTGATGATCGCCGCCTTCGCCCGGGCCTCGCGCGTGCTGGACAGTGTCGATCACCTGCACCAGGCACGCCGGGCCGCCCAGTTCATGCGCGAGCGTCTGTGGGATTCATCGTCTCGCACGTTGTCCCGGCGTTGTCGGGAGGGCGAGGTGGCGATTCCGGGTTATGCCGAAGACTACGCGTGCGCCATCTGGGGCGCGCTCGAGTTGCTCCAGGCCGATGGAGAGCCCGCCTGGCTGGAATGGGCGATCGATCTGCAGCGCCGGCAAGACGAGCTGTTCTGGGACGAGCAGGGAGGTGGGTGGTTCAGCACCACCGGCACCGACCCCTCTGTCTTGTTGCGGATGAAAGAGGATTACGACGGCGCCGAACCGTCCGCCACCTCCGTGTCGGTGGGCAACCTGCTGGTGCTCGCGCATCTCACCGGAGAGGCGCGCTGGCGCGACCGCATCAACGGTACTCTTGCTGCGTGGGCAGAGCGGTTGACCAGCATGGGCCGGGGCGTGCCGTTTATGCTGGCCAACTTGTCGGCCTGGCACGCTGGTATCCAGCAGATTGTGCTCGTCGGCCGCCGAGACGACCCATCCTTCTGGCAGCTGGCGACCGTCGTCGCGCACACGTACCTGCCGTTTGCGGTCACGCTGCTGGTCGAGCCGGGCCCGCAACAGGAACGCCTGAGCACCACGGCCCCCGCCATCGCTGCGATGTCCATGCGCGACGGCAAACCGACCGCGTACGTCTGTCGCAACTTCGCCTGCCAGCAGCCCACGACCGATCCAGACGAGCTGATGGGGCTGCTGGCCCGTTCGTAGTGGCGCCGTCGTCGCAGTCCGTCGCGATTGGGCTATGATCGAGCCGCTCCAAATGCCGGGGTGGCGAAACTGGCAGACGCACGGGACTCAAAACTCGTAGAGATCGCCGATCACACCCGATCACAGCGCGACTTACCGAAGGGATTTCTGAGGTCGTCGAAAATCGTTCGACGAATTGAAGGACGTACGCGCTACGTCGTGGCCCGCAAATGGCCCGCATCGGGGGGCAGGGAGCGTCAACTCCGCACGAATCGTATCAACGCATCGTAGTCACCTTGGTCGGCCGTCTTGAGAGCTGAAATGTATTCGTCTCTCAAGGCACCCCCCACCTCAAGTGGCCCGGTGTGCGTTCTCATCCCCCAAGAGAAGGGTTCTTGCCCATTTGAACTGAGGAGAATGTTCGTCATGATGCGAGCATGCCGACCATTGCCGTTCACAAATACGTGAATCGAAACCAGTCGATGATGGAATCGCGCGCCAATCTCATCCCAACCGTAGGTTTCATTCTCAATCCAATATCTCGTGTCGGCCAACAAGTTGGCTAGCTCGGTCGAGATGTTCTCCGTAAACACTCCAATGTTCTTGTTAGACCTTCTCTGCTTTCCGGCCCACTTCCACACACGATTCAACATCCGTTTGTGAACGTCGAGAGTGAACGTCGCTGTGAGGATGTCCGAGTGCTGTCTGCTTTCAGCCCAGTTTGTAGCTTCGGTGATGTTTTCGCGCTCTAGCGTATTCAGTTCGCCCTGTGTCGTGATGTAGTCGGGAATGAGGCCCTCCGCCTCGTTCGGATCCAGAGGCGTGGCGCCAGGGGGATAGTCAATCGGGAACGGGCTCACTTGTGCGCCTCCGGCCAGCTATTTCCCGTCCTCTTCCCCCAGATTCGAGAATCCATCTTCGATTTCAGTTGGTGTGCGAGGCTGTCAATCTCCTTGGCCAAGTCGTCATTGCTCGCTCCCTGTTTCTCCAGCCGCATCGAGTGCTCAGCCGTTTGCACGAGTTGCTCAGCGAGATCCTTTGCCCGCTCGTCGATGATCGCTTCAAGATCGGCGAATCGATCGTTTGGAACGATGGCGTAGATCAACTTGCAGTTCATCGCGCGGGCGGTTTTGGCAAGTCGTTCTAGAGTGACCTTGCCTAGAGGTTCCCGCTCCTCAAGCCGCGTGATGTTGGGCTGCCCCACACCGACACGTTCGGCGAGTTGCCGCGTATTCATGCCGAGCGCGCCCCGAACCGCTTTGATCCAGCCGGAGCGCGGCATCTGGTCGGTTCGTATGGCGAGCCACGGGTGAATCTTCTTCTCGATGAGCTTTCGCTGGCTGATGAGGCTCTGTTTGTTGGTTCTCATGAATGTACGATGTGCTATAAGGCATCTAATGTCAATGTAATGATGTGCTATACAGCATCTATTCTGTCATGTATGATGCTCTATAGAGCATCACTATAGCGATGACGGTGATCGTGATGACGGTGATCGTGATGATCATGATGATGGGCAAGGCAGCGGACGGTCGGGGATTGTGTCGGCTGGACGTGGTGAGGGCTTGTTGGCGTCTACGTGAGCGATCGCATGAAGGCTGCTACATGCGTCACATAAGCCGAGTCGACCCATCGTGTGGGACTGCTGCGCAACATCGAGGTGCCGGCAGCGCACGGGGCCTCGGTGAAGCTGGAAACGAAGCCGATGGTCGACATCACGGGCGCCGACATCGAGCACGCTGTCAGCGCCTGGCAAGCCCAAGCAAAGGGCGGCAAGCGGGGCGGGCTGGACGCGAAGCGCCAGTTGCTCACGACCGCCCGGCGCCTATTCAACTGTGCCATCAGGCGGAAGATCGCTAGCTCGACCCCGTTCAAAGAGCACGGCGTCGCCATGATCGACGTCCCGACATCAAGGCAACGCGATCGCCGTCTGGTTGGTGACGAGGAGACGCGTTTGCTGGCGACGGCTGACCCCTACACCAAGGACCTGATGGTCGCGGCTCTCGAAACGGGCTGTCGAGGAGGCGAACTGCGGTCGCTCCAGTGGCTCGACGTGCAAGACGACTTCATCGTCCTGCAGGCCGAGAAGACGAAGACGAAGCGCAAGCGTCTGATTCCGATTTCGTCCACAATGCGCAAGCTGCTCGATCGTCGGCGCAAAGGGCCTGACGGCAAAGACCTGGCCCCGACAGTCCACGTGTTCGGCAACGCGGTGGGGGAGCCGGTCTCCAAACGGATGGCGAATCGCTGGTGGAGCATCGCCGTCAAGGCAGCGAAGATCGACGACCCTAATTTCCATGATCTGCGGCACGAGTTCGGGTCACAATTGCTCGAAGCGGGCGGGGAGTTGCACGGGGAGTTGCACGAGGTGCAGGCGACGCTCGGTCACACGAACATCACGATGACCAGCACCTACTTTGATGCGACGACGCGGGGCGTCAAGCAGGCGTTCAAGAAGCTCGAAGCGAAGCGACGCCGCCAGAGCATGCGCGTCGTGGCCCGCTGATGGCCCGTGAGTGGTCCAGGTGTTCGGGACGACAAGGGCGTTAAGTCGTTGGTACAACGTGCGATAATCCTGCAGGCCGGGGTGGCGAAACTGGCAGACGCACGGGACTTAAAATCCCGGGACTCCAAAAGGGTCGTGTGGGTTCGATCCCCGCCCCCGGCACCACAGAATCAAGCAGTTACAGCAGAAGACCGGACTTTCGCCAGACCGAGAAAACAAGACGTGTACTAGCCAGGGGCTAGTCACGTCGCCGCATGGCGCCGCCCCACGCGTCCCGAGCGCCCCGGCTATGTAAGGGCCACCGTCGACCACGCCGAACGTGGCACCAGCGCCGGTTGCGCGCGTCCCACGGCAGTCTCAGCGCGCGGGAGGAAGCGCCACCGGCCCGCCGCTTTGACGTATCATTGTCGCGTTAATCCGTCCGCGCCGTCCGGCCACTTTACTACAACCGAGGATGGCAATGCCTGTCGCACCTAAGACTGCAGCTGGAATAATGACCGTCTTTAGCGCGGTAGCGCTAGTGGGAATGATCGCGGAGTGGATCAGCGAAA
This sequence comes from uncultured Vicinamibacterales bacterium, assembly GCA_964358795.1. Lineage (GTDB taxonomy): Bacteria > Acidobacteriota > Vicinamibacteria > Vicinamibacterales > JAKQTR01 > CAYHRK01. The sequence goes on from CAYHRK010000206.1 coordinate 4,465, forward strand.
CGTCGGCGGAGCCAGAGCCTGTGCAGGAAGTCGTTGCCCAGATCGTACGTTGCCGTACCAGAGTGGTCCCCATGCCGCGCCGACAGCCAGACCGATTGGTCTATGTCTACATCGACAGTCTGCCGTTCGAGATCCGCCATCGTGACCCTCAGGCGTTTGTCGGTCCAATTCTTAGCGCCTGTGTGCCGGGGCAGACCGTGAGAGTGCTTTATTCCAGCTCCAGTCACGCGACCGGGACAGCCTACTGGCTGCGTTCCCTCACGCTGCTGCCCGAGGGCCGCACGGTGATGAGTGCAGCAGCTATGACCCACTGGAAACAGCGGAACGCGCGTTGGGCGCCAGTCGTGGTGCTGATGTTCACTGGATTCACGGCGTACTTCGGCTGGGCGTATCTCAAAGCCGCACGACAGGCTTCTTTGGTCCAGCGTCGGTAGTCATTGTTCCGGTATCAGGGCAGAACCCGACCATTCATCAGGAGCCTGAAGATGCCCATAGAGAATGAGCAGAAGCCGTGTACTTCCCAGAACTGTCCCGGCACGATGACATACAAATCCAACGCTCGCCCTCCGGGTTGGAGCGCAGGCTTTACCGGAGACGGTGGACAAACCGTTTGGGGAAGAGAAGCACAGCCCGGTTGGGAGTGCGACAAGAACCGCGATCATTTCGAGACAGAAGACACTCGCTGAGGTGGGCGAGGCGGTCGCTGGCGTCGAGCCGGGCAGGCCTTCAGTGGGTCGACGAGCGCCGCATGTCCAACGACCGGTGTGCCTGCTTCTGCCGTTACGTCACCGACTGCGGCAATGCTCCGCTACTCCAGGAGCCGATCCGCGACCCGGCGCGCCTCGACTGGAACGAGGTGACGAAAGTGGCGCACTACTATCTGTCGGTGAACGCGATGACGAAGCCGATGCAGGTGCGTGAGGACTCGCCGCCGTACGGAGGGTCCGCGCCATGATGTCCTTCCGAGGCGCCCGGCTCGCGGAGCTTCGCCTGCCGCTCGGGACGGTCTGGCTGCTCGAATCGCTGGCCGAGTCCAAGGGGCGCCAGGCTCTCTACGAAAAACAGTCGCCGCAGATATTGAAAGCGCTTCGCGAGCTGGCTCTCGTCGAGAGCACGGAGTCGTCCAACCGGATCGAGGGCGTCACGGTCGATCGCGACCGCCTGAGGCCGCTGGTGCTCGGAAACACTCGGCCCCGCGACCGCTCGGAACAGGAGATCGTCGGATACCGCCGAGCGCTGAGCTGGCTCCACGCCCATTACGAAAAAATCGTGATGGCGTCCGATACCCTCCAACGTTTACATCACTTGGCGCAGAGCGGGATGAGCGGGGACGCCGGCGAGTGGAAGCAGTCTCAGAACGAGATCGTCGAGGTCTATCCCGATGGCCGGCGAGAGGTGCGCTTCCGGCCGACGCCACCCGCAGACGTGCCTTCCGCGGTCGCCGAGCTCTGCCGGGCGTACCGCCACAGCGTCGACCAACAGCAGGTGACGCCAGTCCTGGCCGTGGCTTGTTTGGTGTTGGATTTCCTCTGTATCCACCCGTTCCGCGATGGCAACGGCAGGGTCTCCAGGCTGTTGACTCTGCTGACCCTCTACCACCACGGCCACGATGTGGGGCGCTATATCAGCCACGAACGGATCGTCGAGCAGACGAAGGAGGATTACTACGGAGCACTGCGGGCAAGCTCGGCGGGCTGGCACGAGGGGCTGCACGATGTGCTGCCGTGGTTCAACTACCTCTCGTCAACGCTGCGCCTGGCCTACCGAGAGTTCGAAGAACGAGCCGCCACCGAGCGGCCCGCTCGTGGATCGAAAACGGAGCTGGTCGCCTACGCTCTCGCGCACGTTCCCAGCCCCTTCGGCATTGCCGACGTCGAGCGCCTCTGCCCCAACGTGAGCCGGGAGATGGTCCGGGTGGTCATGAACCGCTGGCGTAACGAAGGCCGACTCGAAGTTCTCGGTCGCGGCCGCGATGCCCGCTGGCAGCGAATCGGTGAGTGAATTGGGTAATGCCTCATTAATGTGGTAATAAAAGTAGTAATAGGGTCTAAGGCCGGATGATTCCCGAGG
>CAYHRK010000207.1:0-6530 GCA_964358795.1 uncultured Vicinamibacterales bacterium
ATGCTGGCGTCCGAGTTCAGATCGTGATTGGTCGAACCTCGAAAGTTGCCTAACGGCCAGGCATCAGCCGCGGCGCGTGCGAGTGGTCGGCGCCGCCGGCTGCAGCGCCTTGTTGGGCAGGCTCGCAGCGACTTACTGAGCGACTCGCAGAATCCGCATCTCAAACCTGTTCCAACGACGCCAACCTGCAAAGTCACGACCTTCTCAATCCTCCTCTCACAACGAATGCCCGTAGTCAGAACCGCAGGCCGGCACCGGCCGCGAACCGGAAGTCGTGGCTGAAGAACGCATGTTCTCGCCTCGTGCGGTTGTTGTCGAAGACCGGTCCCGGGTACTTCACGAGGCGGTCACCGGCGTCGGCGCGGACGAATATCTTCCGCGTCGCGAAGACTTCGACGCCGCCTCCAATGTCGAACGCGACGAGCGTGCGGCCCGAAGCAAGCTCACATGACAGTGGCGGCGGGAAGATCAGAATGCAGGCGTATGGCCACGGCGCTTCGCGCACGTTCAGGAAGCCGGACCGCAGCCTCGCGAAGGGCCTGACACGGTTGAACCTCGGCCCCACCGTTACACCGAACAGACCCTCCACGCGACCGCGACTGAACGGGCGCTCGTCCGGAAAATCACCCGGATAGAGGTTGATTTCCGATTCGATTCCGACCAGTCCGACTGGATGCCACGAGAGCCGTCCGCCGAGGCCGACATCGGTGCGGTCGAACTCGCTCGAAATCGCCGACGACACCTGGACGCCCAACTCGAATCGATCCGGCTTCGACTGCGCGACGGCCGGATCTGGCCATGCAACAACGAGACCGGCGATCGCGATGACTACCGCCAGCCTGTTCATGCGATCGTCACCGATGTTCACGAGCATTTCACGCGAGAGGATGCGAACCATACTCGACCCTCAGAATGGTGCTCTGCCCAACGTCATCGGACTGACCCGCGGCGCATTCGGTCAAGGGCGCCGTTGGATCCAGTCCGTGTTAGACCGCGTCACCATTTCGGTGTTCTCTCAGCGCAGCGGCAACCACACTTCGTATCCCAATTGAATCGCGGTATGGGTGACCCTCAACTGCCCGTACTTTGCGATTGAAATCCTCGCCTGCAGGTCCAGCGCAAAAAGTCTCCAGTGCACGATCTCGATGCCGGTCGCCGCGTTGAGTGCGATGCCTTGCCTGAGACGAAGAGCTTGGTTCTCCGAGTCGGGTTGGTACCGGAGCGAGCCCAAGCCCACGCCACCTCCGAGCCAGATTCTCGAAGCCAACCAGTGGCGGACGCCCACAGTATTGAGACGATTGCTGAAGCGGCTGGCACCGGCTCCGGTGAAGTTGGTATCAAACACGATCGCCACTCGCCGCGTGACGAGCACCCCGACAAAGGCCCCCTTCGCGACACTGCGTTCGTGCCGGGGGACTGCGCGTGGTCCAGCGAGTCCCGCACTCGCCACTACGAACCCATCAGGCGTGAACAGCTTGTCTCCAACGCCGAAAGACAGGCCGCCAACCAACACAACGGGTTCGGGCTGGACCGTGTTCTGCGCCCGTGTTGGCGAGGGGAAGATGGCGCAGACTGAAAACGCCAACCAGCACACTCGGTTCACTATTCTCTGCTTTCCTCAGCGCTAGTGACACGGAACGCAAAGGCCAGACCAAGACTTCGCCGCTCAGGCCGACCGCCCCACCTGGGGCCTACCAGTGCAACGAGGACGTGGCCTTTTCATCCAAGCACTGAAGCCTCACGACAGAATCGGCCGACCTTTGATCTTCCTTTTCCCCCACCTCCAGCCGTCTGACAACTGGGATGTCCTGCGCGTGCCTGACTTAGCGTACGCAAGCGTCTGATCTTTGCCGTCTCAAGTCTTTCGATGAGCTCCATATGATTCGAGGCGGTCTAACGCCTCAAATGAGCCGCGCGCCTCGGCGACATGATCGCACAGACGGTCTGGCGCGTCGGCTCCATTTGAATGTTAGCCGACATCATCCTGACGCCCGAAGACCCCTCGAGTAAGCGGTGGCATCGATCTCGCACTCGAACTGAACCTGCACGCACTTGGCCTGACCCCGTGCAATAGGATTCGGATCCTCGCGGACGATCTGCGACGAGAGTTGCGTCAGGGCGAAGGAGAACAGTCTGTCTGACTTGGGACCCAGCCACAGTTGCAGGTTGTGCATTACAGGCCAGCTCTGCTTTGGAAGCGACGAAAGTGGCTCCACGTAGAAGAAGCCGAGAGTCACGCGGAGGAAGGTGCCCTTCAGATCCGAACTACTTAAGTTCTGCGTCTGGTCCGCTGGTTCAGGGACCAGATGCATGAGATGGTCTACAAAGACCACATTGTCAATCGCATGGGTGGCTGCAATGTCGTGGGGCTCGAGAACGCTGACGAGGGTCAAGGAAGGGTGTGAGTGGTCAGACTTCGGCCGGCCGTGGCAGTACAAGTGCACGCGCACAGACGGCGCAGCAAGTAGGGGGTTGTTCCGCGTAGCTGCTTCAGCGATCGTTTCGCGCGGCAACGACGACACCGTATGGCGAACGGCGCAGTGGATAGCGTTGTAGCCCGGGTGGCTTTGCTTGAAGAACCCTGCCGCGGAAAGCACGCCATGCTCGTAGTCGAAGTAGCCGCCTGGTCTGAACACGCGGCCCTCCGTCATGCCAGGAGGGAGGCCAACCGGTGGTGGAGGCATCGGCTGATCGGAGCCAAACGCACGAAACCCGCTCTCGCCTTTGAAGAGTAGTTCAAGGTCGTGGTCGGTGGCCTCATAGCGAAGCGTAAGAAAAAGGTCGCACGGCAGCAGCGGGGAGTGAATCACTCGGACATCCCTTTGAATCTCTGTGAGGCCTTCTTCTACCCGCTGCTGTTTCTTGACTCGGTACCACTGCGCAATTAACCAGCTTATGAAAAAGAAGCTGGGGCCGAAGACGTTTAGTGCCTCTCGGACTGTCCAGCGTGATATTGAACGATCAACGAAGTTGAAGACCGTCCAGGCCACGCCCAAGAGCAATGGCAGCCAAAATTCACGCAGTAGTTGGAGAAGGACTCTCATTGTCGGCTAACTGTATCTGGGCTGACGACCCCCTCAGCCGAAATCCTGGCCTCCTTGGCCGCGGGCGGCGCAGCTATGGCCCCCGCGGAGGCCCAGTGAGACTCGCCAGCCAACCACCAGATCGCGCTGATGATAGCACTCGATGGCCCGCGTGCTGGCGAAAAGTCCTTCGCTGCGAGCCTGGTCAGATCAACCCGCCTCAGCCAGGGCCGCCTTCGCGCGCCTTCAGCCACCTGACCGGCAGCCCGTCCGCTGGACTTCGCACACCGAGCGCCCCTCGGTTCAAGACGTGCGTGTAATGCAGGAATTGCCATGCCGAGCCCGAACCGGGTACGCGGAATCTGGCGCTCCGCGGAGTCTCGTTCATCACCGCGATCGGTCTCGTGGCGGAACTCGGCGACCTGACGCGCTTCGGCCACCCGCGCGAACTGATGGCGTTTCTCGGCCTCGTCCCGTCCGAATGACGACGAGGACTGATGGTCACCGCAGAGATGGCGGAGATTCGGAGATTCTGTCGTGGCTGTAGCGATGGAAGAGCAGCGGGGTCTGTGCTATGGGAGCCCATGTGCGACGCACAGTGGGCATCAACATGAAGCCGCTCTCGTCCAGGAAAGCCAGGTACGCCTTCAGGCGTTGAGCTTTTTTTTTATCGCAACCCAGCGATAGCGCTTCCAGTGAGCGATCGCCGCCTCGTTACGCTCCAGTGCCCGCCGCTCCGGCTTCTGGCAACTCAACCCGACATCGGCCAGGATCCGGCTCACGTGGGCCGGGTGATAGTGAACGCCGAACTCGCGCTCGATCACTGCTGCGAGCCGATGCCCATGTTGCCCACCCATCGTCCGCCCACCCACCCGGGCGAAATGCTGCTGAAGGAGTTCCTCGAGCCGCGCGGCGTGTCTCAGGTCGAAGCGGCCAGGAGGATGAACATTCCGTTCCAGCGGCTGAACGCGATTGTGAAGGGTCGGCGGGGCCTGAGCCCCGATACCGCGCTGCATGAGGTACATTGGCACGGTGAGGCTGACCTCGCGGTTCTTTCGAGTGGCCCGCACGGACCATTCGAGCCGGCATTCAGCCATCGCGGTTGCCCGGCTGCTTGGGGGCCTGCTGCTCGCGGTGTCATGCGGTGGCGGAGCGGCCACGAGAACACCGCCAGTCTCGCCGACCAGCCCCGGCGCCTTGCGTTCGCCCGCCGTACTCGTCTCCAGCCACCCCGGCTGGGAGAACCCGCAGTGCGGCTCCTGCCACGCCCTCCCGGTCGGTGGCCACTTGGTGGCGGAGCCTTGGGGGTGTGCCCAGTGTCATGGGGCGAACGGTGCCTGCAACCCGAATGGCCGCCCGGCGGTGCGGCCGCACGCTCCAACGGACGATTGCGTCACCTGCCACCAACGGAAACACGCGTTCACGGCGAACGATCGTTGCCTGGGGTGTCACTTCGCGACGACGGGCGTCGTGACCTGCCAGGGCGCTTCCGGGCCAGGCTTGCCGGGACAGTTGCAGTCGGGGTGCTTCGGGTGGCCCGCCGCCGAGTTCTCCCCGACGAACAGGGCGGCTGTCTCGACCTTTCTCAAGGCAGGCCAACAGGCCGTTGACTTCGCGCTTCGTGACACCGCTGGTGCGATCGTTCGGTTGTCGGACCTCCTGAGATCCCGTCCCGTCCTGCTCGTGCACGGCTCCTTCACCTGACCGCCGTATCGAAGCAGGGTCCCTGCTCTCAACGACCTGGCCGCGAAGGCGTATGACACGACCACGGTATTTGGCGACCGGGTCCACATCGTGCATCTCTACGTGATCGAACCGCACCCGCAGGCGCCTGATGTCAGCCCCTACACCGGCGTTGTGGGGGAGGCTCGATACAGCACGATGCGTCAGCCCAGGACGTACGCGGAGCGTGAAGCAGCGGCGCGCGCCACGGTCGGGCTCCTCTCCGGTCGTCAGTTGCTGCTCATCGACGATCTCGGGCTTGCCGCCACCAATCCGATCTGGTGCACCTACGGCACCTGTCCGAACTGCGCCTTTCTCGTCCGCCAGGATGGAACCATCGACACCGTGCAGACCTGGCTCGACACGGCAGCCATGGAAAAGGCAATCAGAAAGCTGCTGAACGCGCGTTAGACATCCACGGGTTGCGTCGCGGTGCGCGTGAAGGACTGGAAGCTCGTCTCGAAAGACGACAAAGCAGATCCGGAGGAACGTCGCCATGCATAGACTCGATCGCCGTGAATTCCTGACCACTGTGGCCGCGGGCGTCGCGGCCAGCGCCGCACCGCTTGGCGCTGCGAGCGGCGCGCGGGCCACCGGGGCGGGCACGGGAGAACAGCCGGCGCGGCCGGCGACAGGGCTCGCCGATCCTCACTTCCGCCCGTTGCCGCTGGGTTCGATTCGACCTCGCGGGTGGTTGCAGCGGCAGCTCAGAATCCAGGCCGACGGCCTGAGCGGACACCTGGACGAGTTCTGGCCGGACGTGGGCCAGAGCCAATGGTTCGGCGGCAACGCGGAAGGATGGGAACGCGCGCCGTACTGGCTCGACGGCGTCATCCCGCTCGCGTGGCTGCTGGACGACCAGCCGCTCAAGACACGCATCTCCCGCTACATCGACTTCATCGTCTCGCACCAGCGCGCCGACGGATGGTACGGCCCGTATCCCGAGGACGCCGTGGCGAAACGCTACGACATGTGGGCGATCCTGCTGGCCAACAAAGTGCTGGCGCAGTACCACGACGCGACCGGGGACGCGCGCGTGCTCGAGGCGGTCGTCAAGAGCCTCCGCGCCGTGCTCGGCGGCCTCGATCGGACGCCGCTCTACGGCTGGGGCAAGTTCCGCTGGTACGAGGGGCTGGTGCCGGTGTTCCATGCCTACGAGCGGACGCGGGAGCCGTGGCTGCTCGATCTCGCGCGCAAGCTCCGCGCACAAGGCGTGGACTTCGAAGCGCTGTTTAAGACCGAGGACCTCGCCATTCCCACGCCGCGCCGCGGGTTGTGGAAGTGGACCAAGCACGTGGTCAACACCGCCATGGCGACGAAGGCGTCCGCGTTGAGCTGGCGCCTCGATCAGCGCGCGACGGACCGCGCGTTCGCCACGAAGATGATCGAATTCCTCGACCGGCGCCACGGCCAGGTGAACGGCATGTTCTCCGGCGACGAGTGCCTGGCGGGTAGGAACCCGCTGCAGGGCACCGAGCTCTGCGCCGTCGTCGAGTTCATGTATTCGTTAGAGCACCTCTTCTCCGTCTTCGGCGATCCGGTGTTCGCCGACCGGCTCGAACGGGTGGCGTTCAACGCGCTGCCGGCGACCTTCGCGCCCGACATGTGGTCGCATCAGTACGACCAGCAGGCCAACCAGGCGCAGTGCACGATCAACCCCGAGCATGGATGGACGACGAACGGTCCGGAGTCGAATCTCTACGGCCTGGAGCCCAACTTCGGCTGCTGCACGTCCAACATGCACCAGGGATGGCCGAAGTTCGTCGCGCACCTGTGGATGAAGAC
>CAYHRK010000208.1:0-6502 GCA_964358795.1 uncultured Vicinamibacterales bacterium
GCCTGTCTTCCGAGGGTATGGCTCCAGCGCACATGGCGCTGCTCCTAGATATCGCCGCTGATGCCGTTGAAGCTCGGGGTGACGGCGCGGCGTCCGCTGAACTGGTGTGGACCGGGCCAGAAGCCTCTGCCTCCCACAGCCGCGACACATCGGTCGTCGTCGAAGAGCTATTTGCTAACGCCCAGCGCCAGGTGCTCGTCAGCAGCTTCGTGGTGCGTCAAGGCTCTGTGATCTTCAAGCCGCTCGCCGCCAGGATGGACCAGGTGGCCAATCTCAGAGTGCGGCTGTTTCTGGACGTCGCTCGCGAATGGAAGGACACTCGGAATGAGTCCGAGTTGCTCAGAGAGTTCGCCGCGGACTTCGCAGCGCAGTGGCCGTGGCCTAAGCGGCCCGACGTGTATTTTGACCCCCGGACCGTGTCAGCGGACAAGGCCGAGCGCGCCACCTGGCACGCCAAGTGTGTCTTGGTCGACGATGATGTGGCGTTTGTGACTTCGGCCAACTTCACCGAATGGGCGCAGCAGCGCAACGTGGAAGCGGGCGTGCTGCTGCGAAATCGCCATTTCGCGGGTCAGCTCCTCCAGCAGTTTGAAGGACTGATCCAGTCGAAGCAGGTGCGCCGGTTGCCAGGGTTTTGATGGGTCGTCGAAATCTTGAGAGTCGCGAGAGTGGGGTCTTGGACTACGTGCGGTAAAGTTTCAACATCGGTTCGGTGATCTTAGCGCGCGACCTTGACATGACGCGAGTAACGCCGCAGGATCGCTGGCTGCTGGATGCTGACGGCGACGGCGAAGGAGGCCGTCGCCGACGCGTAAATCCCGGAAGAAGAAGTCGCCGAAGCGAGTCCTGGCACTGCCCGATCTGGAGCAAGCTAAGTTAGCGGTACTGAACAGTCTGAGTTCGGCGAGCGGCCAGCGCACGTACGATCACGCCATCGACGAATTCGTCCGGTGGCTGGGTGAAAGCGGCAATCGATGTTTGGACGACTCACGCCGGGATCACCGAGGGCCGGGTCTTCCTGGCCATCAACAAGGCCGGCAGGGTGTGGGGCGACGGGATGACGCCGAAGGTCATCTGGGAGGTGGTCCGAGAGGCGGCCCACCGGGCTGGCATCGACAAGTTCGCGCCCCATGATTTGCGGCGGACGTGCGCCCGGCCCTGCCACCTGGCCGGCGGAGAGCTGGATCAGATCCAGTTCCTCTTGGGACACGTGTCGATCCAGACGACCGAACGGTAACTTGGGTGCAAACAGAAGCTGCGCTGTGCCGTCAACGACACGCTGGGCATCGAGCCGGAATGTGTGCCGTGATTTTCACCGAAGGCCAAGGGGCGGGCGGCTCGGATCGTCCGCCCTTGGCGACCACTCAGGAGCTATCGCAACGGCGAGACCTTGGGAGGCATTGATGCTTTTCAAACGATGTCCACAGAAGCGGATCACGCCCGCTGGTGACGTCGCGCGATCTGTAGCGCCGAACAAGCCTTGGGCAGTGCTGACGCGAGGAGGACGTCACCCTGATCAGCTGCTATTGGTCACACGAGCGAACGGGCCGCGCGAGCGTGGGAACCGGACGGAGTGGTTCCGACGTGCCCGTCCAGGAAGGCCGACGCCTGCTGTCCACCCGCGTCGCGGCTGCAGGCCCGCAATCGCGCGACTAGCGCTTCCTGCTTCCCGCCCGGCCAGCGCGGCGGCTCTTCCGCCGCTGTGCCGCAGACACGGCCGCATCGGCATTCACGCGGCCGAATCCGTACTTCACGCTGTAACCCTTCTGATATCCGCCTTTCGCCCTGTCGATCTTGTCCGCCGTGGACGTGAGAATGTCGCGGACCTCGTCCCATTTCAGCGACTTGTTCGCGGACAGCACGAGCGCAGCAACGCCCGCGGCGAGCGGCGTGGCGGACGACGTGCCGCCGAAATCGTTGCAATACGCGCCGGCGCTGTAGCCCTTGCCCCGCAGGTTGACGTCGGTCGTCGTAATCCCCTGACGGCGGTCGTCGTTGCTCGGCGCAACGACGTCGAGCCCCTCGCCGTAGTTGCTGTACGCCGAGCGGACCCCGCGATCGTTGCATGCGCCGACAGCGACGACGAACTCGTTGCTCGACGGGAAGCCGATGCGCGCGCGGTAATCGTTGCCGGTCGCGGCGCACACGACAGACCCGCGTCCGCCCCGCCCACGCGTGACGGCGTACTGAATCGCACTCTCGATGTCGGGATGCCGTGCGGCGCCCCAGCTGCACGACAGGACGTCGGCGTGCTGCGACGCGTAGCGGATGGCGTCGGCAATCCGATCGTTGGGCGCCAGGTCGGGGCCGGCGAGGATCTTCACTGCCATGAGCCGGCAGTTCCACGCCATGCCGGCCACGCCTTTCCCATTGTTCCCGACGGCCGCCGCCACGCCGGCACACGGCGTCCCGTGGATGTCATTCCTGTCGGTGTCGTCGAACGGCGGGATGAACACCTTGGGCCGCGGATTGTATGGGTCGGAGTCATCCACGAAGTCGCGACCGTGCTTGTCGCGCGCCCCAGCCTTCGGATTCTTCCAGATGTTCCGCGCGAGATCCGGATGGTCCAGATCGATCCCGTCGTCGATAATGGCGATCACAATTGACGGATCGCCGCCGCCCACGCGCTCCCACGCGGCGAGCGCGCGCACGTCCTGCATCGCTGTCGCGCCGTTTTGCCCGGTGTTGTCGAGGTGCCACTGCGCATTGAACTGCGGATCGTTAACAGCGCGCTTGCGCACCTCCGCCAAGAAGTTCGGCGCGGCGTAGGCGATGATGTCGTCCGCTTCGACCAGCTGGTTCGCGAGGTCGAGCGTGCGCGATGCACGTCGCACGGACGTCGGCACGACGATCTGCCGCGCGGGATCGAACTCGCTCCCGCCAGCAGTGGTGAGGCCGAGCCCATCGAGCAGCTTGCGCCGCGAGGACGCCGACGACTTGGGCTTGAACCCGACGAGGATCTGCTCGGTCGCCACGAGCTTCAGCTTCGACTCGCGCTCTACGAACACCGGCATCGTCCGCGCCACGCGCGACGCCAGCCGGCGCGGCAGCGTGTTGACGACGGCTTCGACCGGCGCAGCGCCGGCGCCGCTGTCGTGCAGCAGCATGAACCGGCCGAACCGCCTCACCGGCAAGGCGGACGTGGCCGCCGCCTTTGGCACCGCCCGGACCAGCATGCGAAACGCCGTCTTCGCCATGGCGGGACCGTCCTCATGTCCGAAGCGTACGCCGACGTCGTCTGGCGACTCGTCGAGCTGAATGGGCGTGCCTGACGCAGCAAAGTAGTGGGGCATGGAGACACCTCACACGTGACGGCGCCAGATGGCGGCCGGGTGTTGTTGACGCTTTACCGTTTGATCTCGGTGAGGAAGTTGGGACTGGCGAACTCCACGTCTTCGGACTGATCGAGCGACCGAGCGACGTCGAGAGTTTGTGTGCCGGACGGCCTCCGCACTTTCACGATGTACTGCGAGGGTTCGAACTTGTTCCGCCTGCCGATCTGGATGCCGTGCTCGGCCTTGAGCGCGGCGAGCGTGCGCTGGGTGTGTCCCGGCTTCAGCCGGAGCACGATCTCGTCGGTCAACACCTGCCGCGCGTTGCTGTCCGGATCGAGTAGGACCGGCGTCACGAACTCGACGAGCCCGACGCGCTGAAGGTGGTCCAGTGCGGCCTGCACCCTGGCGGTCGCCAGGCCGGGCGCCCGATGAAGCACGACCATGCGCTGGAGCGGATACGTTTCGACGCTGCCGAATGGCGCCAGCGCGTCGCGGACTGTCCGCTCCTGGCCAGTCCGGTACCTTGCGGCGATCTCGTTCGGCACCGTCTTCAGCGCCGGCCCCCCCCGCGCCTTCGTCCGCGGCCTGGAGGCCGTACGATGCGCCGGCGAATGCTTCTTCGTGGCCATAGGACGTCCGAGGACTACGCCCAGTATAGCGGACAGTCTCAGCCATAAGCCTTACCGCTAACTCAGCTGCCTGCGCAGTCGAGACGACAGTCCTGATTTCGAGAGCCGGCGCTTCATGCCCATACGCGCAGATCCCGCGGCGCGTCGTCTGCGTGCGTGCAGCCCGAGCGTCTGCAGCAGCCCGGGGTGCATCACGAGTTGGAACGCAAGCTCGTCACCGTAGTCCTGAAGGATCGACGGCAGATCGCGGTCCGGCACCTGCAGTAGGTCGGCGATCGTCTCCTCCACCCGCGTGCGCGGCACCTCGGGGAGCAAGTGCACAAGCGTTTCGAGCCCGGTTGTGTCCGTCGCCACGGCGGCTCGTCTGGCGTCGCGCAGCTTGCGCGCGGGCACCGCGTCAGGAAGCGGTGTGGCCAGCAGCTTCTTCGCGTCCACGACCCCGGGGCCGTACTCGTGCGTGTCCCATCCACGCGGCGTGCGGCAGGTGGCCTGCAGCAGCTGCTTGAACACTCTCGCGATGTTGGCCGCGCCGTACTTCCGCACCAGCGTCGGCCACCCGTGATACGACACCCAAAGCGCCGCGATGCCGCCCGTCGTCGCGACGGCGAACGACGTTCCGTTGCTGCGCTCGACGAGGAACTTCATCCGACCGTTCTGATCACGTTCGGTCCGCGCGCGCCACACCGACTCGCCGGGGGCGGTGATATCGACCGCAGGGCCATGGCTCGATCCAGTCCACGGTTCGTCGCGGATGTTGCTGGCCGCGACGGCAATCACTTCGTCGAACACCGCGGGGAAGACGACGAAGCCGACCTCGTTGCCGGCGGCCGCGAGGATGATGGTGCCGGCTTCGACCGCGCGCTGGATGGCGCGGCGCGTGCCGAGGTCTGGGAACGGACCGCCGAGGCTGATCGAGACGACCTGCGCGCCATGTGTGGCCGCGTGATCGATCGCCCTCCGCAAGCCGCGCATGGAGAAGAGCACCACCGAATCGGTGGTGCGGATCGGGATGAGCATCGCGTGGGGCGCCGCGCCCGACACGAAGGGGCCGGGCCCGCCGTTGGCGGCGCCGACGCCGCTCAAAATCACGCTGCCGGTTCCGGTCCCGTGGCTTGGGTTCTCGAGGAAGCCGTCGTTCAGATCGTCCACCGGATCCGGATCGTCGTCGTCATAGTCGTAGCCGGCACTGACCAGCAGACGCGCGGAATCGGCCAACTCAGGGTGCAGAGTGTAGCCGGTGTCGGGATGTCCCACCTGCACACCGGCGCCGGGCAGCCTCGAGCCAAACAGGCGCCACGCCTCAAGAACGTTCGCCTTGCGCAGGCTCCAGTCGTACTCGGTGTCGGTCGCCGGATCGTCGGTGCGCCCGCCGCCCGAGGCCTTGCGCACCACGGGCGGCGCGTTCTCGGGCACGAGGTAGCGGAACATCGGCTCGGCATGCGCGACCTCGGGCTGGTCGCGCAGCGCGTAAGTAAGATCCCACGCGCGCGCGGCGCCAATGCTGCGCTTCCGCGGAACGATCTCCACTTCGGTGCCATCTTCCACGACCGATTCGACGCGCCAGCCGTTCAACCGCACGCGGCGCGCGATCTGCCGAGCGAGGGCCAAGGCGTCGCGTCCGGGCGCAGGCTGCAGGACAACGGACAACGCTTCGAGGACCGGCTGCCGGTCGCCGCCCGCCAGCGTCCGCCGGCGAATAGCCGATTTCGCGCGCGCGCCTCTGCCTTGACTCTTCGCCACAACAACCTCCGTGCGCTAGCTCAACGGTTTCGGGGCGGTCCATCATTGATCGGAACCGCTCCTCCGTCAGCTATATGAAACGTGTGAATGAGAAGAACCGAACAGTGGGCTTGATCCACTCTCTAGTTTCCCGCTGGTCGTTGACCGACCCGCGTCGCTAGAAAAACGAGAAACTTTACTCAAAGTCTTCCGACGAGAAGAGCTCGAAAGACGTTCGCGGCGAGTGACATTTCGAGTGACATCGCGCCAGCAAAACCCGAAAACCGCGGCGAATGGACGAAAGTGCCGGCTCTATCGGATAATCGCAAATTTCTGATCAACGAAGTCGCGGGGCTTCATGACCGTGATGCCACGCCGGACACGCGTAAGAGGTGGCGGTCGCCGCTGATGACCACCTTGGCACCGCTGGCGATCGCGCAGGCGACGAACTTGTCGTCGTCCGGATCGCTGCAGACCTGCTCGTCCAACGCTGCGGGCTCGAAGAACTCCGACCCGACGAAGATGAGATCCAGGACAGCTCCGATATCGACGCCCGGGTACTCGCGTTGGAGTTCAACGGCGACGCGTCTGGTTGCGACGGTCATGCTCTTCAGGACCTCGTCTTACTGGTAAGATGCTCCCTTCGGGTGAAGATGGCAAACGCGGAGGGGGAGGCTTCGGCGGCCGGAAGATGGGCCTCCCGCCGAGCAGGCCGCCGCCGAATCGGCGGCCATCTTGGGCGTTCCTGTCCATCGAGCACGGCGGTAGAATGACCCCGTCCCGCCGATGGACGACCTCGACGCCCGGGTCCGTCTCGCAGCGTTCGCCTATGCCACACCTTCTTTCTCCCCTGTCTTTTGCCGGACTCACGCTGCGCAA
>CAYHRK010000209.1:0-6489 GCA_964358795.1 uncultured Vicinamibacterales bacterium
GTTCGTTCTCGGCGGCCTCGCAGGCCGTGCAGACTTTCACCACGGCCTGCTAGCGGAGGTTCGAGCCATACCTCCAACTCTTGGAGCTCCAGCCCGAATCGGCGCACCTGACCGCGGCGCGCAACTTCACAACTCGCGGCGAACAAACGAGTTCGCAGACGGCCTCGACGGCATGCTTGTTGCCACTCAAGCGGCCGTTGTCCGCGCTTACCTTGGTAGGCCAACACACGGAAACGAGGCGCTCGTCAACGACGGGCGCCGGAGGAGGAGCTATGGCACAGAAGATGACTCGTGGCGAGATTCAGGATCTGCTGGCGAAGTTCGCGGTCGAGAATCCCAAGTACCGGGATGCGTTGATCCGGGATCCCAAGGGGATCATCGAGAAGCAGCTCAACGCGAGCTTGGGGAAGGTGCAGGTCAAGGCCGTCGTGGAGACTGCTGACACGGCCTATGTCGTGGTGCCGCACGTCGCCAAGGCGGGCGAGCTGAGCGACGCGGATCTCGAGAAGGTGGCGGGCGGTAAACAGGACATCGAGGCGGAGTGCACGGGCTTTGGAGGGCAGGTCACGGTCACGCAGATCAACCTCTAGGAGCGACGCCGCGCTCGCTGGCTCGTCGCAAGCAGTGGAGCCACCCTCCGAGTCACCGGGGGGTGGCTCCACGCGTTTTCCTGTACTCCTCACTCCTGCGTTCACGCGGCTTCCGCCTGAACGCTTCGTCTCGTGGGAGCACGCGCTCATGCTGTGGCTGTCGGCGGACGAGCGCCGGGCGATAGGCTTTCGGTCCGCCAGTCTTTACGAACGCGTGGCGGAGCTGAACGCGCGTCCGAGGGCCGCTCGGCCGCACGGGCCGCCGAATCGGGATGTGGACCGACTCCTTCACAGGTGGAGCCAGATCTTCTCACGTGGCGATGCGGACGCATTTGCGCGTCGCCTGGCCTGGGACGGTTTGAGCCGGGAAGTCGTGCTGTGCGCACTGGAGGCCGAACTCGCGGAATCCGTTCCGCCCGCCTGGACGCTGTGGCTGGAGCGCGTGCTGACCGAGGCTTCCGACGTCGCTCGAGAACTAGCCCAAGGCGGGATCGCGCAAGCCGACTGGTTCTCTGCGGGCGAGGAGCCTCCCTTCTTGGAGCTCGGCGTTCCGCCGCTGCGCGCGGCACGGGCGGCCTTGCGAGAGGCGTCCGCCGACGCGCTCGAACGGGCGCTGCCAGGGGCTCACCGGTCGCTCGAGCGTCAACTGCTGAAGGAGGTGGCGGCGTTCTCGGAACTCGCCTTCTACGAGCAGTTCCGCGCGTCTCTGGCGACGGGTCACGCCGCCGGCACAGCGCCAGAGCTTGCGGCCCCGGCCGAAGCGGATGCGAGACGCGGGTACCAGACGTTCGTGTTGACGATGCTGCGCGGCGGCTTGAGCACGTTCTTCGCGACCTATCCGGCTCTGGCCCGGCAGATCGCCATCGTCGTCGAACGATGGGTGGAGGCGACGAGCGAGCTGTTTCAGCGGCTCGCATCCGATCACGCGGCCATTGCGGAGCGCTCTGTGGGTGGGGCGGACCTCGGGCGCGTTGCCTTGATCGAGCCCGCGCTTTCGGATCCGCACAACGGCCGGCGGCGCGTCGCCACGCTTCGCTTCGAATCGGGACTCCGGCTCGTGTACAAGCCGCGCGACGTGGGTCTCGAGCAAGCGTTCAATCTCTTCTTGTCGTGGGCCAACAGTCGGGGTCTCGAGCCGAGGCAAAGAGTCCTGGACGTGCTCGAGCGCCCAGGGTACGGGTGGGTCGAGTTTGCGGCACAGGAGTCCTTCAGAAGCAGAGAGGAGGTGCGGCGCTACTACAACAAGAGCGGAGGCCTGATGTGCCTGACCCACGTGTTTCGCGGACGGGATCTGCACATGGAGAACCTGGTCGCGACGCGCGAGGGTCCGGTGCTCGTCGACCTCGAGCTGCTGCTGCAGCCGGAGAGCCGGTCTTCCGCAGTCCTCAATCAGGTGGCCAGGGAGCCTGGAGACCGACCCCACGCGGGGGAGTCGTGTCTCGCGACCGGACTCCTGACGCTCGTCGAAACGGGCCCGGAAGGTCAGGTGTACGACATGGGAGGCCTTCGAGGCCAGGGCGGTGGTCCGGCGTCCATTCCCCTGCGCGCGTGGAAGCATCAGGGGCAGGACTCGCTCCACTTCGTTGAAGAGACGACCTTCCGCACGCGTGCTGACAACCGCGTCATCCTCGATGGCGTGCCCCAGAGGCCGGACGACTACAGAGACGACATTCTTGCGGGATTCGCGGAGACCTATCGCTTCTTGATGGCGCACCGTGAGGAGATCCTCGCTCCCGGTGGAGCGCTCTCGGCGTTCGCTCGACGCTGGGCTCGTGTCATCGTTCGCCCCAGCAACCAATACGCGATGTTGAGCTACGTCCTGGCCGCACCCAGGTACCAGCGAGATGGTATCGAGCGGAGCTGCGCCATGGACGTTCTGCACCGCGCCTTCAGCGGCTCGACGTCCCGGCCAGCGGTCTGGCCCCTGCTGGTCGAGGAACGGCGGATGCTGGAAGGTCTGGACATTCCGCGCTTCTCGGTTCGGACGGACGAAACGGTGGTGCGCTCCGGTGACACGCCTGTCGTGCAGGACTACTTCGCCCGGCCGGGCCTGACGGCCGTGCGCGAGCGCATCCGGGATCTGTGCGACGAGGACCTTCGGCTTCAACTCGATTTCCTGACCACCGCGCTTCCACAGGCGGTCGACTCGCGATTCCACTCGGCGCTCGTCTTGCCTCCTCCATCTGGCGGAGGGACGTTCGAAGATCCCTCACCGGAGATCCTGGTCAGCCATGCCCTGTGGATTGGGAGAGAGCTTCTGTCGAGAGCCGCGGTCGGCGAGGAGGGTCTGACGTGGACCCTGGCGAGATCAGCGCGGCCGGAACCCGACGTGCGCCGCCATCATCTCTATGCCGGGAGCGTGGGAACCGGGCTGTTCTTGGCCGCGCTTGCTGCTGTGACTCGTGACTCGCAATGGGCAGACGCCGCGCGCGCCTGTCTTCGATCGGTGCGGGCGTTCTTTGACCGCCCGGATGTCGACGCCCGGCTTGCGAACGAAGGTCTCGGGGCATGTTCCGGTCTCGGCTCGATCGCGTACGGCCTGACCGTGACGGCCCGGCTGCTGGGTGACGGGTCGCTCGTGGACCTGGCGCTCCGCGTGGCTCGGTTCATTTCACAGGAGCGAATCGAGGCGGACCACAGCCTGGACGTGGTGGGGGGATCGGCCGGCGCGATCCTCGCATTGCTTCCGCTGTATCGCGAAGTCGGCGATGCTCGCCTGCTCGACCTCGCCGTCCTGTGTGGCGAGCGCCTGCTGGCTACTCAAGTACGCGTCGAGGAGGGCTCTGCATGGCCCTCGCTCGACGGACGCTTGTTCACGGGATTGGCGCACGGCACGGCCGGCGTCGGCTACGCGCTGCTTCGTCTGTTCAAAGAAACGGGCGCACGCGCGTTGCTCGACACGGCGCGCCGGGCGCAACACTTTGAACGCAGACTGTTTTCGGCGGCCAGCGGGAACTGGCCGATTGCGGGTCCGGGAGGCGGTGGACCGGGGAGTGAGGGCCTCGCAATGACGGCCTGGTGCCACGGCGCGCCGGGCATTGCGCTGGCCAAAGCCTTCGCGCTTGACATCCTTCCGCAAGAAGCGATGCTTAGCGAGATCGAGGCGGCTTTGAGGACGACGGCAGACGCGCCGCGACATCAGGCCGACCATGTCTGCTGCGGTAATCTAGGACGGTGCGAGGCGCTGTTCACGGCGGGGCATCGAGTGTCCGCGCCGTGGGCCGTCGCGGCGGCCAGGCGCATCGCCGCTCATGTGACCGAGCAGGCCGCCAAGCGCGGGCACTTCCGACTGAGCGCCGGCGGCTTCGAGTATCTTGTCTTCGATCCGGGTTTCTTCCGCGGGCTCTCGGGGATCGGGTATCAGCTCCTTCGAATGGCGGCGCCGTCGAGCCTGCCGTCGGTCCTGGCCTTCGAGGCCGGCCCGAGCCTAACGGCCGGCGGCGTGTAGGGTGCGGCTATGCTGAGCGTGGAATTCGAGCAGCTCACGCGTCCGGCGGCCGAAGCGCTCGAGCACATGACGTTTCCCGCGTACCGGCACCTCCTCTCGCTCGCGCCCTCTCCGCGGCATCCCGAGCAGGGCGACCGGAGGCCGATCCAGCCGCTGGCGATCGCCGCCAGCGTCGGCGGGTCGTCTGTGGGACTCGTCCTGGTCGAAACACCGCTGGAGGACACGCGCCCGCCGGAGATGCTGTCGCTCTACGTGTGTCCGGAGCTGCGCAACCACGGAGTCGGAACCACCTTGGTCGGCCGGGGGGAGGCTGCAGTGCGAGAGCGCGGGTTTGCCCGTGTCGAGACGGTGTACATGAACGGGAAGCCCGGCATCGCCGCACTGGAGCACGTGCTCGAGAAGCGCGAGTGGTCACCCCCGATCACGAGGACCATCACTGTCCGCTTCACGCCCGAAGAAGCTGCCAGGACGCCGTGGTTTGGACGCCTGACCTTGCCGAGCGACGAGTTCCAGATCTTCCAGTGGACCGCGTTGCGACCCGACGAGCGTGCCGAGCTCATCCGGTCGCACGAGGAATCGGGCTGGATCGCGAAGGGACTCGAGCCGTGGCGCCACGATCGCTACGGCTTCGACCCGGTATCCAGTCTGGGCCTGCGCTACCGTGGCACGGTCGTCGGCTGGGTGATCAATCATCGCATCGCACCCGACACCGTGCGGTTCACCTGCAGCTTCATGCGCCGCGATCTCAGCCGCCGGGGACGCATCCTGCCGCTTTACACGGAATCGATCCGCCGGCTGGGCGAAATCGGGTGCACAATATGCACGTTCGTGACACCCGTCTTCCACAAAGAGATGGTGGAGTTCATCAACCGCCGGTGCGCGCGCTGGATCAGTTTCGTCGGGGAGACGCGAGGTTCAGCGAAGCGGCTGGAGGTTGTCTCCAAAGCCGGGTGACTGAGGGGTGCACTATGACGCGCGTGACTTCGCTCTTGACGATTGCCATCGCGCTTGTGTGGGCTCCGGTGGCGAGCGCTCAGCACGTTCCCCTGGCGCGCTTCCTGCCCTCGCTGATTTCCTCCGGCGCGCGCATCGATCTCACCTCGACGCCGGGGGACACACAGGGTCACTTCGTCGTCGGGGCGAAGCTGTCGCTGGCGCCGGCGGAGCTGAACAAGGCGATCGCGCTGCAGCTCACCACGTTTCCCCTGAACCTGTCTTGGTCGGGGATCTCTGTGGGCGAACGCTCCACGGGAAGCGCGACTCGCGACGGCTGGACGTTCGGGTCGTCGTTCGCCGAGCGCGCCGCGACGGCGGGGCGGGGGAGGTTCAGTCTCGCGTTCGCCCAGGAGTTCACCACCTATGCGTCGATCGACGGCACGGACCTCGGAGCGGGCGATATCAACTTCTTTTTCGAACACGACAACTGCTGCCCCGCGGGCGCGAGCGCTCCGTTCTCAGTAACGGACCTGCGGCCGGAGTTGGAGCGCGACCTGCTCGTCGAGACCCTGTCGGTCGACCTGGACCGCAACGTGTTCACGTTGTTCGCGAACTACGGGGTGACGGACCGGCTCGACCTGGGTGTCGCCGTCCCGATCGTCAAGGTGAACATCAGCGGGCGGATCACGTCCCGGATTCTCCGGACCTCCACGGCGGCGGCGCCTTCCGTCCACAGCTTCGACATCCTGGAGCTGGCCAACAGGACGATCTACGGCAGTGGCCACGCCGCCGGTCTGGGCGACATTCTGGTGCGCGCAAAGTACAACTTCCTGCGAAGGACGGAGCTCGGTCTGGCGGCGGGCCTCGCCGTGCGCGTTCCGACGGGCGATGCGGACGAGTTGCTCGGCACGGGTGCGGCCCGGACGACAGCGACGCTCATTTGGTCGGGCGAGTTCGGCAGGGTCTCGCCCCACGTCAACGCCGGGTACACGTGGTCGGCTGGCGATGCCGGCGCGGAGATCGCGCGCTTTGCGGCAGACATGCCTGCTGGCTTTGCGGCCCCGGCGTTGGATCTGCGCGTGCCGGACGAGTTCAACCTGACGGGCGGTTTCGAGGTGGGGATTCACCGGCGGGTGACGGTGGCTGCCGATGTCGTCGGGCGAAGGGTGAGTGACATGACCCGATTCCGCGTCGGCGACACGACCTTCCCGTCCCGCGGTCCTGGATCTCTCCCGAGTGCGAACTTCGTGGCGTCGAACGACTTCCTGCTCTCAGGCAGTGGGGCCCTGGCGCTGGTGTTCGGTGTCGCCGGGGCGCGGGTCACCGTCGGTGACCGGTTGCTCCTGAATGCGGATATCCTGTTCCCAATCGTCGAAAACGGCCTGCGGTCGAAGGTCGGGGCCGTTGCCGGCTTCACCTATGGCTTCTAGGCTGTCCCGACGACCGCACGTCACGGGACGAGACACGTCATGGTGAAACCCCTGGGCGAAGAGCGAAACCTGGACGACGTCGCCA
>CAYHRK010000210.1:0-1139 GCA_964358795.1 uncultured Vicinamibacterales bacterium
ATGCTTGCCGTTCGGGTGACACCTGCCGTTCGAGAGTCACGTAGCGCAGCCCTTCAGGGCTGCCCGCGATAGCAGGCCTGGAAGCCCGCGCCTCGGTTGTCGCAGATTGTGGCACGATAGGGCCCCAACATGCTCTCTCTCGTTGCTCTCTGGATCGCCGCCCTTCAGGCTCCAGCCAGCTCGCCGTCTCCTTCGCCACGCATCGAGGTGTCCGTCGCCTGGGAGCCGCGGTGGGACGAGTACCGATACCGCTTCGAGAACGACTCCAGCTTCGGCACGCCGCAGCTCGTACCCCACTTCTTCGCCCAGTCGTACGACGCCAGTAGCCAGTGGCTCGTCGTCCGCGCGCGCTACCAGGTGGCGCGCCAGCGCTGGTTGACGGAGTTCGCGATGACGCCGGAGGTTGTGACGTTCGGTGACGACTTCGACACGTTCTTCCAGCCCGGCGGCGATGTCGTGACGGTCGGGACGGCCGGCGACGTGTCGCTGCGCTCGCTTCGCGTGGCCCAGAGGTTCCTCGCGCTCGAGCAGGGTCCGGCCGTTCTGTTCGCAGAGTACGCCTATCGCCGCGATCGCGCGCGGTTTCATCCGGCCGATCGCGTCGAGATCCACACGAAGCCGCCCTCGACCGCGCGCGAGTTCATCACCACGCGCGAGACGACGATCTCGCACGTGCACGAGGTGCGCATCGGGGCGGAGCTCGAACACCGGATCGGACGCGCGTGGCGTGTGGACGCCTCGCTCGCGGCGGCGCCCACCGCCTTTGCGCGGCTCGTCACGCAGTTGCCCGACAAGTACCCGGGCCGCGACATCATCTTCGACGCCATCGTCGTCGCGGCGTCCGGCCGCTTGTCGTTGCGGCGGGAGTGGCCGTCGTGGTTCGTCGAGGTGGCGGCCGACGCCGACCGGACGTGGAGCTACGTCTCCGATCGGCAGTTCAGGCGGGAAGGATACGGCGTGGCCGCGCGAGTGGGCATCCGAAGGTGAATGCGTGCCGTTCAAGTGAAGACTTGCCGTTCGGGTGACGCTTGCCGTTCAGGTGAATCCTCGCCGTTCGGGTGAGGCCTTGCCGTTCAGCAGACCTCGCTCGCCGGAAGGTGGGCGGTCAGCCGAACGGCAAGCGAAAGCGGCCGAACGGC
>CAYHRK010000210.1:1239-4786 GCA_964358795.1 uncultured Vicinamibacterales bacterium
CGGCCGAACGGCAAGCCCTCACCCGAGCGGCAAAAGTTCACGGAATGGCAAGAACTCACCCTTCCGGGCCCCTTCTGGCAGCTCGTCGAGAATGCCGCCGGCGCGCTAGAGAGAGAGGACACTCTTGGCGCATTCGAGGATTCCAAGGTGCCGTGCCATCTTCTTGATGTGCCCCTTCTGAATCAGGGGGTTCGACTTTCCGTGCGGGCCTTTCGGGAGAGTCGGATAGACCTTGTCCTGATAGTAGACGCAGTAATGGTGGGTCCGCTCTTCGATTCTGTGGCCGGGTGCGCACTCGTCGAGCATCGTTCGGATGTCTCTGAGTAACACCTGGCCAAACGACGACATCAAGCGGCTGCGGCAAGGGGCGGCTGTTGACCGCCCCGCAGCGGAGGATTATCGAGCGGCGTAACCTGATCTAACGACTTCTCGGTCACTCGCACGAAGCAGTCCCACCCGGCGGGTTTCCTTAGCAGGCCGCTCGGCACGGGTACGAGGCCGCTCTGCATGGCCTCGATGGCCTGCTCCCACTCCTCAACGGTTCCCGGGTCCGTCTCGCCGTAAAAACGCTCGACGGCGGCCTTGAAACCGCTGAACGAGTCGGTGGTCTCGGCAAAATCGATGAACACTCGGGTCAGCACGTCGCGCAGTTCCCTGTTGGCCTCGTCGAGTGTCCTGGCGCCGACGGCGACGGCTCCCGGGTTCACGCCGTTGAGCCACACGCCCTCGGTCTCGGGAACGGCCAACAGCTTCCCGCACAGTTCAACGTACGACAGGAACCCCTTGCCGAAAACCGGTCCCTTGTACGTGAACAGGAGCGGCCATGCGACGGACTTCATGGTGTCGGTCATGGTTGTGAACAACTCAGAGCGAGCATTCTATATATCGGCAGACGCACGTCAATCGTTTGAGCGTTGCCTCACGGGCAATTGTAGCTTAAGCAAGAACCGAGTCGCGTTTCCGCTTTTTGTTCGCCTCAGCGCTGGTCCTTGCCGCCAGAAGCAGAGGCCGGGTAGTCGACCCGCTTGGGCGGACGACGGATGAACCCGCTGCCGACGGGCACAATCCGTCCGTCCGTGATGCTGCGTTGTTCGGCGATTGAGTGCGGCTCGTGGTCCCACCCAGCGGCCTGGAGCCGCGGGACGACGAGGCGCCGGCAGATTTCCGCCTCGTTCATGGCCTGGCGCATCCTAGCACGGATGAGCTGCCTTGGCCGGTCAGTGGGCTTGCGGGAGTGCCATCGTCAGTTCTTCTGAACGGCCATGATCCAGCCGAACGGCGAACGAAGTTTGCCGAACGGCGAGCGTCAGGCGGCCGAACGGCAAGCCGTGCTGCCGAACGGCAAGCGAAGTCCGCGCAACGTTCACTCACAGCTCCCGCCGGGGCACCGGGCAGCGACGAGTATCCTGAGCGTGGTCGCGTACTCGACACCGGAGACGCTCCTCCGGCGCTGTCCTGACCCGTGCGGCGACTGTTGCTGGGTATCGGTCTTGTGCGCGACGACCATGTCGAGCTGGGGCAGCACGGTGATGTACTGCCCGCCGGCGCCGATTCCCGTATATGCACCCTGGAACGGGCCCGGGGAACTCGGCGCGTCCCACACCCACCACAGATATCCGTAGCCCCACCGGTCGCCGCTTCCGAGCGATCGGTGGCGCGACGGGTTCATTTCGTTAAGCGGGGTGACGAGGCTCGAGATGCGGCGCACCCAGGCGCGCGACACGACGGGTTTTCCGTTCCAGTCGCCGCCGCGCGACATCAGCAGGCCGACCCGCGCCATGTCGCGCGTCGACAGCCACATGTGATAGGCCACGTACTGCGAGCGCGTGGTGTCGCCGCTCTTCTTCTGCGCGGAACGGTCGAAGTCCTGCATGCCGATCGGCCCGGCCAGGTCGGTTTCGAGCGTGTCGTAGATCTCGCGGCCCGTGAGTTTCTCGAAGACGGCCCCGGCCGCGTTGAAGTCCCAGTTGTTGTACAGGAAGTAGGTGCCGTGCTTCTGCGAGCCTCGAGGCGGAGCGCTCGCCGTGTCGTCACCTGCGTTGGACGCCGGGTGGTAGACGCCGGAGCGGGCGGTGACGAGGTCCTCGATCGTCGCCTCCAGCTCCTGTGGCATGAGTCCCCCGACGTCGGTGAACTCCAGCTCGCGAAGCGTCTTGCCGAGCGGGATCGTCCCATTCTCCACGTGCTTCCCATACAGGATGGCCAGCACGCTCTTCCGGACGGAGGCGAGGTAGCTCAAGTGCGCCAGGTCGCCGTACTCGAAGAGCGATCGCCCGCCGACCGCGACCATCATGGCCGTCGTGTCGAGCGACTGGAGCCACGACCGGAGCGCCTGGAGCCGTGCCGAGGAGTAGCCGATCGATTCCGGCTTTTCGATTCGCTCCCAGTCCTTCCCGGGGAACGGCGGGCTCCCCTGCGCGGATTGGGATCCTGCGGCTTGCACGGAGAACGAATCGAGCACCAGGACGAGGGCCACCAGCGTGACGACGAGCCACGTCAGTCCTTGGGGAACGCGGCGCTCGAATGCGAACGTCAGCCGGCGCAACGGTTGCTGCATGGGGCTCCTTTCTAGAGACGTTCCCACTACTCGCGGTTCCTGGATCGGGGCGCTCGCCGCCGAGGTCTTCTGACCACTCGGTCGCGGCTCCGCGTCTGCGAGCTGATGCCTTGCGCAGGACAATGTCGAACAGGTCGAGCCCCGCTCCGGCGAACATCGGGGGACTCACCGGAGAGGGTGGGATGTAGGCTCCACCGACGCGCCGCAAGGCTTCTCGAAGAGCCGGATCGGAGAGATCCTTGAACCACAGATCCACCGGTGAGTGGCGGAGGCGCGGCCACGGATCAGGCTTCGATTCAATCGGGAAAGCGGGTCGAGCCGCAACAGCACCAGTGTGTGCCTCACGTTATCAGGGTCGGCCTCTGGATACCGTTCGACCACGGCGGCCTGTTGTTCGATGAGGCGCAGAACCCGGGCGCGCAGCCTGGGTGCTGTGCTGCTCAGTGCACCCTGCTGTCTGCGAGCACGTGCCGGATACTTCTGCCCCCTCTTCACGCCTCCATCCTTGCGCGGCAGGGCGGACCTGTCAACCCGGACACCACTCCTCTTTCGTAGAACGCGGTTCAGCGCGGCAGAAACGGCAGCCACGTCGGCGCTCGCCCCCTGCCCCGGCACTTGTCGATCGCCTTCTTCAGCTCGGACTGACACAGGAACGTGTCGTGCCGACACGGCTCGCCCGTGTAGAAGTCTTCGAGGGCCGGTAGCGCGCGCGCGTCGCCGATGAGACCAAGCGCGTTCACCGCGTGATTGCGCTCCGCCAGCGTGTGCCGGTCGGACTGCACCAGCGCCATCAGCGCTTCAACCTCGTCGCCCGGGAACTCGCGCATCGCCCGGGCGCCCATCTCGTGCGCGTTCGCCTGGACCATCCACGCGACGCCGACGAGCGCCGCGTAGCCGAGCGCGAGCACGGCAACCGCCAGGATCGGCCACCACTGGAGCAGCCACTCGCGGTGACGAGCTGTCCGTTCGTCCGCCATGGGTCGCCCTCTG
>CAYHRK010000210.1:4886-6476 GCA_964358795.1 uncultured Vicinamibacterales bacterium
GCCGAAGGAAAAGTCAGCGGGAGAACGGGTCAACGACCTTGACGCCGGCCTTGCCGAAATCGCGGACGTTTCGAGTCACGAGGATCAGACCGTGAAGCAGCGCAGTGGCCGCAATCAGACTGTCTTTGATGGGCATGGATTGGCCCGAGGCTCGAAGCTTGGCGAGAAGTTTCGCCCAGCGCAGTCCCGTGTCGGCGTCCCATGGCAAACAAAAAACTTTCGCGACGCCTTCCCTGAACCAGCGTTCCAGGCGCTGACGGCGTTTGCCGGCGGAAAGAAGCAGAATGCCGAATTGGATTTCGCCAAGGATGAACGGGTCCACAGCTATCTCACGCTCGTTCCGCGTGAGCCACTCCAACACGGCGCGATCCGGCGAGGGCTTGGTGGCCTCGCTGAGCACATTGGCATCCACCAGGTAGGTCACAGCGTGTCCGTGGACTCGGATTCGATGGGAACGAAGAACCCCTTGTCGGGGCAGGCGAGTAGCCAGTCCACCAGGCCTTGGTTTGACCGGTGCGTGCGCTGCACCAGCCGGTATTCGCCGCGCTCGATGCGTTCGACCTCGAACTCCTGCCCGGGCTCGATACCATCCCGCTGACGGAATTCGGCCGGCAGCACAATCTGGCCTTTGGTGGAAACGGTGGTCTTCACGGGAAGTAAGATACTGTCTTACTCAGGCTGCGTCAAGGGCTTTTCCCGCAGGTGGATGTCGTCGAGCAGGCTGCCACGATCTCGCCGACGTTGGATGGTGGCGTCTGCGGCTTCCACTCGATCGTGCCCGTGTCCAGCAGGCTCACCAGGGCCGCCTCCTCGGCCGCCAGCACCCGGGCCAGCTCGGCGGCCGTGCGCGCCCTGGGATCCGGCCGGTAGTCGAGGCGGCCCCCGGGCATGGCTTTCAGGACTCGTACGAATGCCGGAGACTCGGCCTTGCGGCGGGCGATGCAGAACTCGCGGTTCGTCATGTCAACTCCTCCTACGGGGATGATGTGCGGGACCTCAGGTGTTCGTCTGTCCGGATGAGCACATGAGATCACTGGCATGCGCGCCGTCTTTCAGCCCGCCAGGTGCTTCCTGAAGAAGCTGACCGTGCGGCTCCACGCGAGGTCGGCGGACGCCTTGTGATAGCGTGCCGCGTTGGTGTCGTTGTTGAACGCGTCGGACCCCAAGGCCAGGAACCCCTCGACCGCCAGGCGCCGCGCGACATCCTCGATGTGCGGATTCAGACCGCGGTTCTCGTGAATGACGATGACCGCCGGCCGCTTCTGTCCGCCCTTGAGCCGCGCCAGATAGCCCGTCATGCGCGTGCCGGCCGCATCGTAGCTCGCGCGTTCGGTCGCCAGACGCTCGTCGCTTGGCGCCACGACCTGCGCCAGCGCGTAGTTGTTCTGCAAGAGCGGCACGATCGCGAGCGCGGCCGCTGCTCCGCCGGCAAGCTGCGCCAGACGATCGAGGAGGTCGCGCCGGCTGATGCTTCCGTGGGTGAACTGGTCGTAGAGATCGATCATTCGTTGATCCATGCGGGCCTCCGCTGAGTGCTTGCCGTTCAGGGACTGACGCTTGCCGTTCGCGTGGATACTTGCCGTTCAGGGA
>CAYHRK010000211.1:0-6466 GCA_964358795.1 uncultured Vicinamibacterales bacterium
GATCGGCCGGCAGCCGTTCGGCCACCCGGGCCAGGTGTCGCCTCACCGCCTGTGTCTTTTCGGCGAGGATGTCGGAGTCCAGACCGCTCACCTGCCCAACTCCTCGAGCACATCGGCATAGGCCGCAGTAATCACCGGCCCTGCGTCACACCAGAAACTTACGGCGGCCATCCAGAACCCGCTCCACTCGCGGCCGGAACCATCGACGAGGACGCGTCCGTCGCGCGCCACCTGGTACCGCAGTTGGCCGGTCGCCGTGGCGAGATCGACAAGGTCTACGCGGTCCGCGCGCAGGTACTCGGCCAGCTCGGCAAGCAGGGCATCCGGGTCGAAATCCGGATTGGCAAGATAACCGAAATCCCAATCCGACCCGTGCCGCTGGTCGCCTCTCGCCCGCGAACCGTAGAGCACGAGCAGTCGCAGGCCTGCGGCCCCCCTGGCGATCTGGATGAGACCGAGGTCGCAGTCCACGCGGCCATTCTACACCGTGTGCAGCGACCCCCGCTGAACCACTCCCAGAGTAAAGCGGGAGTGGTGGGCGGCGCGTGGTTGCCGGCAGGCCGCGATGACGGCAGCAAGAACACTCTCCCCGCGGTTATGCTTTTATGCCTTTATGCGCACAACAGTTGAGCTTCCTCCGGCCCTCCTTCGGATGCCGAGGAAGACGACCTCGCCTTGTCATCGACGCCGTTCCTGCACTGGAACGCCGACCCGGCGCGACCCGGCAGTAACGCGGTGCTACAATGCCGACCGTGGACACCCCCGTTCACCCGCCCGATCTGCAGGTGTGGCTCGACGAGTTCGACGCCGCGGCGAAGCGGCCGCTCAGAACCCGCGTCCGGTACGCGTTTATCAAGACCTATCGGCCGGTCCTAGACGACGAGCCATTCCGGGCGTTCGACACGATGGAGGACTACCGGCGCTGGTGCGAGTCCCACCTGCCGGATTGGCTAGGCTATGGGCGCGTTTGAGTATCGCCAGGCCGAGGAGATTCGCGACGCCTTCTCGCATTACGGTGTGCGGTACCTCTTCATCGGGAAGTCGGGCGCGATCCTGCTGGGATTCCCCGACACGACACAGGACGCCGACCTCTTCGTCGAGCGGACAAAGGAGAATGGCGAAGCGCTCGTCGCGGCGGTCCGAGAACTCGGATTCAACCTCTCCTCACAGCAGGCCGAAGAAATCCTGCGCGGGAAGGACTTCGTTCAACTCAAGAACGGACCATTCGACCTCGATCTCGTCTTCGCTCCAGACGGCATCGAGCGCTTCGAAGATGCGTGGAGCCGGCGTGTTGAGGTCGAAGGGTTCCACGTGTGCCACCCCGACGACATCATCGCCAGCAAGGCCGCGACCAACAGGGTGAAGGACCGCGAGTCGCTACCGAGGTTGAAGTCCTTTCGCGACTACTGGCTTCGGAAACAGTCGTGACCGGCCGCGGTGGCCCCGGCGGCGGAGCGGTAATCGGTTCTCCATGACGCTGGCTGGCGTTTCGCGAAGACGCCTTCACTCCGGTGTCACGACGGTCAGGGACGGAAAGACCAACGCGAAGTCGGCAGGGTTGCGCGTCAAGAGGCCTTGGCGGGTTGTCGCAAATGCGCCGACGAGGACATCCGCAACGGGCCTTCGCCGCGCCCGCCGCGCCCGCCGCAGTTTCACAAAACCCGCCCAGGCCTTGTGCGCAGCCTGGGTATCTGGCCATCCCCAGGGAACCGAGTAGTCAAGCCCGACGTGGTCCAGAAAGTCGTGCTGTCGGGCCCCGTCACCGAGAAACGCCGGCGCCAGTTCAATGTAGCTGACGGGACATAACACGAGTCCGTCGGACGCCTTGCTGTCCAGCAGCAGGGCCGACGGGCGCCCAAAGTCAGGATCGTCGTCCAGGCGCCCCCGTCCGTCACCCCCGCCATCCCGTCATTCCCGCCATCCCGTCATTCCCGCCATCCCGTCATTCCCGCGTTCTTGGGCCGCCGTAGCCGATGGCGAAGGCGCCCGCAGGGGTAACGACCGGAGAGTGCGAATGACGAAGAAAGAGCGGGAATGACGGGACGGCGGCTGTGGCATGATAAGACCTGCCATGCCGATCTACGAATTCGAGTGTCAGGACTGCCATCGCAAGACGACTGCGCTCGTGCTGAGCCGCGATCGCGCGAGCGAGGTTCGATGCCGGCACTGCGGCAGCGCCAAGCTTGAACGACTGTGGTCGCGGTTCTCGTCTCCGAAATCCGCGGACGCCCGTCTCGAGTCGCTAGCCGACCCCGCAGCGATGTCGGGCCTCGACGAAAACGATCCGCAGAGCGTGGCGAAGTTCATGTCGAAGATGGGCAAGGAAATGGGCGAGGACTTCGGCGGCGACATGGAGCAAGCGATGGAAGAAGAGATGTCGGGCGGCCCGGGCGACTCGGGCGACTCGGGCGGCGCGCCGGGCGACGATGATGCGTAAGGGGATTGTTCTGGCGGGCGGATCGGGCACGCGGCTCTATCCGGTGACGCAAGCCGTGTCGAAGCAGTTGCTGCCGATCTACGACAAGCCGATGATCTACTACCCGCTCAGCACGCTGATGCTGGCGGGCATTCGCGACATTCTGATCATCTCGACACCACAGGACACGCCTCGCTTCCAGCAACTGCTGGGCGACGGCAGCCAGTGGGGCCTGACGCTCCAGTACGCCGTGCAGCCATCGCCCGATGGCCTGGCGCAGGCGTTTGTGATTGGCCGGCAGTTTCTTGCGGGCGCTCCATCGGCGCTGGTGCTGGGCGACAACCTCTTCTATGGCAACAACCTGCCCGAGCGTCTCGAATCGGCCATGGCGCGCACGGAGGGCGCCACCGTCTTCGCCTATCACGTGCAGGATCCGGAGCGCTACGGTGTGGTGTCGTTCGATGCGCAGGGACGCGCCACGTCGATCGAGGAGAAGCCGAAGATCCCGAAGTCCAACTACGCCGTGACCGGCCTGTATTTCTATGACGGGCACGTCTCGGACCTGGCTGCCTCGTTGAAGCCATCGGCGCGCGGCGAATTCGAAATCACCGACCTCAACCGGCTCTACCTTGACCGCGGCGCTCTCACCGTCGAGATTATGGGACGCGGATACGCGTGGCTCGACACCGGCACGCACGCCTCGATGCTGGAGGCCAGCCAGTTCATCGAAACCGTGGAGCGCCGCCAGGGGCTGAAGATCGCGTGTCTCGAGGAAATCGCACTGCGCCAGGGATACATCACGGCCGCACAGCTCGAGCAACTGGCTCACCGTCTGGCCAAGAGCGACTACGGACAGTACTTGCTGAGCATTCTTCGCGAACCCGGAGGTCCGGCGTGAAGGTGGTCGCCACCGCCATTCCCGACGTGTTGATCTTCGAGCCGCGCGTGTTCGGCGACGAGCGCGGCTTCTTCTTCGAGAGTTTCCGCCAGCACGCGTTCGACCAAGCCACCGGGGTGACGCGGCCGTTCGTGCAGGATAATCACTCGCGCTCGGGCCGCCACGTGCTGCGCGGTCTTCACTATCAGCTTCGGCAGCCCCAAGGAAAACTGATACGGGTGGTGGTAGGCGAGGTGTTCGACGTGGCCGTGGATCTGCGCCGCAGTTCGATGACGTTTGGCAAATGGGTTGGCGTGATGTTGTCGGCCGAGAACAAACGCCAGATGTGGATTCCCGAAGGGTTCGCCCACGGATTCCTTGTGGTGTCGGACGTGGCCGAGACGTTGTACAAGTCGACTGACTACTACGCGCCCGAGCACGAACGCTGCCTGCTCTGGAACGACCCCGCGATTGGCGTGGCCTGGCCTCTGACCGGATCGCCGATCCTCGCGCAAAAAGACCTTGCAGGAAAACCGCTGGCCGAGGCAGAACTGTTTGACTGACAGAAATTGCGCTTTCTACAGGTTCCCACCTGCGCTGCCGATAGAGTTTCCACGGAGGGATTGTCGTGGAACGCAAAGCTGTCTCGATTGTGAAAGCATGCGAGCTGGTGGGTGTGAGTCGCCGGACCATCTATAACTGGATCACTGGCGGAAAGGTGGAATACGTCCGGACGGCGGGCGGTTCGGTCCGCATCTTCGTGGACTCGCTCTGGCGCGACCCGCAGACACTGGAAGCCATGTTTGGCGCCCGTGGCGACCTGCACGCTAACCTGCACAAAACGCTGTAGCCGGAGCCGTGACCACCTTGACGCAACGCACGGCGCCGTCTACCGACGCGGCCTCGTCTGAGGCAGCAGCCAACGAGCTACGCGCGCTCTTCCACCAGTTGAACAACCACATCGGCATCATTCTGTCGCACGCCGAACTGCTGGAAGCGAAGGCAGATAGCGACACCAATCGGGCACGCGCCACCCTGGTGGTGACCACGGTGATCGAGGCGCTCGAGACCGTGAGAGAGCTACGGCACCGAATCCTCCCCTCCTAAAGTCACCCTAAAGTTCCTGCGCAACCGATTTCGGATTCGTCAACTAATTGACAGGGCCGAAGGCCCATTACTGTCAACTCCTTGACTAATCGACCCCGCGCCGCCCGCACGCCCTTGCACTACGCCGCACGCCATTTCACCGACAACAGCCTATATTTAAATGAGTTGCGCTGACATGCACGGTTCGACCACGGCACCGGGCCGCGACAACCGCAGATGGCACCGACGTTGCGACTGTCTTGTTCGCCGGCCGTCGTCGGCAGCGACAAGGAGACACAGCATGCAGGCTCAGCCAAACACCATCACCCCGAACGATCGCGTCGCCGCCACGCTGCCTTTCGTGGAAGCCTTGGCGAGGCGCATGGCGGCCTCGATGCCGCACTCGATCGACATGGGCGATCTGGTGCAGGATGGCGTGATGGGTCTGATTGATGCCGCGCAGCGGTTCGACGAAAGCCGCGGATTCAAATTTGAAACCTTCGCCGAACGCCGCGTGCGCGGAGCCATGATTGATGCGCTGCGTCGCGAAGCGTGGCCGCGTGGCGTGCGCCGCGTGCGTCGCGAACTGGAGGCCGCGCGCGAAGAACTGCGGCGCGAAACGGGCTACGAACCCTCTGTGGCTGAACTAGCCGCGAAGGTCGGGTCCGATGAAAAGCGCCTCAACCGCACCATCGTCCGCATCAACACCATCGAATCCACCTCGTCGCACAACAGCGGCGATCACGTTGACGAAACAAACCTGCCGGCGGCGCTGATGCCATCCGAGCCGGATTCGCCCGACAAGTCGTACGCCCGCACCGAGCGAAACACCCGCGTGCGCGCCGCCATCGCGTCGTTGCCCTGGCGCGAGCGCAAAGTGGTCGGCATGTACTACTACGGCGAAGTGACGATGAAGGACATCGGGACGTCGATTGGCGTGAACGAGTCGCGCGTGTCGCAGTTGCACGCGCGCGCCATCCAGCGGCTGCGCTCAGCGCTGGGATCGCTCGAGAATCCGAACTCGGCCGCGAAGATCCTGAAGGACGCCGTTGCCGCATTCGCACTGAAGCCGCGGATGGTTCGATCGCAGCTGCGCGCCGTGGCATCGCCCGTGATGAGAGCCCGACACGAAGAGGTGGCGTCGAGCTGGCGCCAGATGCCGGTGGCCATGGCGGCCGAGAAGCCGCGCAACGCCCGCCGCGCCAAACAGAGCGCCTGAGCCGACGAGTTGTCCTGAGCTCCAGAGGCCGACGGGCTTCGACTATCGCACCTCGCGCAGCACCAGGTTGAAGCTGCCCACGGCCAACTCGGCCTGCATCCTCACCGGCAACCGCCGGCCATCGTCGGACACCCAGAGCGTCATGCCGCGGCCGGCCGGCTTGCCCTGCGCGTCGGTGATGACGGGCACGAGGCGCCATGCCGGAATGGTACCGATGCCGGTCTTCACGTCTTCGCGCCCACCCACGGCGATCGTCATCTTATAGACCGCGTCGTTCATGCAGACGGGCATCGAGATGGTCGATCCCGGCCTGAGCGGCCGCGCGCGCATCACGAACAGAGCCGACAGCACGTCTTGTACGCCTGCCGGCACCACCATGTCCTTCTTCATCACCGTCTTGGTCTGCATCTCGAACTGCGCGGATTTCGCCTCCTGATTGAAGCGCAGAATCTTCATGCGCTTCCGACCACTTTCCAGACTGAACACCGATCCACGCTGGGGCAACAGCGTGAACGCGTCAAGCAACGTGTCGACTTTGTAGTACACCGAATAGAGCTTCGCCAGCATGGGCGTGGGCTGCGCTTCGGCCGTAATGTAGTAGGCCACCGAGCCGCCCGAGGGCCGCTTTTCCCGCACGCTCAGCGTGGCGGTGCCGGCGGTCATGATGGCCGTGGACCACGAGATGTCGTAGCCCAAGGTTTCGCCTGCCTTGAAGGGAACATCCTGCTCCACACGCGCAGCGGGCGCCGGCCTGGCCGTTGCTGGTTTTGGCGCCGTCGGGGATGTCGCTCTCGGTTTCGCCTGCTTCTTTTTCGTCCTCTTCTTGGCCTGCGACCCGGGCGTCGTCACCCCCGCGCCCCGTGTGTCA
>CAYHRK010000212.1:0-6363 GCA_964358795.1 uncultured Vicinamibacterales bacterium
CTCTACGGCGAGTACGCGCAGGATCACAAACCCGTCGCCGAGCAGTCCGAGGCCGTCGGGCACTCCGTGCGCGCGGCCTACATGTACTCGGGCATGGCCGATGTTGCGGCGCTCACCGGGAATCAGGCCTACCTCAGCGCGCTCGACAGACTCTGGTCGAACGTCGTCGGCAAGAAGCTGTACCTCACGGGCGGCATCGGTTCGACCGGCGCATGGGAAGGATTCGGCCCCGACTACGAGCTGCCGAACTCGGCTTACGCGGAAACGTGCGCGTCGATCGCCAACGCGTTCTGGAACTACCGCATGTTCCTGCTGAAGGCCGACGCCCGCTACATCGACGTGCTCGAACGTGCTTCCTACAACGCGATGCTGTCGGGTCTCTCGCTCGCGGGCGATCGGTTCTTCTACCCGAATCCGCTACTGTCGGTTGGCCAATACGAGCGGAGCCCCTGGTTTGCATGTGCGTGTTGCCCGAGCAACATCCCGAGGTTCATCCTCGGCTTTCCTGGGTACGCGTACGCGACCTCCGGCAACAGCGTGTTCGTGAACCTGTACGTCAGCGGACGGGCGCGGGTGCCGATGCCAGGAGGGAAGCTGGTCCTCGAGCAGGTCACCAACTACCCCTGGGATGGCGACGTCCGCGTGCGAGTGTTGCCCTCGAAGGCCGGCCGGTTCCGACTGATGCTGCGGATTCCTGGCTGGGCGCGCCAGTTGCCGATGCCGAGCGATCTGTATCGCCAACTCGGCATGCCCCCCGATCCCGTCACCATCAAGGTGAACGGCCAAGGGCTGTTGCCGACACTCGACAAAGGATATGCCATCGTCGATCGCGACTGGAGCACCGGCGACGAGATTGCGTTGCATCTGCCCATGCCGATCCGCCGTGTGGTCGCTCACCCGGCCGTCACCGCTGACGCGGGACGAGTGGCCATTGAACGTGGACCGCTGGTCTACGCCGCCGAATGGCCCGACAACAACGGCCACGTGATCAACCTGATGCTGGAGGACCGCACTCCGCTCAGGGCCGAGGTGCGGCCGGGACTGCTGGGCGGCGTCACCGTGCTGATCGGTACGGCCACCGCATTCCGCGAGGAGCGTGGAAAGACGGCAACCAACTCGGTTCCGCTGACGCTGATTCCGTACTACGCGTGGGCGCACCGTGGGAAGGGCGAGATGGCCGTGTGGCTGGCCCGGGAGCCAGGCAAGGCGACACCGGTGCCGGCCGGCTTCTCGGCAGGCATCGAAGAGTGGAAGGTCAGGTAATCATGCCGGCCGCCGAGTGGTTGCGGACCTGGCGTCCAGGTTGTCGAAGCGATAGGAGGGTGAGAGGCTATGGCGGACTCACACGGAAAAGTGTGTCACTACACCGACGTGCCTGCCGAGGTGATCGGCGAGCAGGCGCCAGGCACGACGATGAGGTGGTTGATCGATGACAAGCGCGACGGGGCGCCGGTGTATGCCTTGCGCATGGTCGAAATCGACGCCGGCGGGCACTCGCCGCATCACTCGCACAACTACGAGCACGAGAATTTCGTGGTCGAGGGCAAAGGCCGCGTGTTGATTGACGGCGTGTGGCACAACCTGCAACCGGGCGATGTGGTGTTCGTGCCGCCCAACGCTGTGCACACCTATGCCAACGCGGGCAATGCGCCATTCAAGTTCCTGTGCGGGATTCCGGTGCCGCGGCTGCGCGACACCTAAGACCGGGTTGAGGCGATTGCGATCCATACGGAGGAGCGTCGTGCGATATCAGACATGTCGAGCCGTCGTGGGCGCCGTGTTGGCCATGCTGATTGGTGGCGGTTGGGTCGCCGCGCAGCAAGGCTCGCCTGCAGGCCAGTCGATTCCAGCACAAATCGACAAGGTGTTCGAGCGGTGGGATCGCCCCGGGTCGCCTGGCTGTGCCGTCGGTGTTGGCCAGCACGGCAAGGTGATCTATACGCAGGCCTACGGGATGGCCAACCTCGAGTACGGTGTCCGGAACAGGCCCGACACCATCTTCGAATCCGGATCGGTCGCGAAGCAGTTCACCGCCTCGGCCATCGCACTCTTAGTACAGGACGGCAAATTGTCGCTCGCCGATCCGGTCCGGAAGTACGTGCCAGAACTCCCGGACTTCGGCGTGTCGATGACGATTCAGCATTTCCTGAATCACACCAGCGGCATTCGCTCGCAATGGCCCTTGCTGTCGCTTGCCGGCCGTCCGCCAGGCGAGGCCGTCCATACGATTGATGAGATCCTTGAACTGATGAGCCGTCAGAAGGAGCTGAACTTCAAGCCGGGCGACGAGTTCTTGTACAACAACACCGCGTTCACCCTGCTCGGTGTCATCGTGCAGCGCGTGGCCGGCAAGCCATTCACCCAGTTCACCCAGGAACGACTGTTCGGTCCGCTCGGGATGACGAGAACCCGGTGGCGCGATGACTTCACGGCCATCGTCGAGAACCGGGCAACCGCATACAGGGTGGCACGCGACGGATCGTTTCACACCAATATGTCGTTTACCAATGTGTACGGGAATGGTGGCCTGCTGACCACCGTGGGAGACCTGTTGATTTGGAACGAGAATCTGGATACATCACGCGTTGGTGGACGGGCGATGGTCGACCAGATCCAGACACGAGGACGGCTGAATGACGGGTTCCTGAATGAGTACGCGCAGGGCCTGTTCGTGACCGACCACCGCGGCGTGCGCGAAATCAGTCACGGTGGGTCAACCGCGGGCTACCAGACATTCCTGGGTCGCTTCCCCGACGAGCACCTGTCGGTCGCGGTGCTGTGCAACACCTCTGGAACCAACCCGGCCGGCTATGCGCATCAGGTCGCGGACCTGTTCCTTGGCGCCAAACTGAAAGACATCGTTAAACCCGTGGCCGTGCCGGTGGCACCCGACGTGTTACAGAAACTGGCCGGTGTCTATCGAGAACCCCGCAGCGATGCGGTGATCAGACTGGTGTACGACGCCGAGAAGAAGACTCTTAGTGCGGGAGGAGGCGCCCTGGTACCGACGGGGCCAGCCTCATTTTCCAACCAGACAGGTACACGCACGTTCAACGTGGAGCGCCCTGATGCACCCGCCCCGACCAGACTCATCGATAGCGACGGACGATCGAAGCCGGTGACTTGGGTCGCCGAGGCGCCCTTTGCGCCTTCGCCGGAGCAGTTGGCAGTTCTTGTAGGGGACTACTACAGCGACGAACTGGACATTACGTACCGGGTCCGCGTGGAAAACGGGTCACTGGTCGTTCGGTTCAGGCCGGCCAACCGAGTGCCTTTGTCGCCCGTGTTCATCGACGCGTTCGACGGCGAGGGGAACATCGTCCGATTCACCAGGGACACCTCGTCTGGCCGCGTCGACGGTTTGCGGATCTATGCCGGCCGCGTGCGCCACCTGAGATTTGTGCGGCGATAACCATGAATGATGCACTGCTGGAACGGAATTACCCGAATCTGATCGCGGGTCTGTGGGTGCGGGGCCGTGACCGGATCGAAAACAGGAACCCTGCCGATACCCGGGATGTGGTCGGGTACTTCGCTTCCGCTTCGGCGACCGACATGGCGGCCGCGTGCGACGCGGCATCCCGCGCCTTTTCTGGTTGGGCCGCTACGCCAGCTCCGGCTCGCGGAGCCTGCCTGTTTCGCGCGGCCGATATTCTGGAGGGCCGATTCGAGACGGTCGCCGCCGAGATGACCCGTGAGGAAGGGAAGACGCTGGCCGAGGCGCGCGGTGAGGTGCGGCGTTCCATCAACATCTTCCGCTACTTCGGAGGGGAGGGCGCTCGGTTGCCCGGACTGTTGGCGCCATCGGAGCGCGATCGCGTGTTCAGCTTCGCCATGCGCAAGCCCCTCGGCGTGGTAGGCCTCATCACGCCGTGGAATTTCCCGAGCGCCATTCCGGCGTGGAAACTTGCGCCGGTGCTGGTGTCGGGCAATACCGTCGTGTTGAAGCCCGCGTCGGCTGCCCCCTTGAGCAGCTGGCGCCTGGTCGAAGCGCTCGTCGAGGCGGGCGCGCCCGCCGGCGTCGTCAACTTCGTGGCCGGGCCCGGCGGCGAACTGGGGCGTGCCATGGTGAAGGCACCGGCCATGCGCGCCGTGTCGTTTACGGGCTCGTGTGCCACCGGTGCGCTGTTGTACGCACAGGCGACTGCGCGTAAGCTGCGCGTCCAGCTTGAGATGGGCGGCAAGAATCCGACGGTGGTGCTGGCCGACGCCGATGTGGATGCGGCAGTCGAGAACACCATCAATGGAGCCTTCGCGTCGACTGGACAGAAATGCACGGCCACCTCTCGTGTGATTGTGGAAGCGGGCGTCTACGATCGCTTTGTGGAGCGCCTGGTCGCGCGAGTTCGCGGGCTAGTGGTGGGCAACGGGATGGATCCGACCACCGATGTCGGGCCAGCCATCGACGCACAACAACTGGACATCGTGTTGCGCTACATCGAGTTGGGACAAACCGAGGGTGCCACGCTGGCGTGCGGAGGCCGGCACCTGGTGGAGGGGCCATACCAGCACGGCCACTTCGTCGAGCCGGCGGTTTTCCTGAACGTGACCGAGCGCATGGCCGTCGCGCAGGAGGAGATCTTCGGACCTGTGTTGTCGGTGATGCGCGCCGCCGATTTCGATGATGCGGTGCGGCTGGCCAACGCGGTCGCCTTCGGTCTGTCGGCGTCCATTCAGACACGTGACGTGTCGCGGATCTTCGACTTCGTGAATCGTATCGAGGCCGGATTGGTCACCGTGAACCTGCCCAGTGCCGGCGTCGAGTATCAGCTGCCATTTGGCGGAACCAAGGATTCCAGCTTCGGGCCGAAGGAACAGGGGCCGCACGCGCTCGACTTCTACACTGATTGGAAGACCGTGTACCTCAAGTACTGATGGCGTCGAGTCCGTCATCGGGACCGTGACGATTCGGAGGATGCATTCATATGGCCGACAGGATTGGTTTCATCGGACTGGGGCTCATGGGGAAGCCCATGGGCCTCAACATCTTGAAGCACGGTTTCTCGCTCGTCGTGCACAGCCGCAGCCAGGCGCCTGTCGACGTGTTGGTTGCCGCCGGTGCGGTCTCGGCCCAGTCACCGGCCGAGGTGGCGAGGCAGTGCGACATCATCATCACGATGGTGCCCGATTCGCCCGACGTGCGGCTGGTCGTTGAAGGCGCCCACGGCGTGTTTGACGGCATTCGCGCCGGCAGCGTGATCGTGGACATGAGCACCATTGCGCCGGCCGTCGCCCGCGATCTGGCAGGAAAAGCTGCCGAGCGCGGTGTGCAGATGCTCGATGCGCCAGTCAGTGGTGGAGAGGTGGGCGCCATCAATGGCACGTTGTCGATCATGGTGGGAGGCAAGGGCGCCGCGCTGGAACGTGTGAGGCCGGTGCTGAATGCCATGGGCAATCCAGAGCGGGTGGTGCACATCGGACCCGCCGGCGCAGGTCAAATCTGCAAGGCCTGCAACCAGATCTGCATCGGGGGTGCGCTGGCGTCGGTCAGCGAAGCGTTTGCGATCGCGCGCAAGGCGGGCATCGATCCCGCCAGGGTGCGCGAGGCGCTGCTTGGGGGCTTTGCCGCGAGCCGTGTGCTGGAGGTGCACGGCGAGCGGATGCTGAAGGCGAACTACGTGCCAGGGTTCCGCGCCGGTCTGTACCACAAGGACATGGGCATTGCGCTCAGCACGGCCCACGAACTCGGCGTGCCGGCACCCACCTCGGCCGTGGTGCAGCAACTGGTCAGCGCCATGATCGCCGCCGGTCAGGCCGATGACGACTACTCGGCGCTGGCCACGGTGGTGTTTCGCCTTGCCGGCCTCGACTGACGCACAGGGTAGCGGAGGACTAGGCAGGTGGTGCGGCGTGCTGCGCAATCACGCGCGCCACACGCGGGGTCAGCGCGGTTTCGGCGATGTCGAACGGACCGCCGACGACCGAGCCGCTTGGAATCTCGATGGCGATCGCCGAACCTTCGTCAAACGCGGTCACAATCCAACTCAATCCGCGGAACGCCACCGAACGGGTTCCTCCTGCGTCACCGGTCACCGCTCGATCGACGGCGAGCAGCATCGAGGTCAGCACGGCGCGCACGTCGGCGTCGGTCCAGTGTGCCGGGGCCGGTCCGTCGAGGTACAGCGACTCCTGTACCACCTGGCCGGTCGTGCGTACCACCACCTCGACATCGAACGTCACTGCGGACTCCTAGCGAAGCGCCGCCATCCCGTCATTCCCGCTCTCCCTTCGTCATTCCCGCGAATGCGGGAATCCAGCCTGGACCCCCGCTTTCGCGGGGGTGACAGACGGGGCGCGGGGGTGACGAAAAACTTGCTTCATTCGGTACGATGAAGCCCACAAGAGATGTCCAGTCGAAGAGAG
>CAYHRK010000213.1:0-6317 GCA_964358795.1 uncultured Vicinamibacterales bacterium
GACCGGATCCTCGATCGTGATGATCTTGTCCTCGGGGGACTTGATCTCCGAGAGTGCCGCATAGAGCGTCGTGGTCTTACCGCTGCCAGTCGGACCGGTCACCAGAACCATGCCGTAGGGCTCGGCGATGTACTTGCGGAATCGCCGCAACTCGTCGTCGGGAAAGCCCAGGATGTCGAGGCGCAGCTCGCGGAACTGCTCGCTGATCGACTCCTTGTCGAGGATGCGGATGACGGCGTCCTCGCCGTGGACGCTCGGCATGATCGAGACGCGAAAGTCGATGGTCTTGCCCGGCACGCGCAGCTTGAAGCGCCCGTCCTGCGGCACCCGCTTCTCGGCGATGTCGAGTTCGGCCATGACCTTGATTCGCGAGATGATGGCGCTGTGGTGCTGTTTCGCGATGGGGCGCATGGCCACCTGCAGCACGCCGTCGATCCGGTACTTCACCGACACCGAGTCGTCCTGCGTCTCGATGTGGATGTCGGAGGCGCGACGCTGGATCGCCGTGTAGATGGTCGAGTCCACCAGCCGGATCATCGGACTGATGTCGCTCGTCAGCCGCTCGACGGTGAGTCGGTCCTCTCCGGCTTCGTCCTCCTTCAGCAGCTGGATCTGGAACCCCTCGGTGGCCTCTTCGAGCACGCGCTGCGAACTCTCGCTCTTCTTGAGAATCGCCTCGATGGCCGTGCGCGCACCCACCATCACGCGCAGCGGTGTGGACAGCACGACTTCGAGTTCGTCGATCATCGGCAGATCGCTGGGATCCGACACGACAATCACCAGGGCGCGCCCGTCGCGGCGGTGCGGAACGAATCCGTAGCGCAGCATCAGGTCGGCGGGAATGGATCGAAACAGGTCGTGGTCGATCCGGAATTGGTGCAGGTCGACGAATTCGAGCCCGTAGCGCGAGGCCAGCTGCTGGGCCTGCGTGCGCTCGAGCGTCGGGTCGGTGACCGGTTCCCCGCCTCTCTCCGCATACAGATCCGCCGGTGTCACCACGCGTGCGGTTGTCTGAGGTGCATCCACAATCGCTCTCCGCCCGTTACGGTTAGTACCTGGGCCCGACCACCGACGTGAGCTGGAACAGCGGCATATACAACGCGAGCAGCAGGCTGGCGATGACCAGGCCCATGATAATAAGCAGCGCTG
Source organism: uncultured Vicinamibacterales bacterium (assembly GCA_964358795.1). Classification (GTDB taxonomy): domain Bacteria; phylum Acidobacteriota; class Vicinamibacteria; order Vicinamibacterales; family JAKQTR01; genus CAYHRK01. The sequence continues at coordinate 1,150 of CAYHRK010000213.1, forward strand.
GTTCGATCGCCGCCACGAACCGTCCCAGGTCTGTCTCGATTTCTTCGTCGTAGAAATCGGCCAGGCTCGTCAGCATGTCCTGCAGCGCGCCGGTGGACTCGCCGACTTCCGCCATCTTGATCGCGACGTCGGGAAATACGCCCCGGGCCCGCATCGCCCCGGAAAACGACTCCCCTTCCCGCACGCGGGCGCCCACGACGCGCATTTCCCCGGCCATGAACTGGTTGCTGGCGGATCGCGAGGCGATCTCGATCGCGGTCACCAGCGGCAGCCCGCCACCGAGCAGCGTGGCGAGGGTGCGCGCCAGCTGGGAGGTAGCCAGTCGCCTGACCGTGGAGCCGGCAACGGGCACTCGCAGCACCATCCGGTCGAACCGTGCACGCTGTTCTGGTTTGCGGATCCAGCTCCAGATCGCCGCGCCAGCCAGCAGCGCGCCGCCGAGCAACAGCAATAACTGGTCGCGTATCAGGGTCGAGGCGCGCACGATGATGCGGGTGGCAAGGGGCAACTCGGCCCCGAAGCTGTCGTAGAAGGCAGAGAACTCCGGCACCACCTTCAGGACGATGATGCCGACCACCACCAGCGCCAGGCTGATCAGCACCAGCGGGTACACGAGAGCGGACACGGTGCGACGTCTGACCGCACCCATCACTTTCATGTAGCCGACGTATCGGCGCAACACCCCTTCCAGGCTGCCGCTCTTCTCCCCGGCCAGCAACGACGCCGTGTAGGCGCCGGTAAACGCATTACCCTGTTCGGAAAACGCTTCCGACAACGCTGCGCCGGCCTTCACGCGTTCGTACACATCGTCGAGTATCGACTTGAACGTCGCGTGCGTGACGCGCGTTCGCAAGATGTCCAGCGACTGGACCAGGGGCATGCCGGCTTTCAATAACGTCGCCAATTCCTGATTGAAGATGAGGAAATCACGCCCTGGCACGCGCTTGCGCCGCACGAATGGCGTCGAAAACCGTCCCAACACGTGCCGCGGCTGCAACGCAATGACACAGAAGCCCTTCTGCTCCAAGTCGTCGCGCAGGCGGAGCTCGCTCTCCGCCACATGGAATTGCTCCACGATCTGGCCGGTCGGCGTGCCGAGCCTACAGCGGTATTCCATCGCAAGCTACTGGAAATCAGGTAATTAGCGCCATTCGCGAGACGCCCGATTATAACAGACCTCCCCTACGGATCACCGCCTGGCGTCGAGGCGCCCCTCTCCAATTAGACAAACGGATTACTGAAACGGACGGGTACGGCGATGCTGCCTCCCGGGGCAGCGTCGTCTCTCGCTATCAGGCAGACGAACGTCGGTGTCGACAGCCGGTTTCACAACCCGAGCTCGCGGCCGGAAACGGGCCACACACGCAGGTTGTGGAACCGTCTCTAGTGGGGCTCGACGAATGCGTGGAAGACGCGGATACCCAGCTCGCGGGAATCGCGGCTACCGGGCTTGACGAGTGCGGGGACGAAGATCTTGTCGAGCGAAATGCGCAGCAGGACCATCTCTTCGGCACCAAACTGCGCCGCCTTCAGCGCCACACGGCGGATGCCTTGTTCGGTCGACACGATCGGAAATGTGTCGATCTCTTCGTCGCGCAGGTAGACGGTTGCCGTCTGCGGGCTGGTGACCATCGCCGGCTGCCCGTCGTATTGCAGGTAGAAAGTGGCATCGCGCTTGGGGTTTCGAAAGCGAATTGTGGCGTCCCTACGCGTCCATTGCCATTCGACAGTCTGGTTGTCGGCCGCCACCTCCGGCGCGTGCCAACCGTCCAGAAACGCCAGAAAGACGTTGTCGGTCTGCGGCTGCAGTTTCACCCGCAGGACGCGATACTCGCGCTGCCCAAACGTCTCGCCTGACAGCGGCACCCGCTCGTTGCTGCCGGGTTGATAAAGGCCAATCGCGACGATCGCATCGCCGATATAGGGATACAACGGAACGAACATGGTGCGGTGGTACTCGATGGTCTGTCCCGGCTGCCACCGGCTGGTTGGCACCGGTGGATTGTGATCGTCTGTCCACATCAGCTCGTCGTCGGCGTCCAAGAAGTGGACCAGCACCCGGTAGTCTTTCGAGAACCGCGCGGACGGGGCCACCTGGAACTTGTAGGTCACGTCGACCGGACTGCCGAGCGGGATTCGGCTATGGCTCACCGACACCGAGGGGGTTGCCAACGGCGTCGCCGTGTCTTGCTTGCTGCCGCAAGCGGCACAGGCGAGGATGAGGACGGGCGCCACGCAGAACAGTCGTCGAATCATCGGGTCTCCACCACGCCGTCGATCAGAAACGAATCCTTCCATGATACCTGCAGCCGTCTTGGTACGCAACGAAAACCTGGGTGGTTTCTCCCCGCTACTGTTGACCTATCAGGGGTTACCGTTGACCGGTGGACGCCACGCGTGGTAACCTCACGGCCCATGCAGGCAGTCGACGACCGCGGTCAACCCGAGCCAGTTATCCGTGACGTCCCGATGACTCGACGGCAGGGGTTGCTTTGTGTGTGGATGGCCTGCCTGCCCATGGTGGCATTGGCCTGCGCTGGTTCGCTCTCGTCGAAATCGCCGGTGGCCCCGCCCCAAGGCCCAGCGCCAGCCGCATTTGAGACCACCCCTCCCCAGGTTGCGGTACCGACAGATCCCATCCAGGACCTGATTGCCGCATCTCAGGCCCACTTCGAACTCGGCAAGGCCGAATTGGAAATGGGCCATCTGGTGAAGGCCAAGGCCGAATTCAATGCGGCGATGGATGTGCTGCTGGAATCCCCGTATGGGGCCCGTTCCAACGCCCGCCTTCAGGAGCACTTCGATCGCCTCGTCGATCGGATCAGTGCGTTCGAACTGCGCGCGCTGGCCGAAGGTGATGGGTTCGCCGAGAAGCCGACCGTGCCAGCTTCGCTCGACGAGTTGCTCGCCTTGTCGACCATCGATCTGCCGGCAGCGAAACCCGGCTTGGCTGAAGCGGTCGCCACCGACCTCAAAACGACGGCCCATGATGTGCCGATTCCGCTGAATCCCAGGGTGTTGTCGTACATCGATCTGTTCCAGGGCCGGTTGCGCGACTGGTTCCAGACCTCTCTTCAGCGAGGGTCGGCCTACCTGCCCATGATCCAAGGCGTCCTCAGGGCCGAAGGGTTGCCCCTGGATCTGGCATACGTCCCGATTGTGGAGAGCGCCTTCAACACCAACGCGCTGTCGCGAGCCAAGGCCAAGGGATTCTGGCAGTTGATGAGTGGCACGGCCATCGAGCAGGGACTGACGCACGACTGGTACATCGACGAACGATCCAACCCCGAGAAGGCCACGGCCGCCGCTGCCCGGTATCTGAAGCTCCTGAACAGGATGTTCAGAGGCGATTGGATGTTGACGCTCGCGTCCTACAACGGAGGACCGGGATCGGTTCAGAAGGCGGTCCGACAGAAGGGCGTGGCGGATTTCTGGGCCCTGGCCGAGCGCGGGCGCTACTTGCCGCGCGAAACCCGTGAGTACGTGCCGATGGTGCTGGCCGCGATGGTGGTGGCTCGAAATCCAACCCAGTACGGGTTCTTTGTGGAGACGGCGGCACCTCCGGTGTCCGACAGCGTCACGCTGACAGGGCCGGTCGATCTGCGGCGTGTCGCGGAATGGACCGCGGTGTCGGTGGAAGAGATTCAGCGCCTCAATCCCGAGCTGCGGCGCTGGACGACGCCCCTGCGTGGCGAGAGCTATCGGCTGCGTGTACCGGCCGGGACGACGAGCCTGGTTGAACAACGCCTCTCGGAGGCGACCGCTGATCAACTGGCCGCATTGCAGTGGTACACGGTGCGGCGTGGTGAGTCGCTGACGACCATCGCCAATAGCCTGCGGGTACGCCGCAACGACTTGGCCGAGGCCAATTATCTCAGCGTACGTGCCCGTGTGAATCCCGGCCAGAAACTGTTGATCCCGAGGGCGCCAACGACCTTGTTGTCTGCTCGGACCAACCGCGCTGAACCGATCGTCGAGCACGCTCGGTCGATCAACGTCGCGTTGACCCCGGCGCCAACTGCCCCTGAGCCTTCGGGCAGCGTGAAGCTGATCTACCGGGTGAAGCGGGGCGACACGCTCTATGCGATCGCTCAGGCCTTCCGTACGACGGTGTCGGCCATTCGCTCCTGGAACGGTCTGAAAGGCGATCGCATCACGCCGGGCGATCGGTTGACGGTGTTTACTAATCGCCAGAACGCCGCTCGGTTCATCCCATAGTTTCGGCCAGATCGATCACACATTTCGCCATGCGCTGCGGACGTCCTGGTGGCCGGCATTGCCATCTCCGCAATGACACCCTGCTGAATCTCTTGAATCTGCTGGCGACGCCAAGCCGGATCGGCCCTTGCTAGATCCCTGGCTGTGCTCTCCACGTTATTGAGCGCCGTGGTGCTGGGTGTCGACGCCACCGTGGTGCAGGTCGAGGTTGACGTCTCGTTTGGACTGCCCGGCTTTACGGTGGTCGGGCTGCCGGATCCGGGCGTGCGTGAAAGCCGGGATCGGGTGCGTACCGCCATCCGCAATTCGGGATTCGAATTCCCCTACCAGAGGATCACGGTCAACCTGGCACCGGCTGACGTTCGGAAGGCCGGTTCATCGTTCGACCTTCCGGTGGCACTGGGCGTGCTGGCCGCCACCGGGGTTCTCGTGCGGCGCCACGTGCCCGATCTGATCGTACTGGGAGAGCTCTCGCTCGACGGCGGCATCCAGCCATCCAGAGGTGTCCTGCCCGTCGCCCTGCACGCGCGTCGCGCCGGGATTGCCGGCCTGCTGGTGCCCGTCGGCAACCGGGCCGAGGCGCACGCCGTGTCGGGCGTTCGCACACAAACGGCCTCGTCGCTCGCCGACGCGGTTGAAGCAATCAACACCGATCGCGACGACCCGCCGTGTGCCGACAGCATCGCCGGCCCGTCTCCAGTTGAGATCTCCGCCTGGGGCGATCTCTCCGACGTGCGTGGTCAGGCGGTGGCACGCCGCGCGCTGGAGATCGCCGCGGCCGGGGGCCACAACCTGATGCTGGTCGGACCGCCAGGGGCCGGAAAAACCATGATGGCCCGGCGCCTGCCTGGCCTCCTGCCGCCGCTGACACGGGAGGAAGCCATCGAGTCCACCTGTGTGTACTCGGTTGCCGGCTTGCTCCCGGCCGGCCTGGGCCTGTTGTCCACTCG
>CAYHRK010000214.1:0-6316 GCA_964358795.1 uncultured Vicinamibacterales bacterium
GAGAAACGCTTGAGACCGTTCACCATCGCCGACGGCAAGAGCTTCAGGCTGCGGCACATCGACCCGGCCGGCACGTCCGGGATCAAGTCCAAGGAACAGGCCAAGGAACTCCTGGAACACGGTGTCGCACGCCTGGCCGAATTGCAGGAACGGCTGTATGCGGACGACAAGTGGGGCGTCCTTCTGATTTTCCAGGCCATGGATGCCGCCGGCAAAGACGGTGCGATCGAGCACGTGATGTCGGGCGTGAATCCCCAGGGCTGCCAGGTGTTCTCGTTCAAGGCGCCCTCAAACGAAGAACTCGATCACGATTTCCTGTGGCGCACGACCAAGAGCCTCCCCGAACGCGGACGCATCGGCATCTTCAACCGTTCGTACTACGAGGAGACGCTGATCGTCCGCGTGCACCCCGAGTTTCTGCAGCGTCAGCGGCTGCCGGACACGGTCGTGTCGAAACACATCTGGCAGGAACGGTTCGAATCCATCAACGCCTTCGAACGTCACCTGACCCGCAGCGGGTACATCGTGCGCAAGTTCTTCCTGCATATCTCGAAAGAGGAACAGCGCCAGCGTTTTCTGAGCCGCCTCGACGAGCCCGAGAAGAACTGGAAGTTTTCGCTGGCCGACGCGAAGGAGCGGGGTTACTGGGATCAGTACATGGCCGCCTACGAGGACATGATCAGGAACACCGCCACGCCGTGGGCACCCTGGACCGTGGTCCCTGCCGACCATAAGTGGTTCACCAGGCTGGTCGTGGCCGCCACGATTGTGGCCGCCCTCGAGCGCGCCGGCTTGCGCTTTCCCAACATCGATGCCAGCCAGAAAAAAGACCTTGATGCGGCGCGCGTTGCTCTGGAAGCCGAGGCAGGCGGCCGCCGCTGACGGTGTGTCATAATCGTCTAAGTCAGACCATTCACGTCCCCATTCCCCCGTGAGAGAGATTATGGACGACGCTCGGCTGTATCAGGCGCTCAAGGACATCAATCTGAACACGGTCCGGATGGCGATCTCAGACGGATGCTACCGGCGATCGTGGATGCGCGCGTTCGGAGCGTTCGCCCTGGATCTGACGCTCTACCTCGGCGCAATGACGGGCGTTTTTGTCAGCCAGAGTCCGTGGGCCAAGCTGGTGTTCGGTATCCTGGCCGGCTGCGCCGTGGCCTTCATGTTCGTCTGGGCGCACGATGCGGCTCACGGTGCCCTGTTCGAGAGCGACCGCGTGGCCGAAGTGTTCGGCACGCTTTTCATGCTGCCGTCATTCAACATGTACCGTCTCTGGTGCCACGGCCATAACCGGGTACACCATGGGTTCACGTCGTTCACCCCGATCGACTGGATCTGGTGTCCGCTGACACCGCAGCAGTACGCGGCGAGTAGTCGAGGGCGTCGCTTCGTGTACCGTCTGGAACGGAGCCCGTACACGTGCGCCCTGCACTATCTGCTTCGGGTCTGGTGGCCAGGCATGGTGCTGTTCAAGCCCGATCCGAAGACGCGCGACCGGACGATGGTGATTCTCGACAAGTGGTTCACGCTGCTGTTCGCGATCGGGTGGTCGGCGGTCGCGTGGCGTTTCGGCGGAGGGTTTCTTGGAGTCGTGGCGGGCGTCGTGGTGCCGTTCCTCGTGTTCAACTACTTCATCGCCCTCTTCGTGTACCTGCACCACACGCACCCGGACGTCCCGTACTTCGACCACCGGCCGGAATGGAGCAACACGATCGGGCAGGTGTACTGCAGCATCCTGGTGCGCTGCTCACGGCTCAGCGAGATGCTCGTCCACAACATCATGATCCACGTGCCGCATCACGTGGAACCGCGGATTCCCTTCTATCATTTGAAGCGGGCCTACGCCGACCTGCAGCGGGAGTACGGCGAGTTCATGCACGAGTACCGGTTCCGATGGTCCACGGTGCGGATGATCTTCAAGCAGTGCAAGCTGTACGACTTCGAGACGCAGGTGTGGTACACCTTCCGGGACGCGGCGGCGCTGCTCAGGAAGGTAGGGCCCGATCCGGTGTAGGCGTTTCTCCTCTACTCCTGAATGCCTGTCGCCACACGGGACACGATGCCTGCCGTCAAGTACGACCTGCCGTCATTCTCACTGGGCGAGTCCGTGTCGCTTGCGAGGACCCACTTCGGGCTCGAGGCAACCGCGACGTCCCTGACGAGCGAGCGCGACCAGAACATCAAGCTGACCGATGGAAACGGCCAGTGCTTCGTGTTGAAGATCGCGAACGCGACCGAAGACCCACGCGTCATCGAGCTGCAGAATCTGGCGCTCGAGCACGTCGCCTGCCGCGAACCTCGCCTGGCATTGCCGCGGGTGTGTCGGGCGCTCTCCGGCGCGCTCACCGGCATCGCACGCGACCAGCGTGGCGTCCCACATCTGGTGCGCCTGCTCACCTGGGTACCCGGCACGGTGCTGGCCCGGGCGACGCCGCACACGCCGGATCTGCTTCGCAGTCTGGGATCGGTTCTGGGAATGCTCGATTCCGCCCTGGCGACGTTCTCTCACGCCGTGGCCGATCGCGATCTCAAGTGGGACCCGAGGCGGGCCGCGTGGATTTCCGACTACGTCCGCTTTGTGGAGGACCCCGTCCAGCATGCCCTGGTGGAACGCCTGTTCGGGTGGGCGTCGGCAGAACTGGAACGCCTCGGACCGGCGCTTCGCGTCGGTGTGATCTACAACGACGCCAACGATCATAACGTGCTGGTCGGCGGCGATGATCCGTACGATCGGCGAGTCGTATCGGTCGTCGACTTCGGCGACATGCTGCAGACCTGGATGGCCAACGAGGTGGCCGTGGCCGCGGCCTACGCGATGCTGGACAAGCCGGACCCGTTGTGCGCGGCCACGCCAATCGTGGACGGCTATCACGACGCGTACCCGCTAACGGACGCCGAGGTCGAGGCGATCTGGCCGCTGGCCTGCATACGACTGTGTGTGAGCGTGGTCAACTCCGCCTACCAGCGCCAGGTGGAGCCGGCCAACAGCTATCTGACGATCAGCGAGCGGCCAGCGTGGGAGCTGCTGAGCACGATCGACCGCATTCATCCGCGCCTTGCGCACTACTCACTGCGCGACGCCTGCGGCCTGATGCCCTGCCCGGCGGCGGCGCGCGTTACCGGATGGCTGCGTTCAGCCGACGCGAGTCCGGGGCCGGTGATGGACCCCGATCCACGAACCACGTCCACGTTGCGCTTCGATCTCGGTGTGGGCAGCTGTGAAGCCGGCACGCCGCGGATGTGGTCGGATGTGAAGGCGTTCTCGCGCCATCTGTCCGGCATACTGGCAGCGGCCGGTGCTGAGATCGGCATCGGCCACTACGACGAGGTTCGGGCCTTCTACTCGAGCGACATCTTCCGCATGGCCGGCAACGACGGCCCCGAATGGCGGACCGTGCACATCGGGCTCGACCTCTTCGCTGCCGCTGGCACCAGTGTCGTTGCGCCACTCGAGGGCCGCGTCTTCAGCGTGGCCGACAATGCCGGTCCTCTCGATTACGGCCCCACGGTCATCCTGGAACACCAGGCTGGCGCGGACGGTCCCCGTTTCTACAGCCTCTACGGCCACCTCCAGCGTGAATCGGTCCGCGATCTCCAGGAGGGACAGCCAGTCGCGCGTGGCGCGGTGGTGGCACGCGTGGGCGCGCCGCACGAGAACGGCGGGTGGCCACCTCACCTGCACTTTCAAATCGTGACGGATCTGCTCGACCGCCATGGGGATTTCCCGGGCGTGGCGCGTCGATGCGATCGCCGTGTGTGGCTCAGTCTGAGCCCGGATCCGAATCTGATCGCACAGATCCCGGATGGTGTCAGGGCGCCTCGTCTTCCAGCCAGCGATGAGGTGCTGGCGGTGCGTCGCGAGCGCCTGGGGCCCTCGCTCGGCGTGTCTTACCGGCGGCCGCTCACCATTGTGCGCGGTTGGATGCAGCATTTGTACGACAGCGACGGTCGCGCGTTCCTGGACGCGGTGAACAACGTGGCGCACGTGGGGCACTGCCACCCGCGGATCGTTGAGGCGGGCCAGCGCCAGATGGCCGTGCTGAACACCAACACGCGCTACCTGCACGATCTCGTTGGCCGCTACGCCGAGCGGCTGTGCGCCACGCTGCCCGAGCCATTGCGTATCTGCTTCTTCGTGAATTCCGGAAGCGAGGCGAATGAGCTGGCGCTGCGCCTGGCTCGCGCGTGGACCAACGGCGGCGACACGATTGTGGTCGACACCGCGTATCACGGCAACACCACGGGTCTCATCGACGTCAGTCCCTACAAGTTCGATGGCCCCGGCGGCCGGGGTGCGCCGCCCCACGTCCACAAGGTGCCGACGCCTGACGATTACCGCGGGCTGTATCGGGCGCCCGATCGCGAGGCCGGCCTGAAGTACGCCGCCCATGTAGCCGAGACGGTCGAGCGCATCACACACACCGGCGACCGCGTTGCCGCTTTTTTCGCCGAGTCGATCCTGAGCTGCGCCGGGCAGGTCGTGTTGCCGCCGGGCTACCTCGCGGCCGCCTACCAAGCCGTGCACGACGCGGGCGGCGTGTGCATCGCCGACGAAGTGCAGGTGGGTTTCGGCCGCGTCGGCTCGCACGTGTGGGCGTTTGAGACCCAGGGCGTCGTCCCCGACATCGTCACCCTGGGCAAGCCGATCGGGAACGGTCATCCTCTGGGCGCGGTGGTGACCACGCCAGAAATCGCCCGCGCATTCGCCAACGGCATGGAGTACTTCAACACGTTCGGCGGTAATCCCGTGTCGTGCGCGATTGGCCTGGCTGTGCTGGATGTCCTTCGGGACGAGCGTCTGCAGGAGCACGCGCGCGTGGTTGGGCAGCGTCTCCTGGCCGGACTGGCGGAACTGAAGACGCGGCACCGGCTCGTGGGCGACGTTCGCGGCCTGGGACTGTTTGCAGGCGTCGAGCTGGTGTCCGATCGCGACACCCTCGATCCGGCCACCGAACAAGCCTCGTATGCGGCCAACCGCATGCGCGACAAAGGCGTGCTGGTCAGCACCGACGGCCCGTTCCACAACGTGCTGAAGATCAAGCCGCCGATGGTCTTTACAGAACAAGACGCCGGCCAGTTGGTCAGCACGCTCGATGACATCCTGCAGGAGGATTACTGCGCGTCCGCGTTGTGAACCGGCGCCTGCTCGATTTCGTCTACCTCATGGGCACTCGTGCGTCCACTCGAAGAGGTGTGTGTGAGAAGACTCACGAACCTTGCGCTCGTTCTGGTCCTGGCTGCTGCGTGGCTGGACGCCAGTCCAGCAGCCACGCAAACAACTGCAGTCGATTCCAAGTCGTAGGCGACTTCAGTCGATGGTAATCGGCTCGCCGGGTACGATCGGGCGGGTCCTCGGCAAGTACCCGCGGTACGACAGGTAGCCAACGCCGGCGAGGATGGCCGTAAAGACCAGCAGTTTCACCACGTCCACGATGGGATTGGGTGGAAACGCGCGCCACGCCAGCCACATCACGGCCTGGGCCACCGACACGGTCCACGCCGCACCGTAGAACACGCGGCGTTCGTATCCCTCGTACTTCACGGAGGGTTTGGCCCGAGGCAGCACGCCCCAGAACCCCAGTCCCCCTACCAGCGCCATCACGGGAAAGAACAACGATCCATACAACTGGTGCATCATCCAGCGTCCCGACACGATGGCCACCAGCATCCCTGTCAGATTCACAACGGCGTAGGACACGATCACGCTCCACGCCACGGTGTAGCACACGCGCCGGTAGACGCGATTCGGCTTGTCCTCGGTGAAGAACATCACGTAGGGACGCAGCTCCGTGCCCGGCATCTTCCCGAACCACGCGGCGACGCCGGTGGCGGCGATCACACACGCCAGCCACGTCAGGATGCGCCAGTCGCCGCCATGGTGAAACAGATCGGCAATCATCGGGCCGGGCACCAGGAAGAACACCCATGCCCACGCCGGCCAGTGTGAAATCCGGTAGGTACCGGTGTTGCGTTCACGGACTTTGCGCGTCGCCGCGAATTCGACACGATCGGCATAAGGGGGCGGCGTGGCCACGTCAAGCATGTGCATGTGCAGCGTCGATCGTCAGCTTAGCAGACGAACCCGAGCGGCGCCATGCTCAGCCAGTCCTTCTAGACATGTTCGAAGGGCTTCACCTTACCGAATGAAGTAAGTGTTTCGTCCCCTGGGCGCCCCTAATGACGAGCGAAGCGCGGGAAGGACTGGGCTTCACCCGGACCGCCAGCCAAGTGTCCGGGTGCAAGAACGGGTACGATGAGGGCATGTCCCTGCGAGACGTGCTTCAGGGTGCCGTGGTGATGGCTCCCATGACGA
>CAYHRK010000215.1:0-6217 GCA_964358795.1 uncultured Vicinamibacterales bacterium
CTACCGTCGGCGGAATTCGGCCAGGCGGACCACCGCGCGGTCGATGACGGCGTCGGCATCCGATTGCGGCACGTTGAAGTTGTTGACGATCATCGAGAAGACCAGCGGTTCGCCGTCTGCCGAAGTCACGTACCCAGACAAGGCCCGCGCATTCGAGATTGAGCCGGTCTTCGCACGCGCGTTGCCCTGCGCCTTGGTATTCTTCATCCGCCCCGCGATGGTGCCATCCACGCCTGCGACCGGAAGCGCATCGGCGAACAGCGTCTTGTGCCGATCGTCAGACGCCATCCGCGTGAGAATCGTCACCAGCACGTCCGGTGTCAGGTAGTTGTAGCGCGACAGGCCCGATCCGTCCATCATCACGTAGCGGTCGGGTGCGATCCCCCAGCCTTTCAGCGTGTCCTGCACCACCGTTGCGCCGGCTGCCGTCGATGCCGGTCCCGCACGCGCCGGCTTGCCCAGCGTCTTCAGCAGGGTGTCGGCATAGAGATTCTGGCTGACTTTCAGCATCACCTTGCCAATCTGCGACAGCGGCGCCGAGGTGTACCTGGCCAGTGTCTGCGCGCCCGCCAGATCGGGTGGCGCGGCCAACTCATCGATATCGATCGCGTCGCCGCCAACCGGGATCCCCCTGGCACTCAGCACCCGGCGCAGCGCCAACACGGCCAACTCGGTGGGGTTGTCCACCGACACCGTGCGCGTCACGTCGGTGCGGCCAATGGGCACGGTGCCTGTCATCCGAAGCACGCGGCTGCCAGGCAGCCGCGTGGATTCGACGCGCGATTCTCCGCCAGCCGCCACGGTTCGAACGCGGTTGTCGACGACAAGCGCGCTCGTGTCGGGGCGGGTCTCGATGATCGCCGGCGCGCCGGCAACGGGTCCGGGCGTCAGGGTCACCTGCACCACGTTCTCGTTGTAGTCGAGCGCACCAACAGGCGTGGCATAACCGGCACTCAGGTAGTCCCAGGCCCACCCGGCTCCCAGACCTTCAGCGTCGAAGGCGTGGTCGTCGCCGACGATCCGGCCCTCGATCGCCGTGATGCCCTTGGCTCGAAGCTCGTCGGCCCACGCGTCGAAGACGGCTACATCGGCTGGGGGACGGCCGCCAAACGAGGGATCGCCGCTGCCCACCACGACCAGATCGCCTTTAAGGACGCCGTGTTCAATCGGGCCGGTCGCAAGCAAAGTTGTCGTGAACGTGAAGTCCCAACCCAGCCGCTCGGCGGCGACCGCCATCGTGACGACTTTCATGTTGGAGGCCGGCATCAGGAACGTGCCGGCATGTTGCTGATAGAGCGTGTCGCCGTTCTTGAGGGACCGAACCAGCACGCCCCAGATAGCGTTGCTGAATGCCGGCACCGCGAACAGAGCGTCCAATTCAGCTTGGAGGACGGGCACCCCCGGCGCCGGCCCTAGCGCCGGCGTCACCGTGGTGACCGGTCGCGGCTGGCTCGCGCATCCGGCCGCCAGGGCCATCACGATGGCGGCTAACGCTCGGCGCATCACTTCAGCGCGTCGAGCGCCTTCAAGGCTTCATCGAACTTGGCTGCGACGATCTGTGCCGCGCCAGGCTCGCCCGCCCGCCCGGCGAACATGTCCTTGTCGACCTTTCCAAACGCCACGCGCTCCTCCTTTTTCCCATCGTCGAACTTCACCGTGACGATGGCGACGGGCGAGTCGGTGCCGGTCTTCGTTGTGGCGTCCACGTACTTGTCGACCGTCAGGCCGGAGAAGGCCGACAGCAGGGCATCGACCTTCGCGCCCTCGACGACCTTGGCGGGCGTGATCTGTCGCCACGTCTCCTGGCCGTCCTTCCCCTTCGTCTTTTCGAACGCCACGGTGACCGCTCCCCGGGCAACCTCGATGCGCGTGGCCGTGAAGGGCCGGAATTCGAAGATCTCCTTGGGCCGGTACTCGCTGGCCTTCTTGTTCAAATCGTCGGCCAGGGCTTTTTCCACCGTGAAGACCATGGCGCGCGCCATGTCGCGGGCATACAGGTTCCCTTCGTCGTCGGCGTTGCCGAGCGCCAGCGTCGCCCGGGCGCTGCCCGTGTTGACGGTGGCCGTGATGGCGGGTTTGTCGAGGCCGTACGTCGCGAGGTCTTTCTGGGCCACGTCCTCGACCGCGATCGACTTCATCTGTGCGGTCTGCAGGCGTCCGACCAGCCCTTCGGCCGACGTCACGTCGGCGCGCGCCGCCAGCGGGGCCACCAGGTTCCACTGCGCGCCGCTCTTGGCCAGCTTCAGCGTCTGGTCCTTCGACACCACGTCGATGCTGTCGGCCTTGTCGCGGTCGAACTTCAAGATGGTCTTGTCGCGCAAGTCGAACGTGTTGCGGTTGAAGGTGGTGTCGAGGAACGACGACACCAGGAACACGCGCTTCTCGTTCGGACGTTTCGCGTACAGATCCGTTCCTGTCGCCGTCTTGTCTCCCAGATAGATCAACGTGGGATCCTTCTCGCCGGCTTTCCGGAAACCGATCTCGACGTGCGGCGGCGCCAGCCCGTACTGCACGATGTCGCCGGGGTTATCGTCCACCACGCGCTGAATCTCGAGCGACGCGAGGTTGGTGACCATGCCCGTCACTTCCGATTCGTCGGCCTTGGCTGGTCGTGGTTCCACGATCTCCCACGTGCCGTTCATCTTCCGGACGAGGGTGCGCTCGCCGGTCGCGGACTTCACCAGCAGCTCTTCGATCTTGTCGCTCTCGACGGTGAACACCTTCTGCTTCTGTTCAACCGAAGCCTCCGGTCCGCTCGGCTTCTTCATCACATAGAAATAGATGTAGCCGAGCAAGCCAAGAAAGATCACGAGCAGGATGAGTGTGGATCGAAATCCCCGCATTAGCGCCTCCGCCACCATGTGTAGATGCCCAACGCGATGATCAAGCCCGGAATGATGAGCAGCGCGAACCAGGCCATCCGCCGGCCCTGATCGGCCGTCAGCGTGATCCGGCGGTCGCTCGACTCCCTGGGGCGGATCGAGATCAGGTTCTCTTGCTGCGACAGCCATCCCAGGATGTTCATGAACATGTCGCGGTTGCCCTGGACGTTGATGTAGGCATTGGCGACGAAATCCGAGTCGCCGAGTGCCACCACGCGGGTCTCGGTCGTCTTGTGCGCCTGGTCGGCACTAGCCGGCGCCGCAGCGGCAGCATCGGCGGGCGAAGCGGACACGGCGGCGGCAATCGAGACCGGGCCCTTCTGGTCCTTGCCCTCGTCGAACTTCACCTCGCCGGTCTTCATCAATCCGTCAATGTCGGTTTCGGCCCAACTGCGGGCGCTGGTTTCGATGAATGTGCTGGGCGTGTGGCCGTTGATACCGCCGGTGACAGGGCCCATCGAACGGCTGACGGGATAGGCCGTCAGGTAGCTGCCAAACCGATTGGTGATGGGGTGCGACGGATAGCTGGCGGCCACCGGCGTGGCCGCATCCGCGCCGATCATCTGCCCCATGCCGCTGGCGTCCACCACCACGTTGGTGCCGATCTGGAATCCCCAGTCGTGCAGCAGGCCCTCGATGTTGGCCAGGGGTGCGGTCTTCGTCGTGTCGGGCGGGTCCAGCATCACCATCAGCTTGCCGCCCTTGGCCAGGTACCGTTTCAGGGCGTCCACCTCCGGTGCCAGCAGATCGTTTTTCGGACCTGCCACCACCACGATGGCCGCATCGTCGGGTACCTGTCCCTGCTGGATGAGCACCAGCTTGTCGACGCCGTAGTTCTCACGTTCGAGCGCAGACTTGATCGTGCCGTATCCGCTGCGCTCGGAGCTGTTGATGTCGCGCTCACCGTGGCCCTGGACGAAATAGACGCGCCGCTGGGTGCCCGAGATGACCTTGATGATGCCGTTGGTCAGATCCTGTTCCGCACTGCCGACCACGCGTTCGACGCGGCCCTGGTACTCCAGGACCACCGTGCCGTAGTTCGTCACCTGGTACTGGCGGGCCAGCGCCGCCTTCTTGTCGGCATCGGCGTACTCAATCGACACGTGCTTCGACTGGTGCTCGTACTCGGCCAGCGCGTCACGGAACCGCTGCATCTCGCTGGTTTTCTCGAACACCTTGATGGCCAGCGGCGCGTTCAGCCGCTTCAGCACGTTGACGGTCTGGTCCGACAGGGTGAATTCGTTGCTGGCTGTCAGGTCCCACCGCTTGGTCTGGCGCGTGCCGATGTAGTTGATGGCCGCCAGGATGCCCAGCACAATCGCGATGCTGGTGATGGTGAGCGTGCCCATCCGCGTCTGGCGCCGGCTGAAGCCACTGGCGATCTCGCGCCACTGGGTAAACGTATAGAGGAGGACGCACACCAGGCCCGCCCATGCCCCCCAGTAGGCAAAGCGATCCCATTCGGGTCTGAGGAACCGGATCGCCACGGCCGCGAACACCAGGGCCGTCCCGATCCAGCCGATGATTCCGGCGAGTTTCTTGACCATTATCCGCGCCACCGTTCGCTGTCGACCGACTTGGCGGTCAGGAAAAGGCCGAACGTGATGAAGCTCACGTAGTAGATCAGGTGTTTGGTGTCGATGACGCCCTTGGCGAAGTCATCGAAGTGCTGCGTGATCGACAGGTAGTTCACCAACTGCTCGACGGTCGGTCCGGCGAAGCTGCCAATCCAGTCGATCACCCACAACAGCAGGAACACGGCGAAGGTAACCATACCGGCCACGATCTGGTTCTTCGTGAAGCTGGAGATCAACATGCCAACCGAGATGAAGCAGCCGCCCAGCAGCAGCAGGCCGAGATACGCCGTGGCAACCGGCTTCCACTCGGGATTTCCCACGGCGAACAGCACGGCGATGTAGATCAGTGTGACGCCCAGCATCGCACCGTAGAGCGTCATGGCGCCCAGGAACTTGCCGACGATGATCTCGATGTCGGAGATGGGCGAGGTGAGCAGCAATTCGATGGTGCCCGATCGCTTCTCTTCCGAGTAGGTCCGCATCGTGATCATCGGCAGCACGAACAGCAGCACCACCGTCATGTTCAGCAGTAATGGCCGGATCATCTGCTGGTTCACGTTCGTGTTGGCCGGGCCCATGCCCATCGACATCTGCATGCCCTGGTTGACGAACCAGTTCAGGATCGAGACGTAGAACCAGCCGAACAGCAACGCGAACAGCCCAATCACGACGTAGGCGATGGGCGAGGCGAAGTAGGACCGGATTTCCTTCTGGGCAATCGCAATGATGTTGCTCACGTCGTGGCCTCCTCGGTCGTCTCCGTCTTGTCCGTTCTGTCGGCCGGCTCTTCGGTGGTGACCTGCAGAAAGATCTCCTCGAGGCTCATCCGCAGCGGCCGCAGTTCCAGCAGGCCCCAGCCGTTGGTCACGACCGCCCGGGCCAGCGCGCGCCGCACATCCTCGCCGCGCACGCTGTCCACCTCGTAGCCGGTCGATCCGTCGCGGTGGTCGGACACGGCCACGCGGGTCACGCCTGGCACGGCCTGCAGCGCCGAGGTGGCGTCAACGCCTGCCGCATCCACCTGCACGTACATCGACTCGGCACCCCGCAACCTGCGCGTGAGGTTGTCGGGCGTGTCCACCGCCACCACCTTGCCCTTGTTGATGATCACCACGCGCTGGCAGGTCTGCGCCACTTCAGGCAGGATGTGGGTGCTCAGCACAATGGTGTGGCTGCCGGCCAGCTCCTTGATGAGCTGGCGGGTCTCGATGATCTGTTTGGGATCGAGGCCGGCCGTCGGTTCGTCGAGCACCAGCACGTCGGGATTGTGCAGAATGGCCTGCGCCAGGCCGACGCGCTGCCGGTAGCCTTTCGACAGCTTCCCGCAGTGGCGATCGCGCATGTCGGTGACCCAAGTGCGCTTCATCACCTGCTCCACGCGCGTCTTCCGTTCACCGGAAGGCACCCCCTTGATACGGGCCACGAACATCAGATACTCGTGCACGGTCATCTCGGGGTAGAGCGGCGGCGTTTCCGGCAGGTAGCCGGTGCGCCGCTTGGCCTCGATCGGCTGATCGAAGACGTCGAATCCGGCCACGATCACCTTGCCTTCGGTCGGCGGCATGAAGCCGGTGACGACCCGCATGGTCGTGGTCTTTCCGGCGCCGTTCGGGCCGAGGAAACCGAGGATTTCGCCCCGCTCGACGCGAAAGGTCAGATCGTCGACCGCGGTGACGCGGCCGTAGCGTTTCGTGAGGTGCTGGACCTCTATCACAGATGGCTCCGTGTAATCAGGAACGATACTCGTTGGGACGTGCG
>CAYHRK010000216.1:0-6126 GCA_964358795.1 uncultured Vicinamibacterales bacterium
GGACCGCCTGGCCGCCGATCACGAACCAGTAGGGAATGTCGTCGACCACGCGCGCCAGGGCTTGCGGGATTACTTGCATGGGCAAGTACGGTGCACTCATACAATCGCTCGCACGCGCATGGCAGCCCGCAGCAGACCTCGGCTGCGCGGTCGCCAGCCGCGAAGATGCCACGCCTGATACAGGTTGAGCCACGGCAGGCCGGCGGCATAACCGACCGCAGCCACCGATCCGTAATTGACGCAGTAGAACACGAGCTGATGCCCCGACACCGTCGCGTTGGGTGCCAGATTATACAGAGCCTCGCGAACGTGCGGCGGCAGCGCCGGCACGTCGTAACGGTGTCCCTCGATTCTTGCGAGAACGTTGTACAGGCTCGCACGAGATGGCGCTCGCAGCTCGCGCTTTGCGCAGACGTCCGCGATGCGACGCTGAATCGCCGCCATGGGTGGGCGCTCCGGACCGAGGACGAGCGACCGTAGTTCGTCGAGCACGAGCGGAGGGAGTCGAAACCGCCCTGCATCCGACCGACGCCGGCGCGTTGAGGTACGCCCCAGCCTCGCCCTGGCCCGCCGCTGCGAAGCACCTAAATCAAACATAGCGAAGATTAATTATAGACAATATCAATGATAAATACAGCAACATGACGTAGCTCTGCAAACGTGGCCTGGTCCCGCTGAGGATCACCAACAAGGGCGACAAGACGGTGACGCTGCGCATTCCCAGCGGAACCACGACGCTGAAGGCGAACTCGCCGGTCGGCTCGCTCGTGCTGGTAGCCGACGCGGACCAGACGATCGACATTGGCGATCATACCGCGGGATCACGCACGTTCCCGTGCGATGACGCCTCTCGGCCGACACCCCTCTACGGCCTATCCTCTACAAGAAGGTGACATTCTGAAGGAAGGACATCAGTCTTGTGCGGCAGAACCCAATGGAAATCACAGCAGCAGCAGAAGACGATCGCAGCGGAGACAATCCGGCGCTGAGCGCCGTCATTGAGCAAAACATCCGCACGATCATTCACCTACGGCAGAAGGCAGCGCGTAATCGAAGCGTGCAAGACCGTATCGCCGACGCCATCACTTCTGAATACGAATGGCAGGCAGCACCGTGCGCTTCGCTAGACGCGAGCGATCTGGCTCACCGACTCGAAGTGTCGGTCGCGGGCGTGCAGCACGAGGTTGTGCTGCAGTACCAGTGCCGCAATCCACAGGTCGTTGGTAGGGATCGGTGTCCCCTGTCGGCGAAGCTGCCGGTACACCGTGGCGTAGAAGAGCGTGGTCTGATCGTCCGGGTAGAGGACGTCTACGCCGTCCTTCTGGAGGAACCGGCGCAGGACTCGTTCGTTCTCTGCCGTACGCCGGCCCAAGGCGAACCCCGCGCGCAGTTCCGCAACCACGGCAAACGGCAGGAACACGACATCGGCCGTGCCGACCAGGTCGACGGTCTCCTCCACGCCGCGACAGAGGTCGACGTACCGGTGGGTGTCGAGGGCCAGCCTCACCGCCAGAGGTCCTCGTCGATGGTGTCCTGCGCCACGAGCGCCGCTTCCACGGCGCGATCGCGCGTCCAGGTGCCGACGATATCGGTAAGGTCGCGCCGCAGGGGCCGCGCGGCACCGACGCCAAGGCCTTCTGCCAGTGCCTCCACGGCAACCTCGTTCAGGCTCTTGTCGAGTGCCCGCGCACGACGCCGGAGCGCGGCGTCGACGGCGAGCGGTACGCCTCGTACGGTGTACTGCATGCACATAGTATAGGCAATGCCTGCATTACTTGCAAGCACAGGGCCTGTGTGCCATCAGGGATCACTGCATGGCGCGTGCCGCGGGCGGATTCTGAGGGCTCCAGGCCACGTTCGTCGGTCGGCGGTCCAGGCGTATGCAGTTGTAGCCAGATCCCCGCGTCATTCAGATGGAGGTTTCTGCACACAGGCCTCACGTCGGTCGCCACGTTCCGGCAGGTGGTCCGGTACCGGCGTGAACACGCGACGACGGCCGGCGGATCCTGCACGTCGATCTCTGATGTAAACGGACAACGAGCGCAGGTGGGACCGCTGGCGCGAAGCGGCGGTTCCGGCACATGCTAGAATCTGCCGGGTTTGTAGTGCCCGGTGATGACGAGATCGTGCCCATTCTCCTGGTGGCGCACGCTCGACTCTTTCTGCCATACGAGGTGACGTCTCCTGGTCCCGTCGGCCGCCTCCGGCGCATACGGGCGTGCCTGGACCGCGTCGGTCGCGGTCACGGCGTTATGGGCGGGGTATCTCTTCCTCCTGCCGTTCCACCGTGTCTGGACGCTTCCGTGGCTGGGCGCGAAACTCCAACCGCCCGAGATCGTGTTCGTGGGACTGGCCGGCGCGTCGGCCGTCCTGTGGTGGCGGGGCCGCGTGTCCTGGCGGTTCGTGCTCGCCGACGCAGCGGTCGTGGCGTGGCTCGGCGCCAACCTGCTCGGCTGCGCGTTGACAACAGGGGTCGGCGCCCGCGATGCGCTCGTCGAGACGCTCGGTGCGGCCTACCTGGCGTGCCTCTACGCGACGGTGCGCATCACCGCCACGCCGCTGTTGCTCGACCGCTTTGGGGAGTGGTTCGGGCGATCGGCCGCCGTTGCCGCCGCCGTGGGGCTTGCAGGATCTACCGCGTCGTGGCTGGGACTGTCCGCGCGCCTCGCGACGGTGGCGGGCACACCCATACCCTACCTCGGCCAAGCGCCGCGCGCTCAGGCCTTCACCGCTGGTCCACAGATGCTGGCCAGCATCCTTCTGCTGGCGATACCGCTGTTCATCGGCAGCCGGCTGGACCGTGGCTGGAGGCACCGAGACACCGCCCTGATCGTGTTGCTCGTCCTGGGTCTGGCTTCGACGTTCTCGAAAACGGCGGTGTGTGCCGTGCCTGCGCTATGCGTCATGTGGGCGTCGGGGCCACCGGCCGGAGAAGGCGTCCGGCGTCGCCGCACACGAGTGTGGGTGGCCGCTGCGACATCGCTCATCGTGGCCTCGCTCTTCTTCGTGAGCTCACACGTGATGGTCGTGCGCCGGGCCACGGTTCCGTGGATGAGCGCCGCTCAGCTGGTCGCGGGCCAGCCGCTTGCGTCCTTCACATGGGCAGGGGAACCGTGGGTCGTCATCCCCACGACCTACTACTTCAACAACGGGGCGAGCGTGCGGGCGGTCGAACAGTTCTGGCCGATGGGTGTGGGCCCGTCCGGGCAACCCGCCTTCACCGCAACGCTCCAGCGGGACCAGCGGTTCCCGCGCTCCATCTCGATGACCGAGCCGCATTCGACGTACCTCGGGGCGGTCGCGGAACTCGGGGCGGCAGGCCTGGTAGCGCTCGCGCTGATCCTCATCGCCGGTGGCACGATGACGAGGCGCCTGCTCGAGGCGTCAGGAGGATTCCGGTGGGAGGCGGCGGCGTATGCCGGCGCGGGAACGGCGTTCCTGATCGAAGCCCTCTCGACCGACTTGCTCAACTGCCGCCACTACTGGTGGCTGCTGGCCGTGATGGCCGCCCGCCTCAGCTCCCGCCAGCCGACGCATGCGTCACCGCGTTCGCTGACCGGCCGGGGCGGCCTCTAACGCGATCGCGACAGACTGCCGTTGTGCACCATTCCAACCGGATGGCCGGGAGGCGGTGTGCCAGACGGGATGTCCGCCGGCTTCTCAGCAACCGTCGCCAGCAGGTAGCCATGGCGTCGCACGAATGGCAGGTAGCGGTCCATCAGCATGAACGGCCAGACCAGCGCGCCGGTGATCCGCGAGAGCGGCGGGCACCACGCGTGGCAGGCGAGGTCGAGCATTCTCAGCCATCCGGGTATGAACAGAATGGCGGTCTCCGCCCGGACTTGGAAGCCGGCGTGTTCGAGCATCCGCCGGAGCGACCGGCGCGAGTACGACTTCTCGTAGCCGTACGCGTAGAGGCCGACAGCCTGCATCGCGGCCACCATGGGCGCGCGCAGAAACGGATCGTAGCGATTGGGCACGCCGATGATGGCGCG
The DNA here is from genome assembly GCA_964358795.1 of uncultured Vicinamibacterales bacterium. Lineage (GTDB taxonomy): Bacteria > Acidobacteriota > Vicinamibacteria > Vicinamibacterales > JAKQTR01 > CAYHRK01. The sequence continues at coordinate 3,996 of CAYHRK010000216.1, forward strand.
GCCTCCCGGCCTGAGCACGCGCAGGATCTCGGCAACCGCCTGTTCGGTCTCGTCGAAATGCTCGATGGTCCCCATCGAGTACACGGCATCGAAGCTGCCGCCGGCCCATGGCAAGCACCGGACGTCGCCCTGGGCGGCGTGGATCGGATCACCCGCGAAGGCTTCGCGCGCGCCACGCACCGTCGGCAACGAGATGTCCACTCCGAAGGGCGTCGCGCCCTGCGCGCCCGCCCACTGCAGGATGCGCGTATTCTTCGCTTCGTCCCACAAGTCGGTTTTGAACAGGCGCATGCCCGCCAAAGGCGCCAGGTGCTCGGTCAGCAGGCGTCGCTCGTTCTCGCGGTAGTAGCGCGTCGAGATTGCGCCGTCCAGATTGGGGAAGTTCGCTCCGACATCAGCCCAGAAACGCCGGTAGTGGGCAGCCCCGCCAGGTTCCGGCCCGCCGGTCACGTTCGGCGGTGCGGCGCCGAGCCCCAATCGCGTGGGCGCAGCCACTATGAAGAAGATGACGAGCGGGACGGCGACGGCCCACCCACGCACGTCGCGGATGTGTGGCGTGATGCCGGCTTGCGCGAGCAGATGCAGACCGCCGATGAACGCGACCTGAAGAACCAGCAGCACGCCAAGCCCGACAAGCGCGCGGCGCCATGCCGTCGGGCCAGGGCCCGCCATCAGGAGCCCGGCGTACAGGCCCACCTGGAACACCGGAGCGAATGCTACCGCCCCCTGGTAGTCGGCCACTGGCAACGCGGCGGCGGCATGCCAGGCGCCAATCGGCGTGAGCGTGAAGAGCCATGCGACACCTACGCTTCCCGCCAGACCCAGCAAGGCCGGGCGCAGCGCCCGCCTGGTGGCGCCCTCGCGCCAGATGGCCGCGATCACCACCAGCGTCACGCCCAGCGCGATCTGGAAGAACGCGTGAATCAGGGCGGGCGGGGACGCGACGATCGTGACCGGGACGGCGACGACCAGCAGGCGCGTGATACCCAGGATCACGAACAGGGGAAAGGCCGCCACCAAGCCGAGAAGGCGAAGCCGCCATCCCTGCGCGTAGGCGGCCACCGCGGCCAGGTAGATGGGGAGCAGCGGCGTCGCGATGCACTCCTGTGTGACGAGATACGCGCCCTGGGGAGTCCCCAGCACGTTCGTCGTGGCCGTCGCCGCGACGCCGAACGTCCGCAGCAACAAAGCCGTCGCGCGCGCGATGAAGGCGGCCACCTGGAGCACGGTGGCGCTCTCGAGATAGAACGGAGAGGCGGAAAAGAACACCGCGAGAAACGTCGCGGCCATCACCACGAACCGGGTCGTGAGTCGGCCGGGCGGGTGGCTGGCGATGCCGACAGCGTCAGCGCCCGTGGGCGGCTCGACACGTGGCCGGACGGCGGACCGCATCCACCAGAACACATACCCGGCCACGGCAAGGACGAGGACGGCCGGCCAGACATACAGGTGGAGCGCCTCGAACCAGGCCGGCGATCCTGAGGCCTGTCCGAGCGTGCCGATGCGGGTAACGTTGAGGGTGAGGATGAGCGCAAGGCCGCCAGCCGCGCCGGTCAATCGCCGACGCCAGGCCACCGGGTAGGCCAGGATCGCGCCGAGGCACAGCGCGATGACGTCGGTGCCGCTGCACGCGACCGTGACATCGATCGGCCGCACGGGAGCGCCAAACACCCGCTGAGCGCAGAAGCCTTGTATCGTGGCGAACGGCCCTACCGCGTACGTCTCGACGACGCTCAGTCGGAACAAGCCGAAGAGGCCGAGACTGGCCAGGCAGGTGCGAACGAGCACGTTACGCGTCGGCGGTCTCCGGATCGGTCGAGCCGCCGCCGGCCCGCTCGAGCGCGGAGACGAACGCCGCCGCAATGCGATCCGGCGCGAAGGCGGAAAGCGCCTCACACCCGATCAAATCGGCGGAGTACAGAACAGACCGTACTGCCATAATGGTGCTGCACTTCTCACTATAGCAAAACGCTGTCATCCCCACACTCCTGCCACACACTCCTGCCACACCTCTGTCCGCGGAGGTGCTGCAAGACGGGAGTTCTCCGCCGCCGCCCGGGCGGCGCGATCGGGGGCCGATCGCTGGTCGTGCTGCCGCGGGCGTGACGGCCAGCAGTCAGGACTGGCGCAA
>CAYHRK010000217.1:0-6027 GCA_964358795.1 uncultured Vicinamibacterales bacterium
AGGATCTCGCGACGGTTCGCCGAGCCCTGTGGGCAGTCGAGGTCGGCAGCCCCGATCTCCCAACCGTGTCGCTACCTTCTCGTGACGGCATGGGTGGTCCCGATAGCTGGCCCGCCTGTCAGCGCGTCGCGCGGCAACTGCGCCTGCAGAACGCGCGTGGCTTGACGGCGCAGTCCGCAGCGCTGCGGCCCGGGTCGGCCCAGGGTTGGCGGGTGTCCAACGGTCAGAAGCCCGCCGCACCACGCGACGCTCGGGTGCTCGTCCTCTTCGGCGCCGCGCCCGAGCTGGTGGGATGGCGCTGTGTGGAACGGGGCTCGCCTCCTGTCGACGTCCTCGCCGCGGTCCGCCACTATCGCGATCGCTGACGGCGCTGGCATCAGAGACTCTCTTACCGGGTCGACGACACGCCGCCACGAGTACAGCGTAGTCGGCCTCACCTGGGTGGGAAGGGCGTGCTGCGCGAGGCCCCGCGTGCCACGATTGATATTCAAGCAATCAATTGATAATGTGAAGCCTGATGATTGATGGCACCGCTCACATGAACGGCCGGGAATTCAAGACTGCCTTGTTTGGCCAGTTCGCGCAGATCGCCATGGCCTTCGCCAGCCCACCCCGCATCGAGATCGTCGACGTGCTGGCCCAGGGCGAACGCAGCGTCGACACACTTGCCAGGGAAACAGGTCTCTCAGTGGCGAATACGCCGCCGGACACATTGCCGGCTCCCTCTCCCTTCCGCTCGCGGAACTGCGGCGCCGGCTGGCCGGGCTGTCAGCCGATCGGGAGGTGGTCGCCTACTGCCGGGGGCCTTACTGCGTGCTGGCAGCCGAGGCCGTGCGCCTGCTGCGCCAGCACGGACTTCATGCGACACGCCTAGCCGACGGGTACCCCGAATGGCGCGATGCGGGACTACCAGTGGAAGTCGGTGGACCGCTTCCAGACGGCGCCCGTTGTCCGAAGGAGACGCGATGACGATCCTGCTGATTCTGAACGACCCGCCGTATGGCACCGAGCGGACATACAACGGCTTGCGCCTCGCACTCAACCTGCTCCAACGCGCGGAGGGCACGTGGAACTTCTCTCTCGAAGAGGTGCCCGTAGCCATCCCTGGGGGCTGGAGATGAATGCTGCACGGAAGAGAGTGGTGATTGTCGGCGGTTCATTTGGCGGTCTGAATGCCGCGTATGCACTCCGCCGGAAACTGGGGACCGCGGCGGAGATCACCGTCATCTCCAGAGATCCCGACTTCACGTATCTACCCTCGCTACCCTGGGTCATCCTGGGCTGGCGAAATCCCGCCGCGCTCCAGGTGTTGCTGCAGGAACCACTTCAGCGTCGCGGAATCCGATTCGTGCATGCGGAAGTGGAAAGCCTCGACACCAGCCGAGAAGAGCTGCGAACCGCCTCCGAGACGTTCGCCTACGACGTCGCACTTCTGGCGACGGGGGCGGACCTGGATTGCGCCGCGGTTCCCGGGCTGGGGCCGGAGTCCGGCTACACTCATTCCACGTTCACTGTGGATGAAGCCGTACGCGCTCGCGATGCCTTGGGCCAGGTCCTGGCGCGCGACAGCGGACGCATCGTGATCGGGGCCGCCGCCGGAGCGAGTTGCATCGGTCCGGCGTACGAGCTCGTGATGATGATCGATACGGTACTCAAGAGAGCCCGGAGGCGACACCGATTCTCGCTGACGTTCCTCACGCCAGAGCCGTTCTTGGGCCATTTCGGTGTCGGTGGCATCGGTGCGGCGCCTCGCATGATTCAGGACGAGTTCGCCGAGCGCGACATCGAATTCGTCATCAACGCCCGGATCGCCGAGGCCCGTGCCGACCGACTGGTCTTGGCGGACGGCGCCGAGTATCGGTTCGACTTCTCCCTGGTGATTCCCGCGTTCCTCGGCCGCCCGTTCGTTCGTGCCGTCGACGGGCTCGCCAATCCTAAGGGTTTTGTCACGGTCACGCCCCATCTGACCAGCACGACGTTCAGCAACATCTACGCGATCGGCGTCGCCGTCGCCATCCCGCCGCCAGGCATCACGCCGCTCCCGGTGGCTGTACCAAAGACCGGGCACATGACGGAACTGATGGCACGCGCGGCCGCAGCCAACATCTCCGCGGACTTCCACGGCGGCTCCAAGGTCGACGGCCTGTCACTGCCGTCGACCTGCATCAGCGATGCGGGCGACACGGCATTCTATCTCTCTGCTGACCCGTTCCTGCCGCCTCGCAACAATGTGATCGTCAAACGGGGCAAGTGGGCGCGGTACCTGAAGGTGGCGTTCGAGCGGTATTACCTGGCCAAGGTACGGCACGACTTGCCGCCCCTCCATTTTGGCTGGTGAATCTGGCGCGACAAGAGCACCGGACGTCAGGTCGTAAACTGCGGTGCGAGTCTCCCACTTGGGAGGCCTCCACCCCGAGGCGTTTCCTGACGACCAGGCACCCATCGTGGGCGAGCCAGTTCTTGGCGAACGCCTTCAGCGCCTGCAGCAGTTCTTCCCGCGACATGGTCTCGTACGGAGTCATGGGCTCACTCTCTGCTGAACTCCTCGCCGAAGAAGACGCGTCCCTGGGGGTGTTGCCGACGCGGTGCGGCCGCCGCGTAGGCTGAGAGCGGGCGGCTCACACTCGAGCATGGCCATGGACACCATGCCCGTGCGGGCCGACGGTCATCGTCGCGAGCCGAATGCCGGGCAGCTGGCGAAAGGACGAACCCTGCCCGATGGCCCGGATGGCGCCCGCCTCGTCGGTGACAATTGAACCGGCCACCGCGGTGGCGCCGTGCTCGAACAGCACGTGCGAAAGCGGAGCGGTGGGCCCGAGCACCACCACAAACGCACCCGGTGTGCAGAGCGACAACAGATGATCGAGTGTATGGTTGATGAGCGCTGACGCGGTCAGCGCGACCACCTCCGCACGGGGAATCAGCGTGTCGGCGGCGCTGGCAGGGTACTCGCCGTCTGAGGGTCGCCGCTCGATCACCAGCAGTTCGCCAACCAGGTCGCGCAGGCGCGGCACAAAAGGGAAGGAACCGACCACGGCCACGCACTTTCCGGCCCCTGGTCGGGCGATCAGGTCGAAAGCATTGATCGGGGTGGTGGCGGTTTCGTCGACCACGATGAGCGAGTTGATCGCGGCCACGCCGATACTGGCCTCGGTCGGGTTGTCCGAGCGAGCGTACTCGGCCAGCTCGCGTGCGCTCTTCAAATGAAGCCGTCCCGCATCTCTTACCTTTCGCTGGTGAGGTCGGTCGTCGATCACGGTGGCGGCCAGGCCACATCGGGAACTGCAGACGGCGGTCAGGTGAGCGCCAACCAACACGTGCCGAACCGCGCAGTCACCCGTCAAGCTGGCAAGCAAGTCGTCAAGGATGCCCATGGTGTTGCGTTGTACGTGAGACGATGACGGCCATCCCGCCGTGGGCGGGTCGCCGGAATCGTACTACAGCGGGCGTCGGATCGGGTCCTGGGAATGGACATCTGCGCGATCTGCGCCTGAACACGGAAACCCATCGCAGTTGAAAGGGCAAGATCGAGAGGATGCCGCCTTCCGGATCAGCCATCGTGGTGCTCACGGGAGCCTCCGGATCTGGCAAGACAACCGTGTGTCTCGCCGTGGCGGCGCGCGCCCGCCGTCAGCCCGTCGAGGGCATCGTCACCGTGCCGCGACTGGAGAACGGATCGCCTATCGGCTTGGACGTGATGTGTCTGGCCACAGGCGTACGCCGGCCGTTGGCGGAGCTAATGGGTGAAACGCACGGGCCCACCGTGGGCCATTGGCGGTTTCACGAGTGCGGTCTGGAGTTCGGCGACCGGTGCTGCGGGGCGGCCCGGCCGGATGGACTGCTCGTGGTAGATGAACTCGGGCCCCTTGAACTCCTGAATCATGCGGGATGGGCCGGGGCCAGCGGTCTGTTTCGCGATCGTCCCGGGCAATCGCACGTAGTTGTCAGGCCGTCGCTGCTGGACGTGTTCAGTGGTCATGTTGCTGGACGAACGATCAGAACCGTCGAGATCACGTCAGATCTGCGAGACGACCTTCCGGCCCGCCTCATTGAGATCGTCGAAGGCCTGGGATGATCGACATCAGGCAGCTATCGGTTGGATTCGAGCAACAACTGGTGTTGCGGGGCATCGACCTGCATCTCGACCTGTTTTGCCGATCTGGCACAGACAATCGGGCTCGTGTTCCAGAACCCAAGCGTTCAGTTGTTCAACCTCACGGTGGGTGAGGAGGTGGCCTTCGGACCGCTCAACCTCGGACTGGCGAGCCCTGAGCCCCTCGACGCGGCTCGGGGCTCCCTGAGCGGGTGTCGAAGGGAGCGAAGGCCCGAAATCAGGCCGGAGTCGAGGCCCGCCCTTCGGCCCTTCGACAAGCTCAGGGCCGTCCCGAGCAGGGTCGAGGGGCGGCAAGCTCAGGGCGTGGTGAGCCACGCCGAACCACGCAGGGCGGACTATTCAGGGCCTTCGTGAATAGTCCGGGCTAGGTTTCCCCGGCCGCATCCTGAACGACTCGCTCAGTAGGGACGCGGTGGCCGAAAACGGGGCATGCCCTGCTGTCACGGTCTCGAGCGCGCAAGCACGACGCCGAGCCGTCGTCGCAGCTCGTCGCGCGTTCGCCTGAACGCGTCAGCCCTGTCGGCTTCGGAGCCGTCCACGCCGGCAGGGTCCGGCAGACCCCAGTGCAGGCGACGAGCCTTGCCGAGGAACACCGGGCACTCTTCCTCACCGCAGAGAGTGATGACCGTGTCGACCTCTGGAGGCGGTATCTCGGAGACGTCCTTGGACCGGTGATGGGAGATGTCGATGCCGATCTCCGCAAGCGCGGCAATGGCCTCCGGTCGAACACGCGTCGGCTTGGAACCCGCCGACCAGACGGTGATCCCGGGCGGTGCCAGGAAGCGCGCGATGCCTTCGGCCAATTGACTGCGCGCGGAATTCGCCACGCAAAGAAAGAGCACGCCCCGTGGGGCGAGCGCACGTAGCACAGCGGCCTCGACCAGCCACTCGGGAGGAATCCCGAATCCTCCCTCGTAGGTCCGGCAACACAGCCGCCCGCTGGACGTCGTCTTGCCCTCGACATCCTTCCCATTCACGCGAATGGATGGCGACCCGAGGAAACCCAGCTCCGCCGCCCGTTCGGGCGAGTCGACCTCGACTCGATCGACCGTTATGCCCGGTCCAAGCCGCCCGGCGACCTTATGCGCAAGCTGGGTTGCTGCCTCCGCGTGCGGGCACCCGTCAAACGCGAGAACCTCGATGCGAACAGCCTCTCTTGCCATCACCAGCGATCATCGCACACCCGCGGCCGTGAGGCCCGCGTCAGGCCGACCGGTTCCGAAATACCGCCGCTGGAACCAGAGCGCCACGTTGACCAGTCCGATCAGGGCGGGCACCTCGACCAGCGGGCCAATCACGGCGGCGAAAGCGGCCCCGTGGTTGATGCCGAAGGTGCCCACAGCGACGGCAATCGCCAGTTCGAAGTTGTTCGACGCCGCCGTGAACGACAGCGTCGCCGATTGGCTGTAGTTCGCGCCCACCGCCTTGCTCATGAAGAACGACAGAACGAACATCAGCACGAAGTAGATCAGGAGCGGAATCGCGATGCGGATCACGTCGAACGGCAACTGGATGATCGTCTCGCCCTTCAGGGAGAACATCACCACGATGGTGAAGAGCAACGCGATGAGGGTGATCGGGCTGATCTTCGGGATGAACCGCTGGTGGTACCACGTCATATCTTTGAGCCGGATGAGCGTGAAGCGCGTCACTACCCCGGCGATGAACGGCACTCCCAGGTAGATGAAGACGCTCCTGGCGATCTCGCCGATGGTAATGTCGACGGCCACGCCCTGGAGGCCGAACCAGGCCGGAGCCACGGTGATGAACACCCAGGCGTACACCGAGAAGAACAGCACCTGGAACACCGAGTTGAACGCGACCAGTCCGGCGCAATACTCCGTATCGCCTCTCGCCAGCTCGTTCCACACGATCACCATGGCGATGCAGCGCGCCAGCCCAATCATAATCAG
>CAYHRK010000218.1:0-5943 GCA_964358795.1 uncultured Vicinamibacterales bacterium
ATCGTAGAAGGTCTCCAAAGGAACACCAAAAACGATATTGAACTTCTTGGAATACTCGAAGGGCGATTCCGCGGTGGCCGGCGGGTACATGTAGAGGTCGTACCGCACCCCGTACAGCATCTTCAGGTTCGGCGAGAGCCTCCAGTCGTCCTGAACGAAGGCGCTGTAGAGCTTCGACGTCATCTTGAAGCCCGGGCTGCCGATCGTCTGCGAGAACGTGGTGTAACTGTACGGGTTCGTGCCGTTCTTCGCCGCGAGGTAGGCCGCAACGGTCGGGAACGTGAAGCGGGACGCTATCGTCGTAAGCCGCGCGTCGAACACCACCTGGGCGTCAAAACCCGTCTTGAAGGCGTGGTTGCCCTTGATCCAGGAGAAGTTGTCGATGAACTGCAGGATGCCCTGCTTGAAGTCCGCCTGGCTGTCCCACGGCCGTCCGAACGACACCACGCCGGTGATCGTCACGGGCTGCCCCGTCCCGGAGTACTTGCTCAGCAGATACGCCGTGTGACGGTTCGCGTACTGGACCCGGAACTCGTTCAGGAGGGAGTTCCCCATTGTTGAAACCAGCTGCGCCGCGCCCGAGTTCATCGTGTCGAGATAGTCGTTGGTCGTCTCGATGGCGGACAGGCCGCCGCCGCCGTTGGAGGGCGAATCGTTCGTAAACCGAAGGTACCGGGTCGACAGGCGATTGGCCTTGCCGAGCTGGTAGTCGAGCTTGCCGATGATGAAGCCGGCCGTCTGCGTCCAAGGCACGAACGCCGGCTGCGGCACCAGCCCGATCTGCTGCGCGATGGCCGGGTCGATCGTGATGATGCGCTGCTGGGAGAGATCGCGGTACGTGTTCTCGTATCCCCCGAAGAAATGCAGCTTGTCCTTGAGGATCGGGCCGCCGACCTCGGCCGTGTACGTGTTGATTTTCGTGTCCGGCCTGCGGTCCTCGGTCTTCGCCCCCTGGAAGAAGAACGGATACGCGCTGAAGGACTTCCGGCGGAGCCGATAGCTGCTGGAGCCCTTGATGGTGTTCGTGCCCGACGGCGTGACCGCGTTGTACACCATGCCGGTGGTCTGGCCGAATTCAGGCGCGTAGCCACTCGTGATGACCTTCACCTCCTTGATCATCACTTCGGACATCGGGACGAGCCGCAAGCCGGCACGGTCCTTTTGCGTGTTGGTGTTGCCGTCGATCTGGTAGTTGATTCGCAGCAGCGTTCCGTTGGCGCTGAACCGCGGCACGCCGAATTCGGTGTTCTCGTAGCCCGTGACACCGGCCTGCAGCAAGGCGAAGTTGTACGGGTTGCGGGAGACGAGCGGCAGGTTCTTGATCTCGCGTTCGCCGAGGTTGCGGCCGATGTCGATCTTGCCCGCATCCACGAGCGGCGCCTCGGCCGTCACCAAGATCGTCTCGGTCATCTCACCGACGCTGAGGGTGATGTTGATCACCGCGGTCTGGCCTGCCGACAAGGAGAGCCCCACGCGCTCGAAACGCTTGAAGCCTGCGAGCTCGGCCACGATCTGGTAACTGCCCAGCGGCAGCAGCGGCGCGCGGTAGACCCCGCGATCGTTGGTCACCACGACGCGCTGCGCGCCGGTGTCGGTGTTCGTGACGGTGACGGTCACGCCGGGGAGGACCCCGCCCGACGCGTCGAGCACGCTCCCTTCGATCGTGCCGTTGATGGCCGTGGACTGGGCGAGAGCCAGCGCCGGTGCCAGCAGCAGACACACGGCTGCTGCCGAGGTGACGAGCGCACGCAGGGCGGACGAAAAACATAGACCTGCGGCATGCTCTGGTTTGCGAGGGACCGCAACCAATGCTGTCAACATGATTGGCTCCTTCCGGGAACTTCTGGGGGGCGTTCAACACCTTCAGGGATCTACTTTCTGCTGGCCGGATTGGACAACTCAACCCCGGGGCCTGGTCATGCTGGCCGAGCAGGGCATCGTCTCTCCCGCGGGCGATCCGCGCCGATCTGGATGCCATCGACGTGGCCGCCATCTGGGTTCATCGCTCACCTCGCAGCTGATAGGGGTAACTGGGGGCTCGGCTGCGGGGGCGGGAGCCGAACGGGAGCGAACCGACAGCGCGTGAGATGTCTGCTGCCGGTCGTCGTCGCCCAGGATCGCGTCGCACAGGGCGCGATTCGCGAGCCTGAGCGCGGAGAGGACGCTTCCGAAGAGTTGCGCGTCGCCCTCGAGCGCCGTCATGCGAATGACGGGCTGATTCGGTACGATGCGTCCCACGACCTGTCGCACCGGGTCCAACAGTTGTTCGCCGACCTGGCCGATGCCGCCACCGAAGACCACCAGAGCGGGATCCAGCGTGGTGACGACGTTGGCCACCGCGACGCCGAGGATAGTGGCCAGGTGCGTCACGCGCCGCGCCGCGACCGCATTCCCCTGCCGGGCCGCTGCGAACAGCGCTGCGATCTCGGCCGCGGCGCCACGACCGGCACGCGACTCGCGGCGCCAGCTCCTGGCGATGGCCGCAGCGCCGACGTGATGTTCCAGATACCCCTGCGAACCGAAGTTCCGCTGCCACTGTTTGTAGTCCAGGAGCAAGTGGCTGATTTCGCCTGCGTACCACTGGCTGCCCCGATGGACGCGTCCGTCGATCACGATGCCCGCGCCGACGCCGCGCCCCAGCGCGACGAAGACGAAGTTGGGTTCCCCCTTCGCACAGCCCATCCAGTACTCGCCGAGCGCGGCCATGTTGACGTCGTTGTCGACGGCCACAGGCACCTCGAACTCGCGCGTCACCATGTCTTTGAGCGCGACATCCGTCCACCCGCGCAGGTTTGCGGCTTCAATGACCACGCCGCGGCGCACGTCCGTCATGCCTGGTGCGCCAATCCCGATGGCACAAAGCGGGGGCCGACCCGTCGAGCCTCCGAGCAGCGTGCGGATGCGGGCGGACAACTGGCCGACTACACGTCCGGGCGACGGGTCCCCTGTTGGTTCCGCGACGCGAGCGAGGACACGACCACTGAGGTCCGCGAGCGCGTACCGCACCGTCGTAGACCCGAGGTCGATGCCGACGACACAGCCATGATCGGCAGCAAAGCCGACGAGAGTGGGCCTCCGGCCGCCGGTCGACACGTCCTGGCCGACCTCCCGAAGCAGGCCCCTCTTGGTGATGAGATTGTCGACCAGCGCTGACACCGCGGGCGGACTCAACCGCGATCGCTTCGCCAGACTCGCTCGGGAGATCGGTCCGTAGCGCCGCACGGCATCGAGGATGCGGAGCGCGTTGAGACGGCGCATCGCTGTCGGATCGATCTTCTCGATCTTCCCGAAATGATCGTGCTCGAAGTCGAGCGCCGCGTGATCATCGGACATGCGCGGTGTGCTGAAGATCCGCCTACTTAATTAACAGACATTACTAACTGCGACATTATTCTATAAACATCGTCACACGATTGTCAAGTTACCAGGGTCAGTTTTGCGATAGACTCTCCGTGCCCCAGTCGTCCGTCTGTCGGGGGCTGGCCTATGAAACACCCGCGCACGCTCGCCGCAGCGATCCTCCTGATCCTCTTGGCCGCGTCGGCGCCGCTCGCGGCGGCCGGACGCATTCCGCTCCACGTCGAACGCCCGGCCGAAGGCGCGCCGTCGACGTTCGGTATTCCGTTCCCAAAGGGTGCACTCGACTCGGGCGACCACGTCCGCGTCGTCACGCCCGACGGTCGCGAGGTGCCCTCGCAGGTTACCGAGGTGTCGTCGTGGGCTCCGGCTGACGAGAGCGTGAAGTGGATCTGGGTGTTCTTCTTCGCCGGCCGGTCGAGCAACTACGCGTTGGAATTCGGCCGTGGCGTGCGACGCGCGCCCCTCACCGGCGATCGCGTGGTCGTCTTCAACAACCAGCGGACGAACGGGAGCGCCGAGATCACGACGGGGCCGCTGCGCATCGGCATCCGCCAGGGCGATGGCGGCTTCCTGTCGCGCGTGCGCGCGCTCGATCAGGCGGTCCAGACGGCCGAGATGCACCTGCGACGGATCTGGGGCGAGCACGGGCTCACGGGCCGGCGTCTCTATCTGTCGGTCTGGAACCTCGTCGAGGTCTGGGACGCCACCAAGGACCCGCGCTACGAGCGTGAGTTGCAGGACTACGTCGCGCGGATGCTTCGGGTGCAGGAACGTGAGCAGGGCGGCAGCCTCGTCATGGACCGCTTCGGCTACGCGAACATCTATGCCACGCACGGCCTCTCTGAGTACCTCGCGAAGGCCGGCGGCGGCGGGCCCGCCGCCCACCGGCGGAGGACCCCGGGCGGGCCGGCAACTGCACTGCTTCGTGGGCGTGGAGAACACGTTTCGTATCGATGACGGATCCGTTTCCTGACAACCCGGGCGAGAAGCCCGGGCGCGCTGGTCGAAGCCCGGGTGGGCAAGGGCCGCTGGCGCCCGCTCTGTTTCCGGACGAGGTCGAAGACATGAAACACCTGTTGACCATCCTTCTCGTCGCCACCTTATTCGTGATGGTGTCCGGTGTCGGCCCCGGCGGCCTCCCGCTCCGCGCCCAGAACCGGCTCATCTCGCTCGCCGGCCAGAACACGGGGCACGTGGCTCTCGGCATCGCCATCCGGCGCCTGAACAGCGTTGGAACGTTTCTGCAGACCGACGCGCACCCCGACGACGAGAACAACACGCTGCTCGCGTGGCTGACACGCGGGCTCGGCATGCGGGCCTGGGTGCTGACGCTGACGCGCGGCAACGGCGGTCAGAACGAGATCGGCCCGGAACTGTTCGAGGACCTCGCGGTAATCGCGGAGCAGGCAGCCCGCGCCCAGACGGCCTTCGACAGCGCCGGTGATCGCGCAACCCAGGCGCCGATTCTCGCCGGCTTGGCTGCCGTGCGCGGGCTCCGCGCACAACTCGGAACGATGGCCCTCGACGACCCGGCACGACACGAGATCGACTTTCGGCTCCAAGCCAAGGAACGCGATTTCCAGGATGCGTCGATCGCCGCCTTTGGCCTGACGTTCCGGGCACTCGCCGACGATGGACTGGTCGTTGCTGGACAAGCCGTGAACGTGACGCTCTTCGCCGCGAATCAGGCCGGGGCCGACGTCACCCTGGCCGAGGCATCGGTGGCCGGATTCGACGGACGATCGACCTGTGCGCCAGGTGCCATCGACACGGGAAGGCTCTACAACTGCAGGGTGGAAGTCCGCGTGCCGACGAATGCGAAGCTGACCGCGCCGTACTGGAAGTCGCTGCCCGACGCCTCCCGCTCGATCTTCGAGCCGGACGTTCCGTTCGGCGCGCCGTTCCGCCCCTCGCCCTTCCGCGCGGTGTTCCGGCTCAAGCTAGGTGGTCAAGACGTGACGACCGAAATGCCCGTGACGTACCGCTACCAGCAGGATCTGTTCACGGGCGAGAAGCAGATGGAGCTGAACGTCGTGCCGGCCTTCTCCGTGAAGACGACGCCTACGATGGCAATCGTGCCGTCACTCTCAGCGAGCGCCACGCCGAAGGGCGCCGTTCGCGAAATCCATGTGGCCGTGACGAGCGGCCTGAAGTCCGCCGCGGAGGCCACCGTCGCCCTGGCCGCACCGGCAGGCTGGACGGTGACACCGGCCACCACGCGCGTCGCCTTCGCGCGCGAGGACGAATCGCGCACAGCGCGGTTCTCGGTGGCGATCCCAGCCAGCGCGAAAGCCGGCGAGTACCGACTGCGCGCCACTGTGACGGCTCCGGTCACGGGCAACGAGACCTTCGATCGCGGCTACCAGATTGTGGACTATCCGCACATCCAGCGGCGCCACGTGATCAAGCCGGCGGAGACGACGGTGAAGGTCATGGATGTGAAGATCGCCCCCAGCATCCGGGTCGGCTACATCGTGGGCGTCGGCGATCAGGTGCCGCCCGCCCTCGAGCAACTTGGCGCCAGGCTGACGTTCGTCGGCATGGACGAACTGGCGTGGGGTGACCTCTCGAAGTACGACGTGA
>CAYHRK010000219.1:0-5910 GCA_964358795.1 uncultured Vicinamibacterales bacterium
ATATGATCTTCGATGTCCTGCAACTGGGCGCCGAACTTCGCGAGTTTGGCGCTTTCTGCCGCGTCACGCACGGTGATGAAGGCCTCGAATGCGGCCTTGAAGTTGAACCACTCGTCCTCGTACACCTCGTACGGGCCAATTGTCGGTTCGATGGCCGCGTCCAGTTCCATCCAGGCCACGTCGCTGGCGTAGTAATCGTTCGACTGGAACGCCTCGGCTCTCGTCGTCAAGAACCGCTTCAGGGTCGGGTCTGTGGTGACCCCGGCGGCCTGGCGCAGCAACTCGGCGGCTCGCGCCAACTCGCCCTCGTACTCGACGCTGTAAGGGACGGTCCGAAAGGTCCCGCCCTGGCCCCGGCGAATCGTCGTGAAAAACCCGGTGGCCTCGTCGCGTGCGGCCTGCGGCAGGGTCTTCAGCCACGCCTCCACTTGGGCCTTGCTGGCGCCGGCTGGATAGAAGTGCCCGCCCTCGGGCTTCTCCGGCGCTCCGGGCATGAACGGTTCGTTGTGGTCGAGGCGCGTCCACGGCCCCTTGTTCACCAGGAAGGCGTGGAGACGGGCCCGGCCAAGCGGCGACGGATCGGCCAGCAGATCGAACAGGAGCGCTTCGTTCCCGGCCCAGACCTGCCGCAGGAAGAGCGCGTCCATCACGCGGCCGGCCTGCACCAGCAGCGCGAGCGCCTGCCGTTCGGATGACGGCAAACCGGACAGATCGGCGCCGATGTCAACGGGCGCGAATCGGCCCATCATCGCGTCCAGGCGGGCCGTATCCGGCCACACGCGTTCCGATGACCCCACCAGGACACCTCCAGCCAGCAAAAGCAGCCCCAACGACCCCAAGAGGCCTGTGCGTTTCATCATGACCTCGCTCGTAAAGAACGTGGACAGCGATGGATGCTCTGAACAGATTCTACCGGAAGTACGGCGGCCTCCCGACGATCATTTGTGTATCATCTAGGGTTGTTGGCGAGAAGCCCACTCGATGTGGTCGGCCACTAGCGGCCCGGCGATCGACGGGGCTGCCTCGACCGAGGGACTGTCGCGAAACGCGGATGCGGCCCTGTCGGATCCGCGGTTGCCCAGGGCCACGGCGACATTGCGACGCAGACCGACGACGCCGCGGCGGACCAGCGGCGTGCCCTCGATGACGCGCGCCAGATCGTCATCAGTACGCTGCCACAGTTGCGCCAGCGAGGGTCGATTGAGATCCGGTTTCGGCTGCCACTCCTGCTGGGCCGACGAGGGTGCCGTGGCGTTGTACGGGCAGACGTCCTGGCAGATGTCGCAGCCGTACACGTGAGACCCGATGTCGGATCGCTGATTGGGGGGAATCGCGCCTTTCACCTCGATCGTCAGGTAAGACAGGCAGCGGCGCGCATCGAGCAGGTAGGGCTCGACAATCGCCCCGGTCGGGCAGGCCTCGATGCAGAGCGTGCACGTGCCGCATTGATCCAGCGCGAGGGCGTCCGGCTCGAGTTCGAGGCTGGTGATGATCTCGCCCAGCAGTAGCCACGATCCGAGTTCCGGGTTGATGACGCAGGTGTGTTTGCCGATCCAACCGATGCCGGCGTGCTGCGCATACACCCGCTCCTGCACGGGCCCGTCATCCACGCAGGTGCGGACGTCGAACGCGGTGGCGCCTGCTTCCCGCATCCAAGCTACCAGCGCGTCGATGCGCCCGCCCATCACGGTGTGGTAGTCACGACCCCACGCGTATCTGGCGATGAGCGCTGTCTCGGGGTCGGCGATCTCTGTGGAATACGGGTGGCCGGTGTTGTAGAACGACGCCACCACGATGACAGAACGGGCCGATGGCAGCACATGCCGCACATCGGCCCGCTTGCGAGCCGTTCGATTCAGGTAGGTCATGCGTCCGGCAAACCCCCGGTTCAGCCATGACGCCAGCGCCGTCAGCTCGGGAAACTCATCAACCGGCGCAATACCGCAGAGCTCGAAGCCCAGTTCCCGCGCACGCCGCTTCACCTGATCGGCACGCAGCACGACGCATCCTGAAGTCGCCACTGGCGTCTGCGGTTTACTCTCCACGGTCCATGCGCAGTCGTTTACGCCTTCCCGACGATCTGCCTCACCATGTACGGCAGGATGCCGCCGTGCCGGAACGCGGTCAGTTCTTCGGGCGTGTCAATCCGCCCTGTTGTCACAAACACCGTCACCGTCCCGTCAGGCGCCGTGGCCCGCACCCGAACCTCGCCGCGCGGCTGCAACGCGTTGGCCGCGCCAACGATTTCGAAGGTCTCGTGGCCAGTCAAGCCGAGGCCTGAGGCCTGCTCCCCTGCCTTGAACTGCAGGGGGAGCACGCCCATATTGACCAGATTACTGCGATGGATGCGTTCGAAACTCTCGGCGATGACCACCTTCACGCCGAGCAGCGCGGTGCCTTTGCCGGCCCAGTCGCGTGACGAGCCAGAGCCGTACTCCTTCCCCGCCAGGATCACGAGCGGCACGCCCTCGGCCTTGTACTTCATGGCTGCGTCGTAGATCGGCATCACCTCGCCGCCGGGCTGGTAGATCGTGATGCCACCCTCGGTGCCGGGCACCAGCTGATTCTTCAGCCGGATGTTGGCGAAGGTGCCCCGCATCATCACCTGGTGATTGCCGCGTCGCGCACCGTATTGGTTGAAGTCCTTCGGCAACACCCCCTGCGACACCAGGTACTTCCCGGCCGGGCTGTCGGCCTTGATGTTGCCGGCCGGCGAAATGTGATCGGTGGTGATACTGTCGCCCAGCAGAGCCAGCACGCGCGCGCCGGCGATGGGCGATGGCGGCGCAGGAACGAGCGTCAACCCGTCGAAGTAGGGTGGGTTCTGGATGTAGGTGGAACTGGCGTCCCAGGCGAACCGGTCGCCGTCGGGCGCCTCCACGGCTTGCCAGCGCGCGTCGCCGTCGAACACCTTGGCGTAGACCTCGCGATACATCTTTGCGGTGATGGCGCCCAGTACCGCCTCCTGCACCTCTCGCTCGGCTGGCCAGATGTCCTTCAGGTACACCGGGACACCCTGAAGATCGTGGCCGACTGGCTCGGTCGTCAGGTCAATCGTCATGGATCCGGCCAGCGCGTACGCCACCACGAGCGGCGGCGACGCCAGATAGTTGGCACGCACGAGCGCCTGCACGCGTCCTTCGAAGTTGCGGTTGCCGCTCAGCACCGACGCCACCACCAGTCCACGCTCCTCGATCTGCGCGGCCACCTCGTCTGGCAGCGGCCCGCTGTTGCCGATACAGGTCGTGCACCCATACCCAACCAGATTGAACCCCAGCGCATCCAAGTACGGCGTCAATCCAGCCTTCAGCAGGTACTCGGTGACCACCTTCGATCCGGGCGCCAGACTGGTCTTCACCCAGGGCTTGCTCGTCAACCCGCGCTCGACAGCCTTCTTGGCCAGCAAGCCCGCGGCCATCAGCACGCTGGGGTTTGACGTATTGGTGCAGCTAGTGATTGCGGCCACCACCACGGCGCCGTGGTCGATCGTGGGTTCGACCGCGACGGCCACTGCGCCTGGCGATGGGGATACCGCACCGGCTGCGGGCTTCTTGCGCTCGGCCAGCATCTGCGGCAACGCCTGCGCAAACCTGGCCTTGGCGGCCGTCAGCGGCATGCGATCCTGCGGACGCTTCGGCCCGGCCAACGAGGGCTCGACACTGGCTAGATCGAGCTCGATCGCGTCGCTGTAGAAGGCGTCAGGCGAACCGGGCCCGGCAAACAGGCCCTGCGCCCTGGCATAGGCGTCGACCAGGGCGACTGTCTTCGCGTCGCGCCCCGTGAGCCGGAGATAGTCGAGTGTCATGCCGTCAATCGGGAAGATCGCCACCGTCGCGCCGTATTCCGGGCACATGTTCGACAGTGTCGCTCGATCGGCCAGCGTGAGGCTGCCCAGGCCAGGACCGAAGAACTCGACGAATTTGCCGACCACACCCTGTTTGCGCAGGCGCTCGGTCACGGTCAGTACCAGATCGGTGGCCGTCGTCCCCACGGGCAGCGTGCCCGACAGCTTGAACCCCAGGACTTCGGGAATCAGCATCGAGATGGGCTGACCCAGCATGGCCGCCTCGGCTTCGATGCCACCCACACCCCAACCGACCACCCCGAGACCGTTCACCATGGTCGTGTGCGAGTCGGTGCCCACCAGCGTGTCGGGAAACGCCCAGATTGCGCCTTCGAATTCGGCGCGAAAGACCACGCGCGCCAGATACTCCAGGTTCACCTGGTGAACGATGCCAGTCTCGGGCGGCACAACGCGGAAATTACTGAAGGCCTGCTGTCCCCATCGCAGGAACCGGTAGCGCTCGCCGTTGCGGGCGTACTCGAGATCGGCGTTCAGGTGAAAGGCGTCGGCGGTGCCGAAGTGATCGACCTGCACCGAGTGGTCGATCACCAGCTCCATCGGCTGAAGCGGATTCACGCGGTTCGGGTCGCCACCGAGACGCGCCGTGGCGTCGCGCATCGCCGCCAGGTCGACCACCGCCGGCACCCCGGTGAAGTCCTGCAGCAAGACACGCGCCGGCGTGAAGGCGATTTCCTTCTCGGTTCTCGCCGCCGGGTTCCATCGCGCCAACGCCTCGATATCGGCCGCCTTCACGTGCCGGCCGTCTTCGTGCCGCAGCAGGTTCTCCAGCAGAATCTTCAACGAGTATGGAAGCCGGGCCACACCGGGAAACCCACGCTCGGCGAGCGCCGGCAAACTGGCCACTCGCAATTGCTCACCGTCCAACTCGAGATCGCGTACCGCCCCAAATGAATTGATATTGGTCATGATGCCGTGCACTCCATGAAACCCGCTTCCCACCACCTGTCGAGACTTCAGCCCGCGGCGTCCGTCGTTGTGCAGCAGTATTCTAACGGCGTCCCCACTGCGTCAGCAGCCCCACACTGATGACAGGCGTGGTCCGGCTGCTTTGTCCCCAGTTGAAGCCGCCCCGCACGTGACACAGCCTCACCTCGGCCGTCACGGCCATCCCCGACAGCCGCGACGTTGGCCGTCTGCGGAGGCCGTAGCGGATTCCGCCTCCCGCCTGGATCAAGGCGCCGGATTCGTGCAACACCCTCGGATCGTGGTACTGACGCAAGATGCCGCCGCTGCCCATCAGATACGGACGCACCCGTCCCCCGCCAACGATCCATCGGGTCAGCGACACGTCGACCCGACCTTCGAGGTTCCATTGCAGCAGTGTCTCGCCCGAAAATGTGGAGTTCGGCACGCCCTCCGCATCGCCGCTCACGGCCACACTGACTTCGGAAAGCGCGAGCCCCGTCGCGACCGACACCACCACGTCGCGGCCAATGCGATAGCCAAGCCGGATGTCGGCCCCTCGCTGCATTCCCAACGAGGCGCTGGTCGTGAACACCGTGTAGGGGCCCGACCCCAGATTCGACGTCAGGGTGGCCGCGGCACCTCCGAGCGCCGCGCCGCCGGTCACGCCGCCCGACACGCCAAACTCCAGCGGGCCGGCCGCCGCTGGTGACAGGGGCTGTGCGGCGCACGGCGTCACGGCCAGCCACAGGCCGCAGACAGCCACAGCCATCCTAACAGCCCGTGGTGCAAGTTCGTCTGCATTCGACCGGCGCTGCATCCCGCCTAGCTGCGTTGCTCCTCCCTCACATACTCCCGGTATGCTCGGTCGTCGCGCCTTGCCAGCCGGGCGCATTCCCGGTCTCGGTGCGACGGCGCACTTGCACCACGGGCTGCTCGCGAATCGAGTCAGACGCCGTCATGGAAGCCGTCCCAGTCGAGCCGCCAGTTCGGGGTTCGGGCGTGCGGGAAGACCCACATCAGCGTGCCCGCGACTGATTGGCGCTGCAAGCCGGACTGGTCGAGCGCTCGAAGCGCGAGCGTCCGCAACGGTTCGAAGTACTCGTCGCCGAACAGGCAGATGCCCTCGGCGCAGACGTCGA
>CAYHRK010000220.1:0-5904 GCA_964358795.1 uncultured Vicinamibacterales bacterium
GGGGGCCCCAACGCCCAACCCCGCGCGCGCGCGACGCTCTCCCTTAAGCCGTGCGCGGGGCCTCACCCCCGCGCACCTGCCGCGGCTCGCTCATCCGCTCGCCGCGCTGATTCGGCACATCGATTTGCCCAGTCTGGTCCCTCGTTCCTCGTTCCTCATGCCTCATTCCTACGTCTCTCAGTTCACACCCACGACACGCGGTCGGCCTTCTGCGCCCCTGCAAAGTCCTTTTCGGTGAGCCCGCCCTCGCTGTGCGTCGTGAAGCTCAGGGCGACGTGCTTCCAGTTGATCGTGATGTCGGGGTGGTGGTCCGCCTCCTCGGCATCGAAGGCGATGCGCACGACGAACGAGATCGCTTCGGGAAACGACCCGAAGGTGAACTGCCTGCGGATCGCCCGTCCGTCGACGAGCGTCCAGCCCGGCACGTCCTTCATTCGCTGTTGGATGTCCTGATGTGAGAGCGGCACGGGGGTCTCCTTGCCTGAGCCGGGCACAAGTCTATCCCTGTTCGAGGCGGCAGGCTCAAAAGTCCAGGGTGCAACGGTGCAGGGTGCATAGGCGCAAGGTTCGAGGTGCTGGGTGCAAGGCTTCTGATTCCCGTCCCCCGGCCTCCGGCCTCTGGTCTCTGGCCTCCGATCCCTGGCTTCCGGCCTCTGATATTGCGGCGTGGTGTTTGCAGTTCTGGAGTATCCTGAAGGACCCGTCGGACCCTGAACACTGCGTCGGTTGGCGTGAGTCTCGGCAACGCGTAGACCCATTGTTGGTTGCGGCGTTTGTGAGAATCGAGCTTCACACGTCGGCTTTGCTGCGTCCATTCAAAAACCCGGAGTGGCGTGTACGGAATTCGGGAGGTCATCGATGAAACGCGCGTTACCCGTCCTGGCAAGTTTCCTGGCAGTCCTCGTGCTCTCGGCGCCGGCCTTCGCCCAGGTGCAGACCGGCAGCATCCTGTTGAAGGTCACCGACGAGCAGCGCGCGGTGCTGCCTGGCGTGACCGTGACCATCAGTAGCCCCGTGCTGGTCGCCGGCACGATGACCGGCGCGACCGACGCGGGCGGCGCGTACCGCTTCCCCTCGCTGCCGCCGGGCACCTACGCCGTGAAGCTCGAGCTGCAGGGGTTCCAGACGCTCGTGCGCGAGAACATCGTCGTCAACGTCGGCCTGACGACTCCGATCGACCTGGCGCTGAAGGTGGCGACGCTGCAGGAGACCGTGACCGTCACAGGCGAATCGCCGGTCGTCGACACGACGAGCGGCAACGTCAGCATCACCCTCAATCAGGACCTGCTGCAGAAGACGCCGGGCGGGCGCGATATCTGGTCGCTCCTCGAGTACAAGGTGCCGGGGCTCATCACGAACCGGCCCGACGTCGGCGGCGGCTCGGCGGGCCTGCAGGCGTCGTTCACCGCGCGCGGCACGCCCAACAGCCAGAACGCGCAGTTCCTGAACGGCATCAACGTCGGCGACCCGGCAGCCATCGGGTTCACCGGTTTCTACTACGACTACGACGCGTTCGAGGAGATCCAGGTCTCGACCGGCGCGCACGATCTGTCGGTGCCGTCGTCCGGCGTATTCCTGAACATGGTGACCAAGACCGGCACCGATCGGTACCAGGGCAAGGCGTCGATCTTCTGGCAGGGTGACGCCACGCAGACCCAGAACGTGGACCAGGATCTCCTGGACTTCGGCCTGCGCAAGGACGCCGGTGCGGTCAACTACGTGTCGGACGCCGCCGCCCAGATCGGAGGGCCGCTCATCAAGAACAAAGTGCGGTTCTTCGGGTCGTACCGTGACTGGCGCGTGCACGTGAACGTGCCGGGTTTCGTCAACGCGCGGGGCGAGTCGGAAGAAGAGTACACCGACATGAAGTCAGGCCTCGCCAACCTGGCCTGGCAGCTCAACGACAACAACCGGCTCACCGGGTTCTACGCGCGGCAGTATTACTACAAGCCGAACCGCGGCGCGAGCGCGCTCAACAACCCGCTGTCGAACTTCAAGGAAGACGACGTGTTCGACATCACGCAGGGCCTGTGGAACTCGGTCCTGACGAACCGGTCGTTTCTCGACGCGCGCTTCACCTTCAACCGCATCTTCTTCCCGCTCTTCCAGAAGGGGAAGGAGCAGTCGCTCTTCGACCAGGCGACGAGCTATCTCGACCGGGCGGCGCAGACCGAGAGCATCTTCGAGCGGCGGCGGTTCCAGATGAACGCCAACTACCAGTACTACCTGGACAACTGGATGGGTGGCCGCCACGAGTTCCGCGTCGGCTTCGATCACGCGCATACGCCGACGCAGACTGCGCAGAATCGTATCGACGACGTGAACCTGTCCTGGAACAGCGTGCTCGGTCGCGGCACGGAGGTGACGCTTTTCAACTCGCCGGTGAAGTCGAAGGCCACGGTTGACGTGACCTCGCTCTACGCGCAGGACAACTTCACGATCAAACGCCTCACCCTGGTGGGCGGCCTCCGATGGGAGCGCGTCGAGGGCTATCTGCCCGAGCAGTCGAGCCCGCCGAGCCGCTGGTTCCCCGACCTGGCGCGTCAGTTCGCGGCGGTGCGCGACATCATCAACTGGAAGAATGTCGGTCCGCGCGTGAGCGCCATCTATGACCTCATGGGCACCGGCCGGACGGCCGTCAAGGCGAACTACGGCCGCTATTACTACACCGTGGGCACGGGCACGCCGAACACGGTGAACCCGAACTTCACCGTGAGCGAGCGCTACGCGTGGAACGACCTCAACGGCGACCTGCGCTTCCAGGCTGGCGAGCAGGGCCGGCTGCTCAGCCGCGCGGGCGGCCTCACGACGTCGTACGATCCCGACATCCGCCGGCCGTACACCGACGAGGTCGCGGCCGGCGTGGACCACGAGCTGTACCCGAACTTCCGGTTGAGCGCGGTGTTCACGTACCGCAAGGAGAAGGATCAGTACGGCAACCACGACGTCGGCGTGCCGTTCGGCGCGTACACGGCGGTCACGGTCGCGGACATGGGCCGTGACGGCATCCTGGGCACGAGCGACGATACGACCATCACGGTGTACAACCAGAACGCCGCCACGCTCGGTCAGAACCGCGTGGTCATCACGAACAACACGCTGCTCGATCAGACGTACCGCGGACTCGAGGTGACGGCCACCAAGCGGTTCAGCAACCGCTGGCAGATGCTCATGGGCTACACGGTGTCGAAGACGGACGTCGAGACCGACAGCGTCGTCAACCCGAACGCGCTCATCAACAACAGCGGCCCGGTGTTCTTCGACCGGACGCACACCTTCAAAGCGACCGGCTCGTACCTCCTGCCGGGCGATTGGAACGTGAGCGGCAACTTCCGGACGCAGACCGGCGTGCCGGTGACCCGTCAGCTCCGCGTGACGGGCTTTAACCAGGGCAGCATCACCGTGAACGCCGAGCCGCGCGGCGAGGCGCGGCTGGATCCGCTCACCACCATCGACGCGCGCGTCTCGAAGATCTTCAGGCTGCGGGGCGCGCAGGAGCTGGAGCTGAACGTCGACTTCTACAACCTGGCCAGCGCCAACACGACGTGGGAAGTGCGGACTCTCAGCGGCCGCCTCAACGTCCGCCAGGGCGGCGAAGCGACGGGCGCGCTGCTCAACCAGCAACAGTACCTGTCGGCCACGCAAATCCTCGGGCCCCGGATCATCCGGTTCGGCGCAACGTACAGGTTCTGACGATGACGAGTGCCGATTGACGATTGACGACTTGACAATTCGGGCCGGCTGAAGCCGGCCCCTACGACCCCTCGCAAAGGAAAGGGCCGGCTCGGCGAATCGCCGGACCGGCCCTTTGTTTGGTTCCGAGGTGATACACGAAGGGCCGAGCCCTTCGGCTTCGCTCAGGGCAGGCAAGCTCGGCCCCTGCGTGTTCTCACTCTTTGCTCGTTACTCGTTACTCCGTCCAATCGCCAATCGCCAATCGCCAATCAGCAATCAGCAATCAGCAATTGTCACCGTCCTCCGTCGCTGGTCGTCTCCGCCGCCTTGCCCGCGTCCAGATCGTTCCAGTTCAGGATCGCGTTGAACCCCAGGAAATACGTGCCCTGGGTCTGCCAGCGCCAGAACGGCCGGATTGCGAACATCACGACGTGGCCCTTGCCGAGCGGCGCGTCGAGGACCTGCACGCGGTTCGCCAGGTACTGCCCACCAACCAGCGTGCCCGACAAGAGGATGTCGTTCGGGTTCTGCGGGAACCGCAGCACGACGCGCGGCCGCGTTTCGTCGAAGCTGATGCCGAACTGGCGGGCCATCTGGCGGAACTGCGCCATTTCGTCGGCCGGCGGCCGCTCGGGTGCCCGCGGCGCGCTCTCCGGCTCCCACGGCGAGAGCGGCAACCGCGTGGCCATCGGCGTCGTGTTCTGACCCACGCCCGGGATCTGCGGCCCGCCACCGCCGCCGAACCCGCCGAAGCCGCCGAGTCCGGCGCCGATGTTGATCACGGGATCCTGGTTGAAGTAGACGGGCACCTGCGCGTCGTAGCCGTACGCGATCGGGCTCTTGCGGTCGGCGAACACGCCGCGCATCACCGACCCGCGCGCGAAGAGCTGTGTCGGGTTCTCGATCGTGATGCCCGTCGTGATCCCGTACTCGGGGAAGATCATCGTCGTGGATCCCTCGACGATGAGCGTGCCGCCTTCCTTGACGAACTTGACCAGCTCGAGGAGGCCCTCCATGCCCATGCCGCCGCGGATGTCGTCGGCCTGATCCTGGGCGCCGAGGTTCGGCGTCAGCTCGCTCTTCTTGTAGGGAATCGGGTCGGGACCCGAGAGGCCGTTGACCGTCGACTGCGGCGTGCCGCCCACGTGCGGAAAAACGATGACGTCGTACTTCGCGCGCAGGTTGCCGTCACGCAGCTTGATGTCGCCGAAATAGGTGTACGGCACGCCGAAGCGGTCGAACGCGCCGCGCACCCAGCCCTCGTCCTGCGTGCGCTGCCAGGAGTGCACGTAGCCGATGCGCGGCACGTCCAGGTCGTGCGATTTCACCGCCGGCGCCGACGCGGCGGCCAGCGCCGTCAGGCCCAGCTCCTTCAGCGACGGCTCGAGCGCCGCCCGGTCGGCGTTGGGGATGATGAACGCGCCCGCGCGGAACTTGCGGCCGCCCAGCTCGAAGTCGTCTTCGGCCGCCTGCATCTTCACGTTGGCGTGCTTGAAGCGGAAGCTCACGAGCGTGTTGTCCGTCGTGTGATCGACGACGAGCACGTTACCCGTGCCGTCGATGCCGCCCGCGGCTCGCGCGTCGGCCGTGAGCATCGCCATCGGCTGGTCGAGGATGCTCTTGTCAGTCACCTGCACGAGCGTGACGTTCCGCATGAGCTGCATCGTCCAGCCCGTGTCGTCGTACGGCCGCGGGTTGGCCGGCGCGTAGTTCTGGATCGACGTGTACATGTCCACCAGCGTGCGGTACGGCTGATCGGCGCGGATCACCCAGTCCCCGGCCTGCACGTCGACGCTTCCGGCCTTGAACGCAGCGTTCGCGGTGTGGATCTCGACGCCCTGCGTCTTGAGCGCGTTGACCAGGTCGGCCGCGTTGAACCTCGCGCGCTGCGACGAGGGAACCACCCACGCGTAGGTCGGCCCGTTCCTGCCCTTCTCGACCGACCGCTTGTTCTTCAGCCAGTAGTTCTCGAGGTAGAGGTCCCGGTTCTTCGCCACGTGGTTCAGCGCGAACAGGATCGCCGACTGCTGGATGTTGGTGTTGTTGCGCGCGCTCCACTTGATCGAGGCGAGCGGCGGGTTCGGCCGGAACCACTCCCGGCTCGTCGTCGTCGCGCCCGGCCGTACCTCGTACGGGTCCGGCCCGTAGCTCTGTACTTCGTAGAAACGGCCGACGGCGTTGTGCGAGTGGGCGATGAAGAACATGTAATTGGGCACCCAGCCGTCGTAG
>CAYHRK010000221.1:0-5890 GCA_964358795.1 uncultured Vicinamibacterales bacterium
AGCCTATCCCCGATAGGAAGGTATGTCCGACTTTCCGAAGATCATTCAGGGCGGGATGGGTGTGGCCATCTCGAACTGGCGGCTTGCCCAGACGGTTTCCCGCCTGGGCCAACTCGGCGTCGTGTCCGGCACCGCCCTCGATCAGGTCCTGGCCCGTCGACTGGAAGATGGCGATCTCGGGGGTCACATGCGCCGTGCGTTCGACGCGTTCCCGTTTTGCGCGATGGCCGAGCGTGTCTGGAACACGTACTTCATCCCAGGTGGCAAGGCGCCCGAGACCTCGTACACGCACTTGCCCACGCACGGCAGGCAGTGCCCGCGGCCCCTGGCCGAAATCGGGATCATCGCCAACTTCGTCGAGGTCTTCCTGGCCCGCGAAGGCCACAGCAACCCGGTCGGCATCAACTATCTCGAGAAGATCCAGACGCCCCATCTGGTCGCCATCTACGGCGCCATGCTCGCCGGCGTCGGCTTCGTCCTGATGGGCGCCGGCATCCCCCTGAAGATCCCAGGGGTCCTCGACGCCTACGTCAACCACCAGCCAGCCTCGTACCCGCTGCACGTGGTCGGCGCGCAGCAGGGTGACGACACCACGATGCACTTCACGCCTCGTGACTTCATGGAGGGCGATCTGCCCCCGCTCACGCGGCCCCGTTTTCTCCCGATCGTGGCTTCCAACACCCTGGCCATCACCATGCTGAAGAAGGCCAACGGCAAGGTTGACGGCTTCATCATCGAGGGCCCGACCGCCGGCGGCCACAATGCCCCGCCCCGTGGCAAGCTCACGCTCAATGACCTGGGCGAGCCGATCTACGGCGAGCGTGATCGAGTCGACCTGGAGAAGATGCGCGAACTGGGGGTGCCCTTCTGGCTGGCGGGCGGGTACGGCGGGCCTGATGTCCTGCAGCAGGCGCTGGATGCTGGCGCCGCTGGCGTGCAGGTGGGCACGGCATTCGCCTACTGCGAGGAATCCGGGCTGCGTGAAGACTACAAGCAGGCGCTGCTCAAACAGGTCGTCAGAGGCGAGGCCAAGGTGTTCACCGATCCGGTCGCCTCTCCCTCAGGCTTCCCTTTCAAGGTCGTCCAGCTCGGGGGCACGTTGTCCGACGAGTCGGTCTATCTCGGTCGGCCCCGGATCTGCGACCTTGGCTACCTGCGCGAGGCCTACCGCACGCCGGACGGTGCGATCGACTTCCGCTGCTCGTCGGAGCCCGTGTCCGTCTACCTCTCGAAGGGCGGCCACGAGGAAAGCACGGTGGGCCGCAAGTGCATCTGCAACGCGCTGGTGGCAACGGCGGGTGCACCGCAGACGCGCGCCAAAGGCAGCATCGTGGAGGCGGGTATCGGGACCTCCGGCGATGACCTGACGGGCATCGCCCGCTTCATGCGACCCGGCTCGACGAGCTACACCGCCGCCGACGTCATCCGGGTGCTCCTGAACAGACCTGAAGCATCGTCGGCTGGAACCGACGGGCAGGCGAACGACCGATCTGACATCGGCGCTTAGCTTGCGCGGCCCCATTCCATGGGCTCGGCCGACACCCCTCCAATGCGGCCTATCCTCACCGCATGCCGGAACGGCTCACCGGGACCATGAACGATGTGGATGTCACGCGGTCGCGCGAGTAGCCCCGTCGAACAGATCAACGACTCGATGAAGGGCCGGGTCTCGATTGCCGGGCTCGGGGAAGGGACCTTCACCGGGAAACGAAGGTAGCCGTCAGGGATTTCCGGATCGAGCGCACGGACGTGGCAAGGTGTCCATGACGATATCGGTGTGCTCCGGATGGACAAGCGCCAGTACACGCCGCTCATCCAGACGCCGTCCCTCTTCCCGGCGTGTGTCGGCAGAAGCGCATGGTTCGACCGATCACGTCCATTTCAGGCGGGTCTGTGGCCCAGGCGTTCGGAGATCCAGACCTTGATGATGGACTGCCGGGTCACACCCAGCCGGCCGGCCTCTTTGTCCAGGGAGTGGATCATCCAGGCCGGGAAGTCTACATTCACGCGCTTGGGCGCCTGGTTGGTTCTCTTCGCGCGGGAGATGTCGAGAAACCTGGAAATGTCGCCCCCGGCGTCGAACAGCTTGTCCAGTGCTTTAGCTTTCATACAATCCTCTCTCCTGATCTCGGGATCGTCTCACAGAGATGATGCGAACGCGCACCTGCCGGTATGTGACGATCGCCGACCAGTGCTTCCCGCCGATTCGCCCCACGATGAGCGCCCGGGGCTCATCGTCGAGCGTGAGCGGAATCTCCAGGAGCTCGGGATCATCCCAGAGGGCTTGAGCGTCAATGAAGTCGATGCCGTGTTTCGTCTTGTTGAATCGGCTCTTTCGTTCGTCGAATTCAAATTCCATCTTAGTATAAATAGTATACCGTAACTATATAATGCCGCCAGCCGGATGGATGGTCGTTAACGGGGACGCCGGGAACGTCGCGGTCGACTTGCTGAACAGTTCGATCCACGACATCGGGGATGTCCCGTTCAACGGCAACCAGCGGGGCGTCGCCATCTACTACCGGGGGTACTTCGCCGGAGTCGGACCGCGCGGAAGGATTTCGGGCAACACGATCAGCGCCTACCAGAAGGGCGGCATCGTCACCAACGGCGGCCTGACGAACAACTATGGCGGCTTCGGATACCAGGCGGGCGTGGCAGACGTCGGCAACAACGACAAGATCATCACGAACCGCATCTCGGGCCCGGGCTACGACCCAGACGCCAACCCTTCAGCCTACACGGTAAAGATCGACGCAGACGTGAGTTTCACCAATCGCCCCAAGGTGCACGCCAACAAGTAGTCACACCCGTTGGCGAGGCGTCCCAGCGGCCGCGGGTGGCACACGCCGCCCGCGGCCGAGGCTTCCGCCTTCGATCGGCTGAGGGGGTGCCGCTTGCAGAATTTCTCGCTGAACTGCCGGCGTGAAGAACCGGGACACCACGCCTGGCTTGGGCGACATGCCCTCCACATCGCCAGGCACATGTGGGACGCCGTCCGGGTCCCGATTGTGATACACAATCTGCCGTACAGGATTCGCTGCGAAAGGGAGCCCCTGATGTCCACGATCGATCGACGCGAGTTTCTGGCCAGTGTGGCCGGCAGTGTGGCGGTGGGGGTTGTGCCCCTCGGGAGTGAGATGGCAAGCGCCGCGCCCGCGCCCGACGACGCGGCGCAGGCAGCCGCAGCAGGCGTCGCCGGCCTCGCCGACCCCGCCTTCCGCCCGCTCCCGTTGGGCGCCATCCGCCCCGCCGGCTGGCTGCAGCGCCAGCTCCGCATCCAGGCCGACGGCCTCTCCGGCCACCTCGACGAGTTCTGGCCCGACGTCGCGCAGAGCCAGTGGTTCGGCGGCACGGCCGAAGGCTGGGAGCGCGCGCCCTACTGGCTCGACGGCGCCATCCCGCTGGCCTGGCTGCTCGACGATGGGGCGATGAAGGCGCGCATCACGCGCTACGTGAACACCATCGTCTCGAACCAGCGCGCCGACGGGTGGTACGCGCCGTATCCGCTCGATGCGGTGGCGAAGCGCTACGACCTGTGGGCCATCCTCCTCGCCAACAAGGCCCTGGCCCAATATCACGACGCCACAGGTGATGCGCGCGTGCTTGCCGCCATCACGAAAAGCCTGCGCGCGCTGGCCGATGGGCTCGAGCGCACGCCGCTCTACGGCTGGGGCAAGTTCCGGTGGTACGAAGGCCTGGTGCCGGTGTTCCATGCCTACGAGCGCACGCGCGAGCCGTGGCTGCTCGACCTCGCCCGGAAGCTTCGCGCCCAAGGCGTGGATTTCGAGAAGCTCTTCGCCACCGAGGATGTGACGATCCCCACGCCGCGGCGCGGGTTGTGGAAGTGGACCAAGCACGTGGTGAATACGGCCATGGCCGCCAAGGCCGCGGCGGTGAGCTACCGCTTGGATCATCGTCCGTCGGATCGCGCGTTTGCGTCGAAGATGATCGAGATCCTCGATCGCTACCACGGCCAGGTGACGGGCATGTTCACGGGCGACGAATGCCTGGC
Source organism: uncultured Vicinamibacterales bacterium (assembly GCA_964358795.1). Lineage (GTDB taxonomy): Bacteria > Acidobacteriota > Vicinamibacteria > Vicinamibacterales > JAKQTR01 > CAYHRK01. The sequence continues at coordinate 4,016 of CAYHRK010000221.1, forward strand.
CGGACGAAGTCCCCTCCAGGGCACGGAGCTGTGCGCGGTGGTGGAATTCATGTACTCGCTCGAGCACCTCTTCTCGGTGTTCGGCGATACGGCGTTCGCGGATCGCCTCGAGCGCGTGGCCTTCAACGCGCTGCCCGCCACCCTCACGCCCGACATGTGGGCGCACCAGTACGACCAGCAGGTGAACCAAGTGCAGTGCACCATCAACCCGGACCACGGCTGGAGCACGAACGGCCCCGAGTCGAACCTGTACGGCCTCGAACCGAACTTCGGGTGCTGTACATCGAACATGCACCAGGGCTGGCCGAAGTTCGTGGCGCATCTGTGGATGAAAACACCAGACGAGGGCCTGGTGGCCGCCTCGTGGGCTCCGTGCCGCGTGGAGACGAAGCTGCGCGACGTACCGGTGACGGTTGAGGTGGACACCGACTACCCGTTTCGCGACACGGTGAGCCTGCGCGTGACAGCGGCGCGCGCGGTGCGCGCTCCCCTGCTGCTGCGCGTGCCCGCGTGGGCCGCGGGCGCCGCGGGCGCCGCAGTGCGCGTCGGCGCGGGAGCGGAGGCGCCGATGAAAGCCGGCACGCTCCATCGCCTCGAGCGCGAGTGGACGGGCACCACGCAGGTGACGCTGCGCTTCCCCATGCGCGCAAAAGTCACGGTCCGCTACAACGAGGCCGTGGCCGTGGAGCGCGGCCCGCTCGTCTACGCGCTGAAGATCGGCGAGCAGTGGTCGCGCGTGAACGCCGACAAGCCGCACCGCGAGCTGCCCCACGCCGATTTCGAGGTGCGCCCCACCACGCCCTGGAACTACGGCATCGTGGTGGACGAGACGAAGCCCGACGCGGGCCTGCGCTTCGAGGAGCGCCCCGTCGGCGAGCAGCCGTTCTCGCCCGAGGGCGCCGGCACGATCGCGAAAGCCACTGCGCGCAAGATCCCCAGTTGGAAGATCGTGCGAGGCTGGGCCGGCGAGATCTCTCATGCCGACGTGGCGTGGTCGGATCCGTCACGCAATCCGACCGACGAGCCCAACGAAGAGGTGACGCTGATTCCCTACGGCTGCACCAACATCCGCGTCACCGAGTTCCCGAGGGTGAAGGGGAAACAGGCCTCATGAGCTTGGCCGAAATGGTCAGATAGGTCATAATGTTCAGGTGGACTTTCCTGAGCCACCGCCCCAGCGCGTCCTCGCCGTCGCCGAAGCCAAGGCGGCCTTCGCCGAGTGTCTTCGCCAGGCGGAGCGCGGCGAGCCGGTGGTCGTGACGCGCCACGGCAAGACCGTGGCCGCCATCATCTCGGTGGAGGACTACGAAGCGCTCGCGCGCATCAAGGCGGCCGGTCCCCAGGGCGGATTGGCGAGCCTGGCCGGCGGGTGGAAGGGGTCCGATAGCCTGGTGGCGGCTGTCCTGAACAACCGGCGCAGCCGGTCGCGCCGCGCCCCCAGGCTGCGCTGACGCGTGGCGTACCTCTTCGACACCGACGCCCTTTCCGAGCCGTTGCGGCGACGCCCCAGGAAATCCTACATCGCGTGGCTCGAGACCATTCCGCGCGCCGATCAGTTCACCAGTGCCGTCACGATTGGCGAGCTGTACAAGGGCGCGTTCCGCGTGGCGGATGCCTCGCGGCACCTGCGGAACATCGAAACTCGCGTGCTGCCCGCGGTCACCGTACTTCCGTACGACCTGGCGGTGGCCCGGGTCTACGGCGAAATCGAGGCTGCGCTGTCCCGGAGCGGCCAAGTTCTCGCCGATGCCGATCTGCAGATTGCGGCGACGGCGATCTATCACGGTCTGGATCTCGTCACCGAAAACCTGCGCCACTTCTCGCGCGTGCCCCATCTGCGCCTGCACGCGGCATTCGCGGACGTCCGCTGACGCC
>CAYHRK010000222.1:0-5873 GCA_964358795.1 uncultured Vicinamibacterales bacterium
TTACACTGTTCCGCCGCGGCCAGGACAGCATCGCTCTCGAAACGGCGGTGGGTTATTGACGCATCAAGGTTAGGTTAGGGCCAACGCGAGATCGACCGAGTGGCCCCGACGAAACGAAACACCGCATCTCCTCGGAGAATGGAGGCCCACCGCAAGACCCGAGCCCGAGCGCCTCTCGATCCGTTTTGGCGGCTCAAGTGAAACGGAGGGATTCGGATATACCCGGCTTGGAGGAAGTGAACGTCGAACGAGAAACAGGCCCCGATTCTCAGACGAGTCATCACGGCCATGCTTACGGCATCGGTGAGCGTCAACCTCAGCGCACCGTACCGGTCGATCAAGCGTCGCGCCTCTTTTTCGTCCTCATCGATCGTGCGCACAATATTCGTTAAACCGTCGTATACGGCCTCCAAGAAACGGCGGGCTCGATTCGGACCGAGATCGAAAAGGAGTCTGTGGTGGGTCTCGTAGATCGTGGGTAGCGAGACGAATAGCGGGAGACGGTGCTGGGCAATGATCTGCAGGCAATCAGCCGCGGCTGTGTGATTCGTGTCCGACCGGTTCGCCAGTGCCACCAGCGCGCCCGTATCCATCAAGACGGCCCGCGCATACAGAGTTCTCCCGACTGGCAGCGCAGGCAGCTGACGAACCACCACAATTCACGTTCACCGGTTCCGCTCTGAGAGATCGATGATGCCGAATATTCCGGCATTCTCAGTTAATGGAAGCGCCGGAACATCGGCTTGTTCTTCCAGCCGATACATCTCTCCGTGTACCACCAGCACGGTACCACCGGCGTGGATGTTCTGAGGCGGAATTGTGGCCTCTGCACCGTGAAACACGTTCCGTTCGATATCTGCGGTGGTATACGATAGCTGGAACGAAACCAAGTTACCACGGGTCGGACTGTTCACCTGCGTCTTATGCTCCATCGCCGTTCTCCTGCCAGCCGACGCTAAGCATTGAGAAATCGTACGCACGGGTCGCCCACGGAACGAACGGAATCTGTCCCCCCGGCGGAACCTGCACCTGCACATTGGGTGGCAGATTCGGTCGCTGGAGCACCTTCATCTCCATCGCATGCACATATGAGAACTCGGTGCTTTCGATAAAACCACCACATGCGCGGAGATCTTTCGACGCTTCGTCGCCCATGAAAACCGGCAGATTGAATTTCGATCGCAGTTCAAGCGTTGTGGCATAAGCGTCAAAGAGTCCCCACATCTTCGGTTCTTCCTCTGGGGTCGCAGCCTTTACCCAGTTCCCCATGAGCGTTTGCGCCTCGCGCTGGTTAACCGCATGTACGTGAGAATAGAATCGCGCGCTCAGAGCGGTGACGATCTCCTTTATCTTATCTGCGTCCGCCTTCTCGTCCATGTGTAGTGCGAGCAGACTCTGTGCAAGTCTCCGAATCAGCATATAAACCCGCTGGACGTTTCCGAGTGCCAGCGGATGGATCTTCCTAGTCAGCTCACGCAAGACATCGATCCGATATGCCTCTCCAACAACTTCGGCCCGTTCCTTTGCGAGTTCAAAATACGATGTCACATCCTCGACGCTGATTCCAAAGCGGTTTCCGGGATTCGTCGGATCCGTCGGGTTGAACTGATTACCAGTCGTGGGATCGATCGGGCTCAGCTCTGCCGCGGGCGTCATGACGACCTCGTCGGCGCCAAGACAGATCAGCGTGCCACCGCTGTGCGCGCGGAACGGGACCAAGACGGAAAGTCTGTCGCAATACTGGCGAAGCAGAGCGACGAACGGCCAAACAGCGTCGGTCGCACCTCCTCTCGTATATAGGAATAGGTCGAGGGCCGGTACATGCCCGAGCTTTCGCAGCCCATCAATGAACAGCAATTGGGGGCTGCCGTCCAGGTTCAGTGTGAATCCGGGCACACCAAGCGGGAACGTCTCGCGGTCCGCAAGGATGTACGCGATTACCCGAGTGTTGCGAACCTTTTCGAGCGCCTCGATTAGGTGCTTTCGCTCCTGGTACCCCATACGCCAGCTCGCTCCCTTAGCCTAACCCGAATCTCATGAGAAAGGCCGCTTTCGCTTTTCTGACGCCCTGTGGGGACCCGTAGGGCGGGGACGACGGGCGGACCCGATCAGCGGTTCCTCAAGGGGGGGCCCTGACAAGCAGCGGATCGCGACCGACCTGCTCCGCGCAGGGATCGCGTCCCGGTGAGCGTCGTTCGCGCCGCGCTCACCCGGTCCTCTGGCTCTTTCACGACCTTGCCGGCTTTCATCACGAAGCGGACATCCTGAAGGAGCTTCACGTCGTCCAGAGGGTTGCCGCGGACGGCGACCAGATCCGCTTGAAGACCCGGCTTCACGCTTCCGATGTCATCCTCCATGCGCAGCAGCTCCGCGGCCACCGACGTCGCCGACTGGATGGCCCGCATGGGGTCCATGCCAAGACCGACCATCAATGCGAACTCGCCCGCACTTGATGATCGCGGTATCGAGCAAGGCGCCGTGCTCGATCGATCGGACGCCCCCCACAACCGCGGCGCGGGCGCCCTCGCCGCCGTACGCGTGCGCCGCCACGTCCCGGCGCCAGCGACGCGCCTCTTCCACGACGGCCCACACCTGCGCCTCGGTCATCTGCGCGAGCGGTTCGAGCGTCTTCGGGTCCACATGGCGCATGGATCCGGTCGCGTAGAGCCTGCAGCGCACCGGCCGCCAGCACCACCGGCACGAAGCGGAGCAAGGATTTCATCATTCTCACCATGGGTGATCGCGGTCAGGCTTTCAGTCGTAGATCGTCTCTTTGTAATGACCCGGATCCACGACCGCCTCGATGATGGTCGGCCCGTTCGCCGCGAAGGCTTTCTTCAACTCGCGCTCCAACTCATCGGCGCCCAGGACGCCCACCGCGGGAACGCCGAAGTAGTGGGCCGGCGTGTCCAGACGCGCCCCCCGCCGCACGTCGGTGCCGTACACCGTGAGGCCGCGTTTGACCTGCTTCACCTCGATGAGCGCCAGCCATCCGTCATCGAGCACGACGATGGGGAGCGTCAGGCCGAGACGCTTCGCGACGGCGACCTCGCCACAGGTCATCTGAAAGCACCCGTCCCCGATCACACAGAGCACGGGCAGCTCGGGTCTGGCCAGCTTCGCCGCGATCGCCGCGGGAATGCCGAAGCCCATCGAGGACCAGCCGTTCGTGATGAGGAACTGGCCTGGCGCATGGGCGGTCCACTGGCCGGCGATCTGATGCGTGTGGGCGCCCACGTCGAAGGTCAGGATGCCTTCGTTCGGAAGCACCTGGCGCGCGACATCAATCGCGTGGTGCGGAACGAAGCCGGGCGCAGGGGTCCGCAGGAGTTTCTGGAACTCCTGCTTCTGGCCGATGGCGGTCTCCGGCGGCCACTCGTACGTGCCGGGCTCGAGGTGGATCAATCGCGCGAGGGATTCGTCCAGGTCGCCGACGATCTCGTGTATCACGTTCACGGCCGGGTCGGCGTCCACGCGCTCGATGTCAACGCTGACCAGCGGGACGTTGCCGATCCACTGCTCGTACTCCACCTCGATCACGTCGTAGCCGAGGCCGACGATGAGATCCGCCGAGCGCAGGAATCGCCGCTGGACCTGTCGCCGCGCGCGCTCGATGCAGCCGATCGAGAGCGGGTGGTCCTCGTCGATCATCCCTTTCGCCATGGTCGTCGAGGCAAACGGCATCTGGTGTGTCTCGACGAACGCGCGGAGGAGATCGGGGTTCCTCATGCGCCGCGTCGAGGCGCCGATGACGGCAACCGGACGCCGCGCGGCGTGCAGGCGCTGCCCCAATCGCTCGATGTCCGTGTCGGGCGCGGCTGGCAGCCGCGAGCCTTTCGGCGGCGGGAGTGGCGACTCCGTGGCCGCGGCGACACACACGTCCTCGGGCAGATCCAGGTGCACGGGACCGGTCGGCTCGCTGACGGCCAGGCGCAAGGCCTCGTGCAACGTCGCGGCCACGCGGCCGCTCGGCAACGGGCAGGTCGCCTTGGTGAGGGGCCGGAAGAGGGTGTGGTGGTCGATGACCATCTGGACGCGGTGCCCGAGCTGATGGGTGGGCACGTTGCACGTGACGACGACCAGCGGCGAGCGATCCAGCCAGGCGCACCCGACACCGGTCGTCAGATTCGTCGCGCCGGGGCCCATGGCCCCCCGGCACACCCCCGCCGCGCCCGCCACCCGCCCCAACACGGCGGCGGCGAAGCCGGCCGACCCTTCGTGCGCCGTGAGCACGAACTCGATGCCGCCCCTGCGCATGGCCTCGAGAAGCGGGAGCACGTTGCCGCTGGGGATCCCGAAGCCGTATCGGACGCCCGCGTCCCTCAGGATCGTCACGATCAGATCGGCGTTGGTCATGATTCAGCGTGCCGCCGGCAGGGGCTTGCGAGGCAGCTTCTCGCTGCGCATGGCCGTGTTGTATGCGAAGTTGGCGACGACCACGGCCATCTGGACCAGATCGTCCCGCTGCACCCGGTCGTAGACGTCCATGTTCGAGTGGTGGGTGCGCGAGTTGTACTCCAGGCGGTCCTGGATGAACTGGAACGCCGGGACCCCCACCTCGTCGAAGGCCACGTAGTCGGATCCGCTGACGATCCTCGGTGACAGCGTGCTCACACCGAAGACGCGCAGTGGGTCGATCCACTGGCTGAAGATCGGCGTGACGGCCAGGTTCCCCTGCATCCAGACGCCGCGGATCTTCCCGGCGCCGTTGTCGAGGTTGTAGTACGCCGACACCATGCCGTGCTCCGGCTTGAGCTGCATGGTCTTCGTGTCGGCCAGATGGTCGCGCACGTACGCCCGCGCGCCCGCATAGCCTTGCTCTTCGCCGCCCCACAGCGCGACGCGGATCGTGCGGCGCGGCTTCGTGCCGATCGCGCTGAGAATCCGCACGGCTTCCATGACCACGGCCACACCGGTGCCGTTGTCGGTCGCACCCGTCGCCGAGTGCCCGCTGTCCAGGTGCGCGCCGAGGATCACCATCTCGCCCGACGCATCCGTGCCGGGCAAATCGGCGATCACGTTGAAGCCGTTCGCGTCGGTCTCGTCGTGGAACTGCGCCTGGATGTTCAGCTCCACCTTCACCGGGATCTTCCGCTCGAGCAGGCGGACCATCCGGTTGTAGTGCTCGACGGCCAGCGTGACCTGCGGCACGACCGTGCCCGCGTTCTCGTCGCGCGGACCGCCGCTCATCACGAAGACCGTCCCGCCGTCGGTGCGCGGCGTCATCGCCGACAGGTTCTCCATGCCGCCCATGGCGACGGTGGAGGCGTCGCTGCCGCGGTCGAAGGCGGCGACGACACCTTCGGCGAGCAGGAACTGGTTGATCTTGTCCTGCAGGCTCGGCCCGCTCGGCCGCGAGGCGGATGCCTGCGGCGCCGGCACGGGCATCGTCTCGGCTTCCGCCAGCATCTCGTCATCCATCCGCCAGGTGATCCGGCCTTCGAGCATCTTGACCTCGCGCACCGGCTGCGTCAGCACGATCTTGCCGGCGAGCTTGCCGCGATACGTCTCGAAGTCCGCCTCGGAACGGATCGCCACGCGGACGACGTCGGCCGTGACAGGGCCGTTGGTCCCCGGCGTCCACGACTTGGGGAACCCGATGAGCGGCTGGATCTGCGGCTCGACCATGTGCGCGGTGAACCGCTGCAGCGACCAGCCCTTGCCGAACTTCCACTTTTCCTGATGGGCGCTTGCGAGCCCCCACTCGGTGAGCCGCTTGACGGCCCAGTCACCCGCCTGCTTGATGCCCGGTGATCCGGTCAGGCGCGGCCCGTAGACCTCGGAGAGCCAGAAGACCTGATCCATCACCTGGGAACGATTGAGACCTTCGTCCTGGATCTTCACGAGCGTCGCGTAATCCAGCTTCTCCTGCG
>CAYHRK010000223.1:0-5845 GCA_964358795.1 uncultured Vicinamibacterales bacterium
TGAGGTCATCATGAAACCGATCAAGACCGTCATCATGGGCGCCGCCGGGCGCGACTTTCATAATTTTAATGTCGTCTATCGCGACAATCCCCGCTACGACGTCGTCGCGTTCACGGCCACGCAGATTCCCAACATCGATGGCCGGCGCTACCCCGCGTCGCTTGCCGGCACGCTGTATCCGAAGGGTATCCCGATCATGGCCGAGGAAGACCTTGAGCAGATCATCCGCGGGCACAAAGTGAACGAGGTGGTCTTCTCCTACAGCGATGTGCCGTACAACGTCGTGATGGATCGGGCCTCGATCGTCAACGCCGCCGGTGCCGATTTCAGGCTGCTCGGCGCGGAAGCGACGATGCTGAAGAGCACCAAGCCGGTGATTGCCGTCTGCGCGGTTCGAACCGGATCGGGCAAGAGCCAGACGACGCGCCGCATTGCCGCCATCCTGCGCCAGGCCGGCCTCACCGTGGCCGCGATTCGTCACCCGATGCCCTATGGCAATCTGGAGAAGCAGCGCGTGCAACGGTTCGGATCGATTGCCGACCTGAAGAAGCACGACTGCACGATTGAGGAAATCGAGGAATACGAGCCGCACATCGTGAGCGGCACGATCATCTACGCGGGCGTGGATTACGGCGACATTCTGGCTCAGGCGCAGGCCGAAGCCGACGTGATTCTGTGGGATGGCGGCAACAACGATACGCCGTTCTATCGCAGCAACCTCCACGTCGTTGTGGCCGATCCGCTGCGGGTGGGCAACGAGCTGTCGTACTACTCGGGCGAAACCAACCTCCGGATGGCCGATGTCGTCATCATTAACAAGGTGGACACGGCCGACATCGCCAACATCAACAAGTTGCGCGCGAATATCCGCCGCGTCAACAACACCGCTTGCGTGATCGAGGCCGCATCGCCAATCACCGTGGACCACCCCGAACGCATCACCGGCAAGCGGGTGCTGGTCGTCGAGGATGGCCCCACGCTGACCCACGGCGAGATGAAGTTCGGCGCGGGCATCGTGGCCGCCGGCAAGTTCAACGCAGCCGAGATCGTGGATCCCCGGAAGTACACCGTCGGCACGATCACGCAGACGTTCAAGAAGTACCCCGACATCGGCACGCTGCTGCCAGCTATGGGTTACGGCGATAAACAGGTGAAGGATCTCGAAACGACGATCAACCGAACGCCCTGCGATACGGTGATCATCGGCACGCCGATCAACTTGAATCGGCTGATCACGATCAAGAAGCCGACGGCGCGCGTGAGCTACGAGCTGCAGGAAATCGGCAAGCCCGACCTGATGGACGTGCTGAAGCCGTTCTTGAAGAAACGCCGATAGGGCCGCGCCTAGCCGTTCTGAGCTTCAAACTCCCGCACGAACTGCACCAGCGCGTCCACGCCGTCCTCGGGAAACGCGTTGTAGATGGACGCACGCATGCCGCCAACCGAACGATGGCCCTTCAACCCGTCGAGGCCGGCGGCCTTCGCGTCCTTGGCGAATTTCGCCTCCAGTTCCTCGCTGGGTAACCTGAAGGTGACGTTCATCAGCGACCGGCAATCCTTGTCCGAGTGTCCCTTGTAGTAGCCGGTGCGATCGATCTCGGCGTACAGCTTCCCGGCCTTGCGCTCGTTCATCGTCTCGATGGCGGTGAGCCCGCCGATGCCGATGAGCCACTTCATCACGAGGCCCATGATGTAGATGGCGAACACGGGCGGCGTGTTGTACAGCGATTTGTTCTCTGCATGAATCGCATAGTTCAACATCGTCGGCAGCTTCGGATCGTCGATGCGGCTTTTCAGGAACTCGTCGCGGACAAACGCGAGCACGACGCCTGCCGGACCGATGTTCTTCTGCGCCCCGGCATAGATCAGCGCGTGTTTCGCCACGTCGATCGGGCGGCTGAACATGTCGGATGACGTGTCGCACACCAGCGGCACGCTTCCGGTCTCTGGCACGTACTTGAACTCGACACCGTGAATCGTCTCGTTCGACGTAAAGGCCACAAAGGCGGCCTTCGGATTCAGCTTCAGTTCGTCCTGCCGCGCCACCCGGCTGAAGTTGGTGCTCTCGGTCGTGGCGGCAATACTGACGCCGCCGACCTTTTTCGCTTCTTTCACCGCCTTCTGCGACCAGGCGCCGGTCACGATGTAATCGGCCGATCCGTCGCGCGGCAGGAAGTTGAGCGGCACCATCGAGAACTGCAGGCTGGCGCCGCCCGGCAGAAACAGCACGTGGTAGTTCGCCGGGATGCCGGCCAGCGTGCGGATGTCGGCCTCAGCCTGTGCAATGACGCGTTCGAAGAACTTGCCGCGATGGCTCATCTCCAGAATCGACATGCCCACGCCGGGCATGCTGACCAGATCGCGCTGGGCCTCTTCGAGCACGGGCACGGGCAGCACCGCCGGGCCGGCGGCGAAGTTGAAGACGCGTGGTGTGGATGCCATGGGGTCTCCTCTCTAGTTCATCGCGACGATGTGCACGTCGAGCACGTGCGGGTTCCCGGACTTGATGGCCGCCACCACGTCGGCCGGCGGCTCGCCTTCAAGACTGACCCGAGCCACGGCCGCTTCGGCGTCGGCGAAAATAATGTTCTCGGTTTCCTGCACGTTCAGCTTCGCCTCGCGCAGGCGGTCGAACACGTGCGCCAGGACGCCTGGTTGGTCGCGGTGCCGTACCACCAGCACGTGCGTGGCTGGCGTCTTGCGGGCCAGGTTGATCGCGTTCGGCACGCGGCCCGTCTGGATGTAGGTCTGAACGATTCGCACCGTCTCGGTGGCGACCGCCTCTTGCGCCTGGTCGGTGGATGCGCCGATGTGATGCGTCCCGTACACGCCAGGGAGCAGAATGATCGGGTCGACGAAATCGCCGGTCGGCGTGGCCGGTTCCTTCGCGTACACATCAAGCGCCACGCGCAGGTTCCGCTCTTTCACGGCTGCCTCGAGCGCCTTGTAGTCCACGACCTCGCCGCGCGCGGTATTGATCACAAACGATCCGGGCTTCAGTCGGTTGAAGACGTCGGCAGTGAGCAGGCCGCGCGTCTTGTCGTTGAGCGCCACGTGCACGCTCAGGACATCACAGTTCTCTGCCACCTCCGCCGGCGTGTCGAACACCCGCACGGCTGGCTCGAACTGGTAGCCCGACGATGGGCGCACAGGCACCAGGAGGGGCATGTCGATTGGCAGGCCGTCGCGGCCAACCTCCACGCCAATCTCGCTCCAGACGGCCAGGTTCATGCCGAACGCCTGGGCGCGCTTGGCCATCGCCTGCCCGATGCTGCCAAAGCCCAGGATGCCGAGCGTGCGTCCGTGGAGACCGCGGGATTTCGAGTACTCCTTCTTGTTCCACTTGCCGGCGCGCAAGTCGGCCACGTTGTCGGGAATCCGTCGGTCGAGCGCCAATATGAGGCCGAAGGCGAGTTCGGCCACGGCAATGGAGTTCTTGCCTGGGCAGTTCGACACGTAGATGCCGCGCCTGGAGGCGGCCTTCACGTCGATGGTGTCGTAGCCCGCCCCGGCTCGCACGACCAGCGAGAGCGTGCTGGCTTCGAGGATCGCCTCCGTCACCTTGGTGGACCGCACCACCAGCACGTCGGCCTGTGTCGCCGCCAGCGCGTCAGCCAGCGCCGCGTCTTTCAGGTCGGGTTGATTGAGCACCTCGACGCCGAGTTGCTGCAGCGCGTCGATGCCGCTTTCTTCGAACTTGTCCGCTATCAGGACTTTCATCAGAGACCCCTTTTCACCCCTAGATCCAATGCCGTTCAGTTAGCACCCTGCCGTCATTCCGGGGCCGCGCAGCGGAACCCGGAATCCAGTCAGGGTGACCACACTGGACCCCGGTTTTCACCGGGGTGACGTTATGTGAACAGTATTGCCCCTAGATCAGATGTATCAACAAGGCATCCCTCAGCTTCGGCTCGAACCAGGTGGACTTGGGCGGCATGATCTGGCCCGCGTCCGCAATGCCCATCAGGTGGCCTACGCTCACCGGGAACAGCGAGAATGCGACGGCCGCCTTGCCGCTCGTCACCAGTTTCTCGAGTTCGGCCGTGCCGCGGATGCCGCCCACGAAGTCGATCCGTTTGTCCGTGCGCACGTCGGCGATCTTCAGGATTGCGTCGAGCAACTGATCCTGGAGGATACTGACATCAAGCGCGCCGATCACATCGGTGCCGGCTCGCGCACTCACCTCGATGGTGAACCACGATCCGCCCAGATACATCGCCACGTCGCCCTTCTTCGCGGGCGCGGCCGGCCCGCCGTCGCGCACCGGGAAGCGTGCCTTCACCCTCTGCACGAACGCCTCTGGCGAGAGGCCAGCTAGATCCTTCACCACGCGGTTATAGGGTAGGATCTGCGTCTGGTTGTCGGGAAACGCCACCGCCAGGAACCAGTCGGCCTCGACCACTCCGTCGCGTCCGGTCTCGCGCACGAGTGCCTTGCGGGCACGGGCGGCGCTGGCCGCGCGGTGATGGCCATCGGCGATGTACACGGCGGGCAGTTGGCCGAACGCGTCGACCACTTGCTGCAAGTCGGCGCCGGTGACCTTCCACACGGTGTGCGTGATGCCATCGGGCGCAACGATGTCGTAGAGCGGTGGCGTTCGTGCTGCCCGCGCGGCCACCGCATCAACCGCCGCCGAGGCTTTATAGGTCAGGAAGACAGGACCCGTCTGCGCACGCAGTTCCGTGATGTGCCGCGTGCGGTCGTCTTCCTTGTCGCGGCGCGTCTTCTCGTGCTTCTTCACGAGGTCCGCGTCGTATTCGTCGAGGGAGTAGCCCGCCGCCAGGCCGGTCTGTTCGTGCGTGCCCATGCGCAACTTGTAGAAGTACAGCGCTGGTTCTCGCTCCTCGACCATGTGCTGGCGAATCCTGGCGAAACGCTCGGCGGCCGTCCGGTACACGATGTCGGCGTAGGGATTGGTGTCGGGGGGAAGATCGATTTCGGCCCGCGACACATGGAGGAAGCTGAGGTCGTTGCCGGCCGCCAGGGCACGCGCCTCCTCGGTGTTGACGACATCGTAGGGAACGGCTGCAATGGTCGAGGCCAGCGACGGCTGGGGCCTCAACGCGCGGAAGGGTCGAATCTTGGCCATGTTGATCTCGCGATCCGCAGCCGCGCGTCCCCACTCTGGGCGCGAAGCCGCCTGAAGCAGACGGTGGAGGGCCTTATCCATGCCCCGGCCGATGGTGAGCGGTCCGAAACCGTCCGCTCGTCGAACCGGAACCCAACGAGGATGCCTGGGCGACCCCGGAAAGGGCCGCCCCCGAAAGTCCGTACTTCAGCAAGAAGGACCGTGGATGTCAATAGGCAGAGGGCTTCGCGATCCACCGACGTTCCAAGCCGAGGTCGCAGGCTCGGGCGCGCCAAGGTTCTTGTCGCACGTCGGGCGTTTCGTCCTTGACCCGGTATCCGGCCTCGTGATATTCAAGTGGTCAATTGATTAGCAGTAAGATGACTGTTGCCAGTCGCCGTTTCAAAGACGCCGTCTACGAACAATTCTCACGCCTCGGCAAGGCCGTGTCGGCACCCAAGCGATTGGAGCTCCTCGACCTGCTGTGCCAAGGACCACGGACCGTCGAAACCCTTGCCGACCAGGTCGCGATCAGCGTCGCGAATGCCTCGCAGCACCTGCAGGTTCTGCGAGCGGCCCGGCTCGTCGAAACCGAAAAGAAAGGTCTCTCCTCGACGTCCGTCCGCCCGAGGAATTTCAGGCTGGCCACATCCCTGGCGCGCTTTCTGTTCCACTTGCCGAGCTGAAGAAGCGACTCGCCGAACTGCCGAAGGACCGGGACGTCGTCGCGTACTGTCGCGGACCGTACTGCGTGATGGCCATCGAGGCCGTCGCGCT
>CAYHRK010000224.1:0-5829 GCA_964358795.1 uncultured Vicinamibacterales bacterium
CAGCGTGATCATCACCGGCGAGAGCGGGACCGGCAAGGAGGTCATCGCCAACCTGCTGCACCACTCGAGCAGCCGCCGGCACCAGCCGTTCGTCGCCGTGAGCTGCGCGCTCTTCTCCGAGAACCTGATCGAGTCGGAGCTGTTCGGGCACGAGCGCGGCGCCTTCACCGGCGCGATCAAGGACAAGCCGGGCCGCTTCGAGATGGCGCAGGGGGGCACGCTCTTCCTCGACGACATCGATGACGTGCCGATGTCGATGCAAGTGAAGCTGCTGCGCGTCCTGCAGAACCGGACCATCGAGCGGTTGGGTGGATCGCGAACCATTCCAATCGATGTGCGGGTGGTGACCGGCAGCAAGCGCGATCTGAAGCAACTGGTGAACGAAGGGAAATTCCGCGACGATCTGTTCTACCGCCTCAATGTGATACCGATCAACCTGCCGCCGCTGCGGGAACGTCGCGAGGACATCCCGATCCTGATGGATCACTTCATCAAGCGGTACTTCAGGCAGCGGAGCGAGGAACCTCGCGAGGTGGCGTCGGCGGTGCAGCAGGCGTTTATGCGGTACCCGTGGCCGGGCAACGTGCGCGAACTCGAGAATGCCTGCGAACGCATTGCCCAGACCTGCACTTGCGACACCGTGCGTGTGGGATGCGTCCCGGTGTCCGTGTTGTTCCACAAGTACGCCCGAGATCAGGAGCCGATCGTCGAGACCCATAGCCATCCATCCGCGATTTCACTGGACGACCGGCTCAAGGAAGTGGAGTCGAATCTGATTAGCTGGGCGCTGAAGGTGAGTGGCGGGAACAAGTCGAAGGCTGCTGAACTTCTCAACATCAAGCGCTCCACCCTGGGCGATCGCATTAAGAAACTCGGCCTCGGTCACCTCGAAACAAGCGAGTGACGACCGATCGGCGTATCCGCCGAAAAGCCGCCATTGCTCGGGTGTCTCGCCGCCCTCCCCCCTGGAAAGCCTGTAATAACGGGCGTTAGAGCCGGGTGTGCCATCTGGCATCCAGGTTGCTGTAGACCGGTTCGTGACGACCGGAACGCACTACGCCCGCCCACCGACGGCCGCGCCGATGCAGTTCCGGGTGCTCGGCCCGGACGCCGGCGGGCCAGCCACGCCAGACCTCCGTCGCCTGTTTCGCGGCCAGCGGCTGACCGCCGCCCGGCGCAATCGCCTCGATCAGGGGGGGCGCATCCTGGCGATGTGTGGCAACCGGGTGGTTGGGCTGGTGGCCTACGAACGGACCGATCGTGAGGTACGGGTGTACGAGATGGTCGTGGAACCGGACTCGGCCTGCGGTACCGACGAGATCGTCGGCGGCCTGCTCGATGCGCTCGAACTGGCCTGCCTCGCTGGCGGCACCCGCCGCCTCCTGTTGCTCCCGCGGGCGGCGTGTGCCGCCACGCTCTTACGCCTCCGCGGGTACGCGGCGTTTGGCGACGGCCCGGCAGGGCCCTGGTTCGAGAAGACGTTCGCCTGACACGCCACGAGACCGTGCTTCAAGCCGCCTAGACATCTTCCATAGGCTTCATCGTACCGGATGAAGCACGTGTTTCGTCACCCCCGCAATAGGCTTGCCCCGCTGGCCGGACCTCCGGCACTCCGAAGACCTCGCAGGTGATTCCCGCCAGTCTGACGCGCTGCGCAATCTCGCGCAGCCGTGCGGCTGACACCGGTTGCAGATACGGAAATGCCGGAGCGCGGTCAAGGGTATACACATGCACCGCTTGCGGATGGATCTGCTGAAGGGCCGACACCCAGGCGATTAGCGTGCGATCGCTCGTGTTGTCCACGCGGCCGGATCGGTCCTTGACGAACATCGACTGGATCACGACGTCCTTGATCGAGCCGAGCCCTTTGACAATCGCGTCAAACGGCACGGTTGCACCGTTGATGGCCCGCACAGTGGCCGCATCGCCTCCATCGAGTTTCATGAATCGCTGATCAACGTCGGCCAGGCCTGCGCGAACATCGGCGCGATCCAGCGTGCTGGCGTTCGACAGCACGGCAATCGGAAGGCCGGGGGCCAGATCATCCCTCACCTTCCGCAGGGCGGCGACCACCTCACGAAACTGAGGATGCATGGTGGGCTCGCCGTGGCCGGCCAGGGTCAGACGATCGAGCGTCTCCCCCTTCTCGTGCAGCGCCCGAAGGGCCGCGCTCACGGCCTTGGCCACACTGGCGGGACTCGGCCAGTTCTCAAGCGCCGGCGTTCGGCGCCCTGATTGTTCGGACCAGCCGTACTGGCAGTACGAGCAATTGAAGGAACACAGCTTGACGTGGGCCGGCGTCAGGTTGATGCCCAGCGACCGGCCGAGACGCCTGGAACGCACCGGTCCGTAAATGATGCCTTCGTGCAGCGTCATCAACGAGGTTGAGGAGCCGGCACGACGTGCAGCCGGTGGCGCAACCCGTTGGCGGCCTGCGGGCTTCCTGGCCGGTGCCACGGTTCGGGCACGCAACAAGGATGAGTCGGCCGAAGACGACGCGCGCGTTGACTTCTTCAAGGATTCCTCCGGACGCGCGGATCCCGTCGAACGGTATCGAAGGGATAGCTGGGAACACGCGGGGAAGCCGGCCACGCCTGCGGCGCGACAGGCCTAGACGACGAGCACATCCACCAACTGTGCCCAATGATCGCATTATCGCACGATCGGCCTAGTGTCCCGAGCCGGAAGTTCCATGGGGTTCGGTCGGCGCGGGATGGCTCACGTTAGCGCCAGCGTGTCCAGCTCATGTTTATCCAGCAGAATGAAACCGTCTTTTTCGGTACGGACAATGTTCTGCTTGCCCCATCGGCTCATGATGCGAATGCACGTTTCGATCGTCGTGCCGGTGAGGTCGGCAAGTTCCTGGCGGGAGAGGGCGACGGGAATGAAGAGTCCACCGTGGCCGGGCCGGCCCTGTTCCTGAGCGAGTTTGAGGAATAGCCTGGCAAACCGCGGTTCGATGCGTCCGCCTGTCAGCTCGGCCACCCGGTTGGTCAGTTCCACTAGCCGATGAGTGAGACCAGCCAGCAGGCCGCGCACCAACGACGGATGCTGCTCGAGCAGCGCAAAGAACGACTGGCGCGGCACCAGCACGACCGTCGTGTCTTCGATTGCAATGGCCGAGGCCGGGTAGGGACGGCCTTCGTAGGCGACCGCGGCGCCAAGCGGATCTCCGGCACCGAGGATTTCCAGGATGACGTCCTTGCCGGCCGCCGTCATCTTGCAGATTTTGGCGCGGCCGGTTACGATGACGCACAGGCAGTCAGGCGTGCTCCCTTCCGAGAAAATGGTCTCGCCGCGGGTGAACTGGTGGAGCCGCGCGACCGATGCCAACCGCTGACGGTCGTCGGGGCCGAGCCTGCGGAACATGGGCGCCGTTTTTAGAAACCGATCGATATCCTGACTCATGTGGCGATGATCATAACGCGGATGGGCGGGGCAGCCCAATACGGCTGCGGTGAAACGACTTCGGCCTGCCGCGCGTAGTAGGGAACAGCGCCTCCTCTGGCCGCGCCTTCCCTCCAGGTCCGGTCTTCAGCACAGGATTGACATCGTATGCGCCGACTTGTTCTGGCCGTCGTCACGATCTGCGCCATGCACACCGGAACAGCGGCGGCCCAGCCGCCGGCCGTGACCATCCCTCGCGTGAGCGATCCGCCCGTGATCGATCGATATCTGGATGGTCAGTCGATTCCGCCCGGCGCGCACATTACGGGCCTGGTGCAGCGCGAGCCTGGTGACGGGACACCCACCAGCATGCCCACCGACGTGTACGTGTCCTACGACACGCGCAACCTGTACGTCGTTTTCATCTGCAAGCAGGACAGGTCGAAGGTGCGGGCCCACCTGACGAAGCGTGAGGCCATCATCGGCGACGATATCGTCGGTATCATGATCGACACCTTTCACGATCAACGCCGGGCGTACTCGTTTATCACGAACCCGCTGGGTGTGCAGATGGACGGCATTTCCACCGAAGGTCGGCACGATGACTGGAGTTTCGACACGATCTGGCACTCGTCGGGGCGGCTGACACCAGACGGATTCGTGGTGCTGATGGCCATTCCGTTCAAGAGCTTGCGGTTCACCTCGGCGCCCGCACAGCGCTGGGGGTTCGCCGTTGTCACGCTCGTGCCCGCGAACAACGAGACCTCGTTCTGGCCGCACATTACGCGGAAGGTCGCCGGGTTTGCGCAGCAGTTCGCCACGCTGGAGGGACTTGAAGGCATTTCGCCCGGACGCAACCTCCAGGCGATCCCGTACGGCACGTTCGCGGCGGCCCGCTTCCGCAACGACGACGGGATCCAGGAGATGGATCGGGCCGGGCGAGCAGGCATCGATGGAAAGATGGTGTTGCGCGACTCGGTCACCGTGGACGTCACGGCCAATCCGGATTTCAGCCAGGTTGAATCCGACGAACCTCAAGTGACGGTGAACCAGCGATTCGAAGTGTTCTTTCCGGAGAAGCGGCCGTTCTTCATCGAGAACGCGGGGTTCTTTGACACGCCCCAACGCCTGTTCTTCTCGAGACGCGTGGCCGACCCTGGCGTGGGCGCGCGCATCACCGGCAAAGCGGGGAGTTGGACGATTGCCGGACTGGGGATCAACGACCGGCAGCCGGGCCACGCGGTGATGGTGGACGATCCCCTCTGGAACAAGCGGGCGGGGATTGGCGTAGCGCGGCTGCAGCGTGAATTCGGCGACCAGTCGAACATCGGCATCATGATGACCGATCGCCAGTTCGGATCGAGGTCCAATCTGGTGGTCGGTGCCGATGCGCGCGTCAAGCTGACGGCGAACTGGTTTGCCACGGGCCAGGTGGCCCACAGCCATACCGTCAGCGCCGATGGGGAAGACCTGAACGGCGCGCTCGTGTATGCCGGCCTCTCGCGCGAAAGCCGCCATTTCACGTACAACGGCCGCTACATCGACCGCGGCCCCGGCTTCCGTTCTCTGGTGGGGTACATTCCGCGGGTGGACATCCGGCAGACCGGCCACGATGTTGGCTATACGTGGCGGCCGGAGAAGAGCCGGTTGTTGAGCTTCGGACCGGAGCTGAAATCGGAGGTCATCTGGAATCATGCCGGCGACGTTGAAGACTGGAGCCTGGCGCCCAGCTTCGACTTGGAATTCCCGGGTCAGACGGAACTCGGCTTCGAAATCAGCAGGGCGTTCGAGCGCTTCGAAGACATTGAGTTCCGCCGGCACAGGTTCCGCGCACGCGCCTCGACGGAGTGGTTGCGGTGGCTGCGTCTGAACGGACGCTACACACGAGGCACCGAGATCAACTACTACCCCGGACCCGGCATGCGGCCGTTTCTGGCGAATGGCGAGAGCATCGAAGCCGGCCTCACCGTGAAGCCTTCACCCCGGTTGAGGCTCGACCAGTCCTACCTGTTCACGCGCCTGTCGACTCGCGCGCCGGTGGTCACGCCGGCGGGCACGGCCTCGGGCAGCATCTTCACCAACCACATCCTCCGCACTCGGGCTACGTACCAGTTCACGCGCGAACTGTCGCTGCGGGCGATCGTGGACTACGAGCGCGTGTCCCCGAATCACTCTCTTGTTGATCTGAAGCACGAGGAGGGCCTGCGGGCGGATGTGCTGCTGACCTACCTGGTGAATCCGTGGACGGCGCTGTATGTGGGCTATACGGACGCGTACGACAATGCGACGCCGGGGATCGGCCCGGACGGGCCGTGGAGCAGACGCGACACGCCGGCATCGCCGGTGGCCCGCCAGTTGTTCGTGAAGGTGAGCTACTTGTTTAGGTACTAGGTCAGACGTCGGCTCGTGCGAGACGGCGGGTCGCCAGTGCCAACGGCACCA